>JBAXET010000012.1:0-39227 GCA_037140275.1 Ferruginibacter sp. | reverse complement strand
GCTGTTGCCAAACTTAATTTGGAAACTTTACAAAAGCGAAAACTCGACGAACAGCAAAGGGAACGGCTGATTCAAACCACATTACAGGAAGCCAACCGCATGAATACCCTCTGCAATAATATGCTGCTGTCTTCTCAGATTGAAGCCAAGGGTTTTCATATGAGTGAAGAAGAGATTAGTTTAACTGAACTGGCACAGGAATGTGTACAGGATTTTACCACCCGTTTTGCCGGTAAAAAAATCCATTCCCACATTCAGGAAAATATTTATGTGCATGGAGACAGGCTGCTGCTGCAAATGGCAATCAATAATCTTTTAGATAATGCCATAAAATATTCAACCCGTGAAACTGCCATAACAATATTGTTGTCGCAAAAAGACAATGCAATTACCATACAGGTTAAAGATGAAGGCAAGGGAATAGAGGGAGAAGAAAAGAAAAAAATATTTGATAAGTTTTACCGGGTAGGCAATGCAGCTACCAAAGCCGCCAAAGGCACCGGCCTGGGTTTATTTCTTACCAAAAAAATTGTACTGGAGCATAATGGTAACATTTCTGTGACAGACAATATTCCTTCGGGTTGTATTTTTACCATTACATTACAATCATCAGATTTAAAAAATGAATAGAGTGGATACAAAATTTTCAATACTGCTGGTAGAAGATGAAGAAAATCTTCAGGAAGCATTAAAGCTGAATCTGGAACTGGAAGGCTATGAAGTAACCGGAGTATACGACGGTGCCGAAGCATTGAGAATTGTGCAGCATGAATTTTTTAACCTCATCATACTGGATGTAATGCTGCCCGAAATTGACGGCATTACTGTTTGCGAAACCATCCGTTTGCAAAATCATGACATTCCCATCTTAATATTAAGTGCTAAAAACAGCAGTGCCGACAGAATTCTGGGATTAAAAAAAGGTGCTGATGATTATCTTACAAAACCTTTTAATCTAGAAGAATTATTATTAAGGGTGAGTAAGCTCATTAAAAAAAGCGAGCGCATGAGCGCCAAACAGCCTTTACCCGAAGTGTATGAATTTGGCAAAAACAAGATTGATTTCAAGGCGCTGGAAGGGCACACCAAAAACGGTGAGATTGTAATGCTTACCAAAAAAGAAGCCATGCTGCTGAAACTGCTGGTAGAAAATAAAAACGAAGTGGTAACCCGCGAAAAAATATTGCAGTCTGTTTGGGGATATAATGTTTATCCCACTACCAGAACCATTGATAATTTCATCCTTAATTTCAGAAAATATTTTGAAGACGACAGCCGCAACCCTACACACTTTCACTCTGTAAGAGGTATTGGTTATAAATTTACTGAAGCTTAATGCCGGTAGGTTTCCAGCAATTGTATAATGGTTGCTGCGTTCTCTAAAAGCTCCTTCCGTTTATCATCCGCAGAAAAAGGTGCATACAACTGCAATTCAATATCACTTACTATTTGTTGTAACTGAATCGCCGTATTTGTAGGTATGTTTTTATTATCCAGATATTCGGCAATATTTTTTTTGCTAATACTTTCAACAGGCAAATGCAGTTTTTGCGAAAGGTATAATTTTAATCCTCCGTTAAGAGCGGTATAAAAATCTGCAGCATTGCCATATAATAAATCACTTGCCCCTTCAAGATAATTTACCGGTTTCACTTCTTCCGCTTCAGCAATATTTTCTGCAGCAATTCTTTCCTGTTCGGCCTGTAATACTGCTGCCTCTTCTTTAATTTTTTCTTCTCTTTTTTTATCCCGCTTTAACCAGATAATTAATCCGCAGATAATTAAAAAAGCTACCGTGCTTACCATCCATCGCCTGTTACTGAAAAAAGAATTCAGTATACCTGCTTTTTCTTTTTTTGCCAGTGCAGTACTGTCGTTTTTAATGCCCGTGCCCTTAGTAACTGTAAATGATATAGGTAATGTGGAATCGGTTGTATACTTTTTTTCTTCAGGATCAAAATAACTGAACCGTATTGCCGGAATGGTATAGGTGCCGGGAGATAACATTGTAAATGTATACACAATTATTTTTCTGCCACTAACCGGTACTGTTGTTTTTTCAAGCTCATCAGTTGTTTTGGGATCAAAAGCTTCAAAGCCTTGTGGCCAGTCAATATCCGGAGTATTGACCAATTGTAAATTGCCTGCCCCGGTGATGGTTACATTCAGCCTTCCTGCATCATCAGTGGTGAAATTATTTTTTTCCAACACCGCATCAATATCAAATTTTCCCACTGCACCTTTAAAACTTTCAGGTGCATTACTGTCGGGCAATGGTTTTACCGTGATGCTCGCAGGTTTACTTTTTAATGTTATCTTTTGTTCTTCCATTCCCTCTGCAGGAATACCGGCACCCTCAAATTGCTGAAAGATTTCGCTCAGCAAATCACCCTGACGATTGGCATAGGCTTCCTTAATAAAATGAACATTGTTTTCAATTTCTACAGGATCAAGTTCTACATTACCCGGCTGCAAAGGATACAGCTGCGATCTTCTTACAATGTAAACATTGTATTCTCTGCCATTTACTTTTTCGCGGGTATAGGTAAGATTATCCGGTTGTTGTAAATCAATAACAGAAAACCCATTAAAAGAAGGGTTTTTTACAAGATTACTTTCGCTTTTAAGCCTGGTGTATAATTTGTAAGTGGCAATCACCGGCTCGCCCACATAACAGGAGGTTTTATTCAGCTCCAGTTTCACAAACATATTGCGGCTAACTTTATCCGCAGCATTTTCGCCTTTACGTAAAATATAGTCGTTAAAAGGAGCGGGTGTTGCTGCTTCATCAAAGGGATTGATGCTGCCAAAAGGGTTGCTGTTTACAGCAGCCTGATTGTTTGTACCCAGTGCATTCAATACCTGAATGGTAATGGCATTGCTTTTATATGTTTTACCATCGGCAGTAGCAGTGACAGCAGGTAAACTAAAATTGCCCGGCCCTTTTGGTTGCAGCACATATGATAAAGCCATGTATCGTTTTACATCTCCGTTATTACTGGTCATACCACTTTCCTGCAAGGGGCCGCTTACCAGTTGAAAATTGCTGATTACAGGAGGAGTAATAGCTTGTACTTCGTTGGCATTCTCTACCTGCAGCCTTAAGGTTATAAATTCATTTTTATTTATTTTTTGCGAAGAAACAGTGGCCGAAAATTTTACCTGCGCCATTGTACAATGGCCGCACACTAATAAAAAAAGTAAAATTATTTTTTGTAAAAATGCTTGCATAATTAAAGAACACAAATGTAGCGGATAAAGCAGTTTTATTTTTTGGGTAAAACGATGAACGGTTTTAAAATACTGTTAATATAGCTGGTACATATTTACAAATCGCCCAATAGAGGGCGCAGAGTGATTTGCTCCACACAGGCTCCCGGGCTCAATTGCGATGCAGCATAGATCATTTTGGCAATATCTGCAGCTTCCATAATGCGGTGATTGCTGTTATCATAATCGCCCCATGAATCCGTTAATACCGCACCGGGATATACTGCTGTAACCTTTATTCCATATTCCTTCATTTCCTCTCTCAGATTCCTGCTAAATCCATCCATGGCAAATTTGCTGATGCTGTAGGCGCCTCCATTTTTATAGGCATGCAATGATGCAATGGAACAGATATTAAAAATATGACCGGCTTTTCTTTCCATCATTTTGGGTAATACCGTTCTGGTAAGATGATAAGCACTGTACAGGTTAGTGGCCATTTGTTTTTCCAGCAATCCTTCCGGTTCATTGTGCACACTTCCGGGCTCAAATAAACCGGCATTATTGATAAGCACATCGGGTTCCCATCCGGTATCCAGTATCCAGTTCCCAAACTCTTTTGCTGAAATGCTTAAGTCAAAGGTTGTTGCTTTAATACTGATGGAAGGGTAATGTGTTTGCAATGCTTCCACTGTTTTATACAAAGCCACACCATTACGGCTGCAAAGTATAAGATTATGGCCATGCGATGCAAATTCTGTTGCAATTGCTTTGCCTATTCCCTTTGATGCACCTGTTATTATAACATTCATAGCTGAGTATTAAATATTTCTCTTTTCTTTGCAAATCTACAATCGTAAAGCTACAATCTTAATGAAGTATAAACATCTTTTCTTTGATCTTGACCATACCCTTTGGGATTTTGATGCCAATGCAAAAGCCACGCTGACCGATCTGTATGCCATTTTTGAGCTGGATAAAAAAATAGCCGCACCCTTTGAGGAACTATACAGAAAATATTTATACCATAATGAAATTTTGTGGGACCGTTACCATAACGGACTTATTACTGCCGATGATTTGAAATGGAAGCGCATGTACCGTACTTTACTGGATTTTAAAATTGGCAATGAGCAATTATCAAAAGATATGAGTGCCCGGTTTTTAGAGCTGCTGCCCACAAAAAAAATATTGTTCCCGCATACCATCGAAATTCTGGAATACCTAAAGGCAAAAGGTTACAGCCTTCACTTAATTACTAACGGGTTTGAAAAAACGCAATGGAGTAAGATCAATAACAGCGGGCTGGCCCAATACTTTACTCATATGATTACATCAGAAGCCAGTAACAGCCTTAAACCTAAAAAAGAAATTTTTGAATATGCGCTGAATAAAACCGGGGCCCTTTTACCCGAAAGCCTTATGCTGGGCGATAACCTGGATGCCGATATTCAGGGTGCCATCAATGCTGGAATGGATGCGGTTTTTGTGAATCATATTAATGCGTCCACAACGCTGCGTCCTACCTATATCATTTATCATTTACAGGAACTGGAAGCTATTTTATAGGACATAAAAAAACCTCCTGATCAGGAGGTTTTAAATAAATTGAATAGCAAGATTACATTTTTGCAGTAGCTGCTTTGTCTTTGCTGCAACAAGCTTTCTTTTCTGCAGTTGCTTTTTCTTTAGAGCAGCATGTTTTTCCTTTTGCACATTTCTTCTTTTTACCATTGTCGGCAAAAGTTACCGCTGTAACTAATAAAACTGCTGTAGCTAATAATAATACTTTTTTCATGTTTATAATTTAGTTTGATTAATCAACGTAAATGTAGGCCAGATATTGCAAATAGCCAATTACAGATTGTTAAATTCTATAAAGTTGCTATAACTGTCACCCCGCCCTGTACCACCTGATTAAGTTCTACATTCAGTTTGGTTCCAACAGGCAATAAAAGGTCTACCCTGCTGCCAAATTTAATAAACCCCATTTCCTGAGATTGCTCTACTTTTTGGCCCACCTGTAAATAATTTACAATACGTTTGGCCAAAGCTCCGGCAATTTGTTTTACTAAAATTTCGGTATTGTTTTTTTTAAGTACTACTGAATGTCGTTCGTTTTCGGTAGATGACTTTGGATTCCAGGCTACTAAATATTTTCCTTTATGATATTGGTTGTATACCACTTCGCCGCTGATAGGATTAAGGTTTACATGCACATTGGCAGGACTCATGAAAATAGATACCTGCAATCGTTTTTCTTTAAAGTATTCGGGGTCTACTGTTTCTTCCATAACCACTACTTTACCATCGCAGGGCGAAACCACCAGATTATCGCCAATAGTTAGTTGTCTTGCCGGTATACGGAAGAAAGAAACCAGAAATAATAACACAAAAAATGTGGCAAAAAATATTACCCAGCACAATGCAGGCAATGAAGCGCTGAAAAAATAGAATATGGCAAAATTAATAGCCCCAAAAATTAAAGTACCAATGGCAATTGATTTGTATCCTTCGCGGTGAATGGTCATGCTTTTATATTAAGGCGCAAAGATAAGGCGGCGAGTTGAAAAATACGAGGATTATGGCTGATGTAGGATGTCTGATGGTTGACAGCTCCAAACCAATAACTGTCTACCATGAACTATGAACATTCTCCTACATAAACAAATGCACATATATCCATACTGCAGGTGCAGCAAATAACAATGAATCAAATCGGTCTAAAAAACCACCGTGACCTGGCATGATAGACCCGCTGTCTTTTACATTGGCCATGCGTTTGAGTTTGCTTTCAAAAAGATCGCCAATAGTGCCCATTATAGCACCAAGCGCAGCGATGACAAACCACATCTTAGGCTGAGCAAAAGGGTAAAAGAATTTATCTGCCAATAATGGAAATAAAAAGCCAATGACTACTACTGCAAGAATAGCTCCTCCAATAGTGCCTTCCCAGGTTTTTTTAGGCGATACTTTTGAGAATGGCGTTTTGCCTATAAGCGAACCAACTATATATGCCATAGTATCATTAATCCAGATAGAAAACAGAATTGCTATTGGAATAGTATTCCCATAATCTGATATCAGTTTTAATCCTTCAAAATCACTCCAGATAGTTCGCATATTAATCAACATCAGAATTGGCATCGTGATATAAAATAATCCCAGTAATGAATATTGCAGATATTTCTCGCCATAAATCTTCTTCATCAGTTTTACCAACTCATACCAGCACCCAAAATGTACAATGGTAAACAATATCAAAAAGCTCCAGAAATTCCATAATAAACCCACTAACATTACAGCTACAAAAACAACTGCAGTTAAAGAACGGGTTTTAAGTGTTGCAATATTTAATGCCATAAAATTTAAGGTAGCTCTGCCAGCGAAGGCGAATTATTAAATAAAAGGTTTTCATTGAGTACAATGCGGTTGCGGTTTTCTTTGCTCACTTTATCGAGCAAAACAAATAAACCATACAATATGGCAAATGTGATAACCAGACTCCAAATGGGCATTTTAGGATCTATATCTGCAGCTTTTGCTCCCGTTGCTTTATGCATATTGGAATAAAACAATACCGATAATGCCATCAGATTATTCATAAAGTGGGCAAATATATTAATCCAGATATTTTTAGTTTTAAAGAAGAGTAATCCTAACGCATAACCCAGCACAAAACGGCTGATGAATAAATAATAAGAAGCATGAATAAGGCTGAATAATAGCGATGTAATGATGAGTGCCACTACCGGTTTTTTTATCCATTTCACCAGCAAATTTTGCAATACCCCTCGGAATAATAATTCTTCAAACATTGCCGGTAATAGGGCCACAATAAAAACAGCCAACACAAACTGCCCCCAGCCTTGTAAATTACTCATTGAAGCAATGGCATCGGTATACATTTTCTCAGCGCTTCTGGCTACACTATCAATCCCCGGAAAATGAGCCAGTCCCATTTTGGTAATGTCTTCAAATGGAGCTGCAAAATAATTGGCCACCAGCATGATAAAAAAGCCCAGAACCAGTTGTGCCGGGTTAACATATTTTGAAAAGCCTGCCCATAAAAAATTTTTATAAAAAATTAGAATGAACGCTACTGAAGGAATAAACATCATAAAAAATGTTCCAAAAACCTGAAATAGTTGGGCATAGGTAATATTTTCGGGTTTCAGTAAAGCCTCTTGTATGGCTTCTGCCTTTGCCGCACCGGCAAGTCCGTCAGGTACCAAAACCACCAGACTTATAATAGCCATTACTATGGATGATATCACTATTCCCCCGCCAATTAATCCCAGCAAAACTGCTAATTGCGACCAATAATTCGGTCTTTGTGTTTGTGTAAGCACCATAGTTATAGATGTTGTAAATTTGCCGGATCAAAAATAAGCCATGCCGTGGATAATTGGCAAATTGATATTTGATACAAGTTTATGATAAAAATTGGCGAACATATTGAATTACCTGATTTTCCGCTTTTACTGGCACCCATGGAAGATGTGAGCGACCCGCCATTTCGTGCGGTGTGTAAAGACCATGGTGCCGATCTGATGTATACCGAATTCATCAGCAGCGAAGGCCTGATACGTGATGCCATCAAGAGCCGCAAAAAGTTGGACATATTCGATTACGAAAAACCTATTGGCATTCAAATTTTTGGGGGTGACGAAGACAGTCTGGCCATGGCTGCAAAAATTGTTGATGTTACCAATCCCGATTTGCTTGATATCAATTTCGGTTGCCCGGTAAAGAAAGTAGCATTGAAAGGCGCAGGAGCAGGGGTTTTAAAAGATGTTGACCTGATGGTAAGGTTAACCGATGCTGTGGTAAAATCTACCAGCTTACCCGTAACCGTTAAAACAAGATTGGGTTGGGATGATAACAATAGAAATATTGAAGAAGTTGCAGAACGTTTGCAGGATGTGGGTATAAAGGCATTAGCTATTCATGGCCGCACCAGGGCACAAATGTATAAGGGTGAGGCAGACTGGAGCCTGATAGCAAAAGTGAAAGAAAACCCGCGCATTAAAATTCCCATATTTGGTAACGGAGATATTGACTCACCTGAAAAGGCATTGGACTATAAAAACAGATTTGGTGTAGATGGTATTATGATTGGCCGTGCAGCCATTGGATATCCATGGATTTTTAATGAGATCAAGCATTATGTAAAAACAGGCCAGCATTTGCCTGCACCTACTATTGAAGACCGTGTGGCAGTTTGTAAAAAACATTTATATAAATCTTTTGAATGGAAGGGACCTAAAGTGGGTATTTTTGAAATGCGTCGCCACTATACCAATTATTTAAAAGGCATGCCCGGCATAAAAGATTACCGCTATAAACTGGTTACATTAAATACCGTTGAAGAAATTGATGCCGTGCTGGATGAAATTGCAATAAAATATAAAGGCTATGAATTTGAAAAAACGCCGATTGAATTAATTAATTATCACGAGAACTGTCCGATTACTTAAGCCTGTTTTTTATACATCGCTTTTATTAATCCAAGTACAGTCACAACTGTCCAGATAGCTTCTAAAATAATAAATGGCCAAAAGAGTAGTAATATGGCGGCATAACAACTTAATGCAACGCCAATGGTTCCAATAATATCATTGTACGACTTGTGTTATTTATTGACGAAAGATTGCAATCCTTTTAAATACACCGCACCTCTTTGTTCGGCAAAATAATCTGCAGCCAAAGCAGTTAATGCCATGATGGCTAATGCTGCACCAAAGCCTTTCCAAAACTGCTGATCAATATTGTTTTTAAAATAGAAAAACAAAACAATACCTGCTATCGCCAATACAATTTCAACATAACGGTAGAGTACAAAATTTTTCATTACCGTTACCATGCGTGGAATTTCTTTGTGTTTTATTTCTGAGGGAGTAAGATCATAAGCATATACCACACGAATGCGATCGCCATCACTTCTCTTATAAACTGTAATTCCCACAATGCCCAGCATTAACCCAATTACCAAAAAAGGAATGGCAGCGCCTTTGTAAAAATTTCCTTTTACAAAAAAATAAAAACTGATGGCTGCGATAATACCTGCAATACCAATCAGCAAAAACAACAAGCTTTCACTTTTTTCCGCGTTGAAATATTTTTCGATATCTGTTTTGGTAAACATGTTTTAATGGTTTAAAATAAAGATACTCTTTTAGGGATTGCCCTGCATATACCGGGCTATTTTTGTCACCAGATTTCTGGGTGCAAAGCGCACACTATTGGCCATTATATAATTCATCGTTCCATGAATGGCTACCCGCTTCCCTTTTTGCATGGCCCTGTAACCATACTCTGCCACCACTTTTGAAGAAGGCACTTTCTTTCCCTTAAACAACTTACTGTCTTCCATTGCTGCTGCTGATTGAAACCCGCTTTCTGTTGCACCGGGACATAATGCTGTTACTGTAACTCCTGTACCCTGCAATTCATCAGCAATGGCTTCACTGAAATGTAGTACAAAAGATTTGGTTGCAAAATATACACTCATTGCCGGGCCGGGTTGAAAAGCCGCCGTTGATGCCACGTTTAAAATTTTACCGAACTTACGTTGTACCATACCCGGTAAAAATAAATGGGTAAGATAAGTAAGAGCAGTAATATTCAAATTGATCATTTGCTCCTGTTTATGCCATTCGCTATTTGCAAAAAAAGCAAAATCGCCCACTCCTGCATTATTAACCAGATAGTCTGCAGTAATATTATTTTGGTTGCACCAGTCAAATATTTCCTTTGCAACATTGTAATTACTCAGGTCTTTTGCCAGTACATGCACCGTAATCCCAAATTCATTTTTCAGACTTACTGCAAGATCTTGTAGTTTACTTTCACTTCTTGCCACTAATATCAGATTGACCTTATCTCTTGCAAATACTTTTGCCAACTCTAAACCAATACCCGAAGAAGCGCCTGTAATTAATGCTGATGCCATAACTATTGTATTGAATTGCGTAAATTATTTTCCGATTGCATTTTTAAATGTATCCGACAGTGGTGAAATGGTAGAACCAAAATAATTGGTAAGCACCCCATTCTCGTTCACAATGTATTTTGAAAAGTTCCATGCAGGAGCCTTATTGTTCCAGCCATTTTTGGTGGCTTCTGTAAGCCATTGAAATACCGGGTTTTGCTCTGCTCCTTTTACAACACTGCTTTTTTTCATCAATAAAAATGAAACACCGTAATTTCTCTGGCAAAATGTGGCAATGCTGGCATCATCTCCTTTCTCCTGTTCTTTAAAATCATTTGCGGGAAACCCAATTATTATCAATCGTTCTTTATTGGCTTCATACAATTTTTGCAGATCACCATACTGATCGGTATAGCCGCAATCGCTGGCAGTGTTTACCAGTACCACTTTCTTTCCCTTTAATTGGGCAAAGTCGAAAATGGATCCATCATTCAACGTATCTTTTAATGAATAAAAAGGTACTGTAGGAGTTTTATCAGCATTGGCCAATTCTTTTGCATTGGCACCAGTTAATTTAGCGATCCGCATAAAAGCAGGATATACAGCTTTCAATAATTTTTGCCGGTAGGTCATATTAATTGAATTACGGTTTACAATTTGTACATAAATGGCGAATCCGCCAAGCAATATTATAATAACAATTAGAAAGCGTTTTAGTTTATTCATGATTTTTCCCACTAAGGCACTAAGTTCACAAAGACAGTATATTGTTTTAAAATAATTGTCCCTGAATTTTTCTGTGCATGCCTTCTTTTATAAGGTTAACATTAAAATTTACTAATAATCCCAATTTAATTCCGGTTAGCTTTAAATAGGTTAACACTTGTTTGTGATGTACTTTATCTAAGCTTTCTACTGATTTTATTTCAACAATGAATTTATTCTCTATTATGATGTCAGCCCTGAACCCAACATCCAAAATCGCCTCGTCATATTTTGCTGTAATACCTTGTTGTCTTGTGAAAGCGATCCCTCTTTTCTCTAAATCAAAAGCAAATGCCACCTCAAATACACTTTTCAGTAAACCCGGCCCAAGTGTAGTGTGAATTTTATAACAAATATCAACGGCAATAGTTGCCAGTTCATTTTCTGTCATACGGATATATTTAGTTTTCAAAAAAGTACAAATAAACCCTTTGTGCCTTTGTGGGATAATTTATCTTATCGCCCACTTAAACAATCTCAGCTTCCCTATAAATAATTGCCCCTTCATTTTCTATCATACGAATATATTTAGTTTCCCAAAGCCACTCTTTGTGTTCTTTGCGCCTTTGTGGGAAATATTACCTTATCACCCACTTAAACAATCTCAACTTCCCTTTAAACGGCGGATACTTTATCGCAGGATCAAACCAGGTAGGTGTTTTCAGTACTGCTTTTTTATGACTGAAAGTATCAAAGGAAAATTTTCCATGGTATTGTCCGCTGCCGCTGAAGCCCCTTCCACCAAATGGCAAATTATGGTTGGTTAAATGCCAGCTGGCATTGTTTATACAACCCCCGCCAAAAGCCACACTGTTTAGCCAGTCTTTTTCTTTAGCTGTGCTTGAAGTAAATATGTAAAAGGCCAAAGGATTTTTATTCAGTGCAATTATTTTCTGAGCCTCTTCTTTTGAACTAAAAGTAATGATGGGGAGAATGGGGCCAAAAATTTCATCCTTCATTATAGCAGTATCCAGACTAACATTATCTACAATAGTAGGTTCAATAAACAATTTGCTTTTATCACTTCTTCCCCCATATAAAATATTCCCCTGAGGCAGATACTGTATTAATCTGTCAAATTGTTTTTCATTTATGATCTTTCCATAGTTATAATTTTCTTCAGATTTGTCGCCAAAAAATTTTTGCAAACTGGTTTTTAATGCAACAATTAATTCGTCTTTTTTACTTTCATGTACCAATATATAATCGGGGGCCACGCACATTTGCCCTGCATTGCTGAATTTGGTAACGGCAATTCTTTTTGCTGCTACTTTTATATTGGCATCTGATTCCACCACACAAGGACTTTTTCCGCCCAACTCTAATGTTACCGGAACCAACCGTTCTGCCGCCATTTTGTAGATTATTTTCCCCACTGCTGTACTACCGGTATAGAACACATGATCAAAACTAAAATTGTTCATCATCTCCGGTATTACTGTTGCACCATCACCTTCAGTAAACAAAATATAAGCTTTATCAAAAGTGGTATCAATCAACTCCTTCATTACCGCCGCTGTTGCCGGGGCAAATTCGCTGGCTTTCAATACCGCACAATTACCCGCAGCTAAAGCACCAACCAAAGGTGTAAACAATAATTGTAAAGGATAATTCCATGGACCAATAATCAATACAGTACCCAGTGGCTCCTGAAGTATAAAACTTGAAGAAGGCATATTCAGCAAATTGGTGCTCACCAGATCAGGCTGCATCCATTTTTTTAAGTTGCTGATAGTGGCATTGATCTCACTTAATAAAAAACCCGTTTCGGTAACCCAGCACTCTTCAGGGCTTTTCTTTAAATCTTTATACAATGCTTCGTGAAATGCCTTTTCATAATGTAATAAAGCTGTGCGCAGTTTTTTCAGTTGTTCTTTACGAAAGACATATGGCTTTGTTATACCGCTATCGAAATATTGGCGCATTGCCAAAAGTTGATTTATGTTTGCCATTACCGTTAAATTTGTGGCAAGGTAACAAAAAAGCCCCCTAAATCCCCCCAAAGGGGACTTACGAACTTTCTAATAATTTAACACTGATTTTATTAAGGGAATAGCTTAAATAATTTTGCCATGACAGATGAACAATACATGCGGCAGGCAGTAAATGAAGCACAAAAAGCATTTGATGCAGGTGAAGTTCCGGTAGGGGCTATTGTGGTGATGAATAATCAAATCATTGCCAGGGCTCATAATCAGGTAGAATTATTAAATGATAGTACTGCCCATGCAGAAGTGCTGGCACTAACCACAGCCTATAATTTTTTAGGCAGTAAGTATTTACCTGAAGCTACTTTATATGTAACACTGGAGCCCTGCCTGATGTGCAGTGGTGCCTTGTACTGGAGTAAAATTGGAAAAATTGTATTTGGAGCTGCAGATGATAAAAACAGTTACAGAAGGAGTACCGGTACTAATAATCCTTTTCACCCTAAAACAATATTGGAGGGTGGTATTTTACAGGATGAATGTGCACAGTTGATGAAAGATTTTTTTAAAGACAAAAGATAATTACTGCACCAGCAGTTTCTTTTTAACCAATGTGGTTTTTTGCCTGAACAGTATAAAATATATGCCGGGGGTTAAAGAAAACATCACCGCCATATTTTCATTGCCACTCAATAAAAGCCGCTGATCGTTTCTAGCCATTTTTCCTGCGGCTGAAATGATTTGTAATTGTACCATGCCCGATTCGAAACCTTTCAATTCCAGCTCCACTTTATTTTTGGCCGGATTGGGATAGAGTTTTACTGCAGGGCTTTCTTTTAATACCACAGAATCGTGGCCCGCCTTTTGAAGATTAGTAATCGTACTTGTATTTTGAAGCGAATCTGTACCTGCAGGGTTTTGTGCAAACCCGGTACAAATTCCCAAAAACGTAAGAAAGAGGATTACTATTTTTTTCATTTTATAATTGAATCGGAAATCAATAACGTAAATTTGTCTCCTTATATTTCATAAAAGCATCATAAAAAAATCACAACTATGGCATTTACACTACCGGCGCTGCCTTATGCACACGACGCATTAGAGCCACATATCGACACTACCACCATGCAAATACATCATGGCAAACACCATCAGGCTTATGTTGACAATTTAAATAAAGCCATTGCAGGTACAGAAAACGAAAATAAAACCATTGAAGAACTGGTAAAACATGCCGGATCTATATCACCAGCTGTTCGTAATAATGGTGGTGGTCACTGGAACCATACCTTCTTTTGGGGAAGTCTTGCCCCAAATGCAGGAGGTACCCCAACAGGTAAATTAGCAGATGCTATCACTGCAGCTTTCGGAAGCTTTGATGCCTTTAAAGAAAAATTTGCTGCAGCAGGTATGACCCGTTTTGGAAGTGGCTGGGCATGGTTAATCGTTAAAGACGGTAAGTTAGAAGTAAGCAGTACACCTAATCAGGACAATCCTTTAATGGAAATTGCTGATGTAAAAGGCACACCAATTTTAGGGGCTGATGTTTGGGAACATGCGTACTACTTAAAATATCAAAACCGCAGAGCAGATTATTTAGCTGCTTTCTGGAATGTGGTAAACTGGACTACAGTAGCAGAAAGATTTGCTGCAGCTTAATTACGCCTTTGGCGCAATTAAGAGTGCTTTTTAAGACGGACTTCAGTTCCTTGATTGAACTTCAAAGGGGTCGCACTCTTCAGCATTTTTTCTTTATTCAACATTTTAAAAATGGTGCAATCATTTCTGACTGCACCATTTTTTATTTTTCACTTTTGACTTTGCTTTTTTAAGGTACCGGATCGTACCCATGCCCGCCCCAGGGATGGCATTTAGAAACTCTTTTTATTGTAAGCCATAGGCCTTTTATTGGACCATATTTTTTTAAGGCTTCAATACCGTAATGGGAACAGGTGGGTGTATAGCGGCATTTATTACCCAGCCAGGGAGAAATGATCCATTGATACAGTTTTATTAAAACTATAAAAGGGAAACTACATATTTTCAGAAATAGTTTCATTGGTGATTTTTAGTAATCGTTGTAAGGCGCTGCCCGTTTTTTCAAAAATCAAATCGTATTCGGGTAACTCGTTACCGGTGTAAATAAAAAAAACAGCCAGTCTTTTATTATTTTTTTGTGCGGCATCCAACAGATCATTTTTTTGCAGCCGGTATGCTTCCCTTAATAATCTTTTAATACGGTTGCGGTCGGTGGCATTTTTAAAAAATTTACTACTCACCGAAAAACCTGCCTGTACCCCAGCTGCATGCTTTTCATCTGTTGTGAAATGATATACCACCCGAAAAGGAAAAGCAGAAAAGCTTTTACCCTGTTTGAACACCTGCTCAATCAGTTTCCTGCTTTTCAATTTTTCTGTTTTACCTAATGTATATCGTTGCCTTGTTTCCAATACTCCAAAATTAAAAAGTCCTGCTGAATAGCAGGACTGAATTATTTTAACCGGATCTGCATTACAGACCCATTGTTTTATTTTTTATCACCACGTTCGCTGGAAACAGTCAGTTTATGACGTCCTTTCTTTCTGCGGCTTGATAATACTTTACGTCCATTAGCAGATTCCATACGTTTACGGAAACCGTGTACTGATTTTCTACGACGCTTATGGGGTTGATAGGTTCTTTTTTTACCTGGCATTGTTTTAAATTTTTTCCTTTACAAAATAATTTTTCTAAAACATACATCAGGGCACCATCCCTGCTGATTGTGAAAGGACGGCAAAAGTAAGGATTTTAATGGATAATCAAGTGCTGAAAGTTGAATTATTTGCCGGTTTACAGGTCGGCATGCCTTGATTGTACCGATTTTCCGAAGAAATTGGCGGCATGATTATCAAAATCTTCTGTGGAATCGGTTGTAAAAAAAGCCAACTGGCCATTTCGACTGCAGTTTTCAGCTATTTCGGGGTGCCTTTCCAGGTAATGCAGTAAGCTATCGGCTACAATTTTTCCTTGCGACAATACCCTTACCCCTTCTGGAATATATTGCCGTATTTGGTCCATCAACAAGGGATAATGCGTGCAGGCCAGCAATATGGTATCAATATTGGGAGACTGGGCCAGCAAGGCATTAATATCTTTTTTTATAAAATAGCCGGCGCCTTCAGATTGGTATTCGTTGTTTTCTACCAATGGTACCCACATGGGGCAGGCATGCTGATGCACGGTAATTTCGGGATAAAATTTATTGATTTCAATAGGATATGAATTGGATATTACGGTACCATTAGTACCCAGTATACCCACTTGTTTGGTTTTGGATAAACTACCAATGATCTCGGTAGTTGGCCGAATTACCCCCAATATCCTTTTGCCGGGCCCTATTTTCTCAAGGTCATTTTGCTGAATAGTGCGGAGTGCTTTTGCCGATGCGGTATTGCAGGCTAAAATAACCAGTGAACAACCCTGTTTAAAAAACCACTGCACGCATTCTAAGGTATACTGATACACGGTTTCAAAACTCCTGGGGCCATAAGGCGCACGGGCATTATCTCCCAAATACAGATAGTCGTATTGAGGTAGCTGGTTTACTATTTCTTTTAAAACAGTTAAACCACCATATCCGCTGTCGAATACTCCAATGGGCCCTTTGTTCATATATCAAAAATAAGAAAGCCACTCCGTTAAAGGAATGGCTTTACAAAATATGTTGTGGAAATTAGTTTCCGGTTTTAGCAGGAGCTTTTGTAGCAGGTGCCTGAACAGGAGTAGTTGGAGCAGGTGATGCTTCTTTAATACCCAGTTCTTTTTTAACCAATCCTACGATGTCATCACCCGGAGGGCCAACAATTACTGAATTAAATTCGAGTATGTAAGTGTAGTTGTTCTTTTTAG
This sequence comes from Ferruginibacter sp., assembly GCA_037140275.1. Taxonomy (GTDB): domain Bacteria; phylum Bacteroidota; class Bacteroidia; order Chitinophagales; family Chitinophagaceae; genus Ferruginibacter. The sequence goes on along the minus strand of JBAXET010000012.1, from coordinate 22,499 downwards.
CTACTGCTTTAATAGCTTCCATTGCTTTTTGCTGAATAGGAGCAAATTTAGTTTGCGCTATTTGTTTGGTTTTATCCTGAGCTTCCTGTTGAAAGTTATTTACTCTCTGGATCAGTTTGATAATTTCTTCTCTTTTGATTTCCTTCATGCTTGGAGAATAAGAAGCAGAGTCTTTTACAAACTGCTCACTTTTTTCATTCGCTTCTTTCTGAAGATCGTCATATTGTTTACCCAGAGATTCCTGATACTCCTGAATTTCTTTATTTGCCTTGTCTGTTTCTGGCATTGCGGCTATCACTTCATCAGTATTGATATAACCAATCTTTGTTTGTGCTGCGGCTCCCAAAAATGATAACGCCATTACGCCAGCTACGATTAACTTTTTCATTGTCTTTTTAATGTTTACTTTTTTTATTAGTTTATTTTTGTATGGTTTTGGCTGCATGCAGCCGGGCTTTTAAACTTTATTTAACACCCAAATTTCTCAGTACATCTTCGCTCTTGTCGAGTTTTGGGTCGGCAAAGATAACGGTAATTCCCTCACTTTTATCCAATATGAAATCATATTGTTTATCTACTGCCAGTTTTTGAACTGCATTGTAAACCCTGTCCTGAATAGGTTTTATCAGTTCCTGCCTTTTTTTAAACAGGTCGCCTTCAAATCCAAAGCGTTTTTTTTGCAGGTCACGCAATTCCTTTTCTTTATTGTATAATTCGTCTTCTCTTTTTTTCTTCAACTCATCGCTAAGCATTACCTGCTCTGCATCATAGTCTTTAATCATTTTATCTACAATAGCCTGTTTCTGATCTATTTCCATCTGCCATTGCTCACTAAACTGATCCAGTTTTTTCTGTGCATCTTTATATTCAGGCAATTTTTCTAATATGTATTTTGAATCAATCACTGCATAGCGCTGTGCGTTGCCGGTAAAAGCAAAAAACATACAACTTAAGGCAATAAATAATAGTTTTTTCATCTTTTTATTTTTTACAAATAAACGAATAAACAAATTAACCAAAACTGATTTTATTCCGGTTCCTGGCCCAGCATAAAGGTGAATTTAGCCATGCCCTTTAATCCGCCACCCGGTGTATACCTGTCAAAGCCCACGCCATAATCAAATCCTAACAAACCAAACATTGGTAGGAAAAAACGCATACCTACACCGGCAGAACGACGTAATTTAAATGGATTGTATTCTTTAAAATTATACCAACCGTTTGCCGCTTCAAAAAATGCCAGGCCATAAATAGTACTGCTTGCACTGGTGCTGAACGGATACCTCATTTCGAGGGTATACTTATTGAATATAGTAAAGTACTGACTTGGGGTATTCCCATCCGGATTCACTTTTGGATTTGAAGAAGAGTAAACAGGGTATCCTCTGTGTGCAATGATATCGTAACCCAGTAATGCGTAACTGTTGCTTAAGCCTGCATCACCCACCTGGAAGCGCTCAAATGGAGAGATTTGCAGGTTGTTATTATACCTTCCGATAAAGCCATATTTAGCAGCAGCTTTCAAAATGAACTGCTTATTCTTTTCTGCTCCTCTGGCTCTTCCAATAGGAACATACCATTCGCCGTTAAAACGCCATTTATGAAACTCAGGCAGTTTGTACTGATTTTCTGAACCATCAGTTATTCCTAATAGTGAGTAAGGAAGGGTGAACTGTCCACTCAGCATAAAGTTAGATCCGCTGGTTGGGAAGATCGGATTAGGTCCAGCAGAATTACGAACTAAGGCCACTTTCAGACTCACTAATGTTGATGTGCCATTGCTTAAGCCCTGAAAAATATTGGCGTAGTTCTTTAATTTATACTGCTGAAAATTTAATGCATAGATCAGGTTGAAATAATCATCCGGCCATTTCAACTGCTTACCTAATGATACACTGAAACTGCTGGTTTTTACATAAGAGGTATCCCCTGCAGTTTTTGAATATTGTCCGGTATAAGGATCATATGCATTGGCGTATTTGGTACTGGAATATCCAATTGTAAATGAATTTCTTTTTTTACCCCCTAACCATGGTTCGGTGAAAGAGAAGTTTAAAGACCTGTAGGCCTTACCATTAGACTGAATTCTGGCACTAAATTTTTGGCCATCGCCGGAAGGCAAAGGGTCCCAGGTGGATTTTTTCCCAATATTTTTAATAGAGAAATTATTGAAGGTTACACCCAGTGTACCTGTAAGGCCGATACCGCCGCCAAAACCTGCAGACAACTCCAGCTGATCAGCTGATTTTTCTTCAATCTCCCAGTTAATATCCACTGTACCGTTATCGGCATTAGGCACCACATTGGGGTTTATTTTTTCGGCATTGATAAAGCCCAGCTGACCTAATTCTCTTTGTGTACGGATGATATCTTCTCTTCTGAATTTTTCTCCGGGTATGGTTCTTAACTCACGACGGACTACATAGTCTTTGGTTTTATCATTTCCGGAAATGGTTATGTTGCCATAAGTAGCCTGTGATCCTTCAGACATACGAATTTCAAAATCGATAGTATCGTTATACACTGCAGTTTCCACGGGATCAATTCTGTAAAACAGGTATCCGTCATCCATATACAAACTTTGTATATCGCCGCCTTCGGCAGAAAGTTGCTTACCCAAACGTTTGTTCAGTAATTCCATATTATAGATATCGCCTTTATTAATCCCCAGCAACACATTTAAAATAGAATCAGAATATTTGGTATTCCCTTTCCAGGCAATATTTCCAAAATAGTATTTGCGTCCTTCATTTACTTTTATAAAAAGGTTCAGGTTGTTTTTCAAATCATAAATCGGCGTATCTCCAACTATTACAGCATCACGGTAACCCAAAGAGTTATAATAATCCAGTACATGCTCTTTATCTTCCAGATATTTTTTTTCATTGAATTTTGAAGAGCTGAATAGTTTAAAACGGAAATAAGGATCCAGTATGGTTCTAGTTTTTGAAACAGATAAGAAGCCTATATCGTGAATGTATTCTTTAAAACTTATTTTTTTAAGTGTATCATGAAAAGGGTTGGCTACAAAAACAGGATAAAGAGTAAGTCGGCTCATTTCCTTTGTTCCTTTCATTTGCTTTTTCAGTTTCAGCTCTTCCACACTTTCATTGCCACTGAAATTTACTGAGCTTACATGTACTTTATTGCCTTTGTTAACGGTGAAAGTGAGTGAAATGGCATTGTTCATATTGGCCATTACTTCTTCATCCAGTTTAATATCCACATTACGGTAACCCTTGTCAAAATAGAATTTACGGATGGCTTCCAGCGCACTCAGTTTCATATCTTCAGTTACCACTCTTTCTTTTACCAGTGCCACTTTGGTTTCCAGGTCATCTTTCTCTCCTTTTTTAACTCCTATAAATTTAAATGCAGCCAAACGCGGCCTTTCAGTAATTTCAAAATGTACATAGAGGTCTCTTCCCACCAGTTTGGTAAAATATATTTCTACTTTAGAAATGAGTTTTTGCTTCCATAGTTTAGTAATGGCTTTTCCAAAAACATCGGTGCCTGGTATTTGCACTTTGTCGCCAACTGCCAGGCCGGTTATGGAAATGATCAGGTTTTCGTCAAATGCCTTAGTACCACTTACGGTGATACCCGCAATTGTATATTCTTTGGGAAATTTTGAATTAAATATGCCTTCTAAAGCAGGGTCAACCGAAACGGTGGTGTCTACCTGTGCCGTTAAAAAATGGCTGCTGAATAAGAGTGTGACAATAAAAAAAATCCTTTTGTAAATCAGGTGCATCAATTGGTATTTTATGAGCGGCAAATTAAGCCCATTAATGAAAACTATTTGTTAATCTTGGTGTGGTCACAAATTCATATTCAATGCCTGTATTTACATTACATTAAACAAAAATGTTATTCTCCCCAATTATTATTTTAACTGTTCACTTGTTTTTCCAAACCGTCTTTCCCTGCCCTGATAATCTAAAATGGCTTCGTAAAGGTTTTCTTTACGGAAATCGGGCCAAAGGGTATTGGTAAAATACAGCTCGGTATAAGCCAGCTGATATAATAAAAAATTACTGATCCTGAATTCTCCACTGGTTCTGATCATCAGTTCCGGATCGGGATAATTACTGGTGCAGAGGTATTGCTGAAGGGTATTAGCACCAATTTCTTCAGGCTGTAATTTATTTTTCTTTACGGCCTCGGCAATTTTTTTTACTGCATTATTGATCTCCCATCTGCTGCTATAGCTTAATGCCATGATGAGGTTGAGTCCGCTATTGGAACTGGTTTCGCCAATGGCTTCATCAAGTTCTTTTCTAGCCAATTCGGGCAACATTCCCATATCCCCGATCACATGCAGTTTTATATTATTTTTATTCAGGGTGGGCACTTCTTTTCTAATCGTTTCCACCAGCAGTTCCATTAAACCAGATACTTCATATGCAGGCCTGTCCCAGTTTTCGGTACTAAAAGCATATAAAGTAAGGTATTGAACCCCTAGTTCTGCTGCACCTTCCACAACATCCCGCACACTTTCCACACCATTCCAGTGGCCAAATAAACGGTCTTCGCCTTTTTCTTTAGCCCATCTTCCATTACCATCCATAATGATGGCAATATGCTTGGGTAATTGCTGCAGGTTTATTTTATCTTTCAGACTCATAAAATGCTTAAAACTATTAGTCAGGCACGGGGCCTGACTTTGGGGGGCAAAAGTAATAAAATTTAGTTGTAATAAGCGTTTTAGAGCAAATCCGGGCAAAAGAAATCCCTGTTTTTGGCATTGAAATCCGGCCAAACAAGAATCGAATCTTACAATTTTACCAATTTGCCTTTATATACTGTTCCGGCCTTGGTGATTTGATAAATATAGATTCCTGCGGCAGCAGTGCTGATATTAAACTGGCGTACATTTTTAAAACTGCCCACTTTTGCTCCCTGAGACGTAAAAATAGTTATATCATCGGCCGCTTCGCTGCTGCCATTTTGCATATAGTTAAATACACCGTTTGAAGGATTGGGATACAATACAGGAACTGCAGTTACAGTACTGTTGATTGATATTCCCGCAGAACCTATGGGAGCGGCACTCGCACAAGCCTGTTTATCACGCAGGTAAGCTGCGTCAGTTTTAAGTGTTTTGGTTGTAACACATCCGCCGGCATTAGTTAAACTGATGATGGCATTGGGAGATATACTTGAAGGTAAATCAACAACAGCCTGATTGCTGTATTTGTAAGTACTGCCTAAATCAGTTACTTCCCAAAATAAATTTGCTGCTGCAGTTGAAGTACTTATTCTGGTAGTGCAAATCCCTTTGTCATTAATAATACTTACACCAATGTTTGAACCGGTGCAGGCCTTATGTTGTGCATACCACAATACGTTGCTGATGTTTACAAACTGCATGTTGTACTGTGCCATATTGGTTGCCTGCCAAAATGTGCCTGCCGCTGTTGTAGGAATGTCGAAATAAAACAATGAAGAATCCTGGGGGGTTACAAATCGTGGCATCACTGTATTGCCATTATTATCTTTTATGTTAAAGGTTTTGCCAATAGTTGCTGCATCGGCATATTTACCATTTGAAAAGCTGTTGTTTACAGTACAATATAATTTACTGATGCCGGAAGGGATATAAAAGTAGCCGGGCAAACTGGCAAGGTCAGTTCTGTAATTTTCAATTTTATTACCTAAAAATGCGCCTTCTTTATAAAAGTAGTTGCCATTGGTTGTGATGGTCAGTTCTACTGAGGATTTGTATTTGGATACAATGCTTAACATATATCTTCCTGCAGCAGGCAATTGAACTTGTAAAGTGCCTGCTGCAGCGGTATTATCCAGATTAAAATCCTTTACGACCTGTAAAGCATTATCTGCACTTTCCACAACAAAATTAATATAGCCTTTACCGGGCATATTAAAGGTTGGTGTATATGCAATATTAAAACTGCCGGCACTTGTTGCAATGATATTAAAGGTGGTTTTGCCATAGTAGTTAGCTCCGTTGGTATATCCAATACTGGTTTTTATAACGGGCAGCGGAGCCAAATTTGCAGGTGCAAACGCCGGTTTAATATCTGTGGCTTCAAGTGTTTTAAAATCTGCAATACTGCTTCCGTAATTTTTCAGGTCGTCTGAAAAATTAGCATCAATTTCTGCTGCTGTAAGTAATGACAGCGCACCATTCTGATAAGCAGTTCCGTTTACAATATTATATTTTACATAAAAATCGGTTGTGGTTGCATATTTGCTTACGATCACACTTATCATGTAGTAGCTGTTCACTATCTGCATTTTATTTGCTTTGGCCAGATAGATACATTGTGCTGCGTCTTTATCTTCTTTTGAAGCTTTTTGTCTGTCATCATATGATAAATTATAGTACAATACCATATGGTGCAAATACGCTTTCAATTCTCTTAATCTTTGCTTTATCAGTTCCGGTGCTGATTGTGTTTGCTGCACTGCTATATTCATCAGTTGCAGGTAAAGCTGCATTTTGTATTTATTAGGACTGGTTTTAGCATCGCCCCAAAACTGCATCATAGTATAAATAGTTTCGGCAGCACCGGCAAACATGTTATTACAAAATTCATGCAGGGTGCTGTCAACGCTTACTCCGCTAACTAAATTATTATTTGCAGCAAGTAAATAAGGCAAACTACCAAATTTTGCAGGAGAAGCTTCCCAAAAAATACCCTGACTTTTTTTATCTTTTGCAATTTGTAAACTGGCTTTCAACTCGCTCCAGTTAAAAGAGGGTGTTTCACCACTCCAACCCGACAAATTCAGGTACTGGTATTCAGAAATATTTGAAGATTTGTTATACCAGCGGTTTCTTAAACCATTAGTACTGCTTTCCATCTGATATACTGTAGGGATTACCTGTATATCGATATTTTTATTAATAGTGATATTGGCTGATGGCACATCTGCATGTGAAGAATAAGCATACAACTGAAAACGTGCAGACGGATTTGATGCCAGTATTTTTGCTGCAGTAATATTAGCTAAAGTGAATTGCTGATCGCTTTCTTTTGGATAATCTCTGCTGCTGCAAACTTCATTTTCTTTTGAGTTACCCCATTTAGCACCATCTGGTACTTCAATACCAATATACTTGTTGCCGTAATCAAAATTGCGGTAAGCATTTACATACAATACCGCATTATTCAATATGTTGTTTTTACCCTGAATATATTTTTGCTCAATGGTGCTGGCCCATAAACCGGTTGCCGCACTGTTAAAAATATCAGGAACAGAATTGATGCTTGCTTGTCTTGCCCCATTATAATTGGCAACATAACAAGGATTGTTTTGTAAAGTGGTCATATAGGCTCCACTCATCATATCACCGCGGTGCCCCCTGAATCCGGAACTACCCAGCATACCATTACGACGTTGGTACAATGCCCAGTTATGACCGTTTTCGCCATTATAACTATCCCAGTCGTAAGTGGTATTATTATCCATTATCCAGCGGCGGTGACCCCCGCTTACAAACCATGTTTTGTATTTATAGGCAGTGGTAAAAACAGTATCCAGTTTAATAAATGCGGTGGTTAGATTTGGAGTGATTTCCCAAATGCTGCCCGGCTGATAAAACCGGTATCCCAGCAGGTGTAAATACTGATATAAGCCAAAATGCAGACCGTTGTCCTGAGCGGCAGTAAATTTAATATATCCTGATCCGTTGCTTTCTACTTTGCAGGCCTGATTATCTGTAATGCTGCTATCGTAAACGAAAATAATGCCTGTAGTGGGCATGCTGCTGTAAGCCTGTTTGGTAAACCGGCTGCCGGCAATAGCTTTTTCAAAAAGCATAGCCGCATCATCAGCTGTAGCCTTCAGTAATAGAGAAGACAAAGCTGGATAATACACAGTTTGTGCTTTTGCATTTGTTACAATACAAAAAAAGATTACTGCACCAAAAATGCAGTTGCGAATGAACGCCATAGTTTACGTGTTAGTGCGAATTAAAAAAACTATGGTTCCATCACAGAAATACGTGGATTTGTGCTTCGTTATTCTTTGGTTGGGAAAATGTGGTAGAGATGAGGTAAGTCATCAGCTATTTCGTTGGAGAGAATCAAATGTACAACTTTATAACAGAAGGGCAAAAAAAAGTCCCGGAAAATTCCGGGACTATATAAAAAATACATTTTTTAGTTACTGGGGCAGCGATAACTGCTGATATTAAAAGAAATTCCAATTTCAGCAATGATATACTGATCTTTTTGTTTGCTGAATCCACGTTGCCTGCCTTCCACACCTAATAAATTATTAGGATCTAATTCATATGACCTGTCTTGTAATTTATATCCGGTAGAGCGTTGACCGTTTGGCAAATCAGGAAAAATGATTGCTGCATTATTTACGCCGGCAGGATTGGTATACCCTACATAGGTTGTACTAACATCATCTAAGTAATCTGTGGTTGTAAAGCGCTGAGATATTTCAAAGGACAGATTCATTTTGTTGTTGATATTGTACTTGAGTCCGGCACCTAATGGAAAACAAAAGGCCATGGTATTGTATTGCTTTCTTCCCTGGTAGCCTGCTACCTGACCTTCGGTACCCAATGGACGCAGGAATTCTTTTTTCCCATCCAGATATGCATAGGGATCATAAGTAAATATTCCGGCACCAATAGTTACATATGGCGTAAACAAATGATCAGGATCGCCGGGAACAAATTGAAAGAAATTAAAATCCCCCTGCAAAGCCACTTCCCATATATTGGAATTAAAGCTAAGGTTTCTGGTTTTTTGATACTCGTTCTTACTATATATATCACTGTACCCCAACTGGGCATAATGAGCGCCTACTCTAAGACCTACATAATTTCCAAATTGTTTTCGGAAAAATATACCTAAAGCGGGCTTGGGTCTGTTTAACCCTGCGCGTGTATTCAGGTCTCCAAAATAGTGGGCAGCTCCTGCAGTAAAGCCAAACTCACCCTGTTGTACATAATCATATCGCTGCTGCGCCTCACTAAAATTTGCCAGCAACATACCCAATAAAGCGGTAAGAATCCTAATCTTCATAATATGCAAAATACAGAATTGTTTTGTTAAAATAATCAGATAATCGTTTTTGTAAAGTGCAGGATAGTGTTTATTGATTGGCCTGCTTTTCCACCCTTAGACCCGCACTCATTACTGCGGGCAAAGGATCGTCCCGCATAATTTGGGCAATACTATATATATAAGTACCGGTTTGGTTCAAGGGTAATATGCTTTGGGGCAGCAGCTGCCGAACCTCCCAAATATCATTCATCCCCGATCCCATCCAGCCATTGGCATCTGTAGCAAGAGACAGGTCTACTTTTCTGTACTGCATTTTGCCCCCGGGTACCTGAATGCCGAGATTGATCCAGATATTATTGTATTTATATGCATCCGTATGCCTTAAAACAATATAGGTATTGTACAAGGCTGCAGTATCAGCAATTGAAAAATTGCCGCTAACAGCAAAATTACTTTTCCATTCGTAATTGGGAATAGTGGTATTTTTTTCGAAAACTCCAGTATGGGTACAGGAAAAAAATACAATGCTGCAGCTTAACACATAAATGCTGTTGAAGAGGGAGCGTTTTTTAAATTTCATAAAACAAATATACTATCAGAACACAAGTGTATGTATTAGAAATTACAGTACATTCAGCACCTGTTCTTTTGCTTTTTCAAGTTCATCTTTCATTTTAACAACACATTTTTGAATATCGGCATCGTAAGCTTTACTTCCAGTGGTGTTGATTTCTCTTCCAATCTCTTGCAGGATAAACGATAATTTTTTACCCTTACCTTCTTCTGCTTCCTCTAAAATGGATTTAAAATATTCGCAGTGCTGGCGTAAACGGATCTGCTCTTCGTGAATATCTATTTTTTCCATGTAATAGATCAGTTCCTGTTCCATACGGTTGTTGTCGATATTTTCCTTACCCACATTTTTTTCCAGCAGCTGATTGATCTCATCCACGATCCGTATTTTACGATTAGGCTCCAGTAATAAAATGGCTTCTTCCTGTTCTTTAATATTATCAATCCTTTTTACCAGGTCTTTTTCTAAAATAGCTCCCTCGTCGGTACGATGTTGATTTAATTGTGTTAATGCAGACACCAGTACTTTTTTAAATTCGGTAAAATCGTTTTCATCCAGTACATCTGTTGCTGGTGTAACTACTTCCGGTAATCTGAGCAATGCGCTTAATACAGAATTGGTATCGATGCTAAGGTCTTTTGCCAGTTCATCAATTTGTTTGTAATATGCTTTAATAAGATCGGTATTAATATTCACCGGCCGGGTGGTTCCGTTTTGTTTGATGTTTACAAAACAATCTATTGTGCCTCTGATCAGATGTTCCTGCAACACATTCCTTATTTCAAATTCATACGGACGTAACAGCGCCGGCAGTTTTAACTGCAATTCAAATTGCTTACCGTTAAGCGCTTTTATTTCTACAAGAAAGGTTTTGTCATTTACTGTTTGTTCCGCCTTTCCAAAACCCGTCATTGATTTGAGCATACACTTTTTATTTATTGCAAGATACCTGATATTCATCAATAGTCAATGATTCCAGCAATCCGGTTATATCTGCTTTTCGGATGAATAAATATTGGGGGTAACTATCTCCATAATGCGCTCGGGATTTTTTAAGGAAGTAAAACCAAACTGAGTATATAAGCTATGGGCATCTCTGGTAGCCAGCATCCATCGCCTGAAACCCTGCAGTTGTGAATGGTTCATTATTTCATGCATCAGCCATTTACTGATTCCTCTGCCTCTGTATGTATCTAAAATAAATACATCGGCCAGATACCCAAAAGTAGTATGATCTGTAATTACTCTTGCAAAACCAATTTGTAATAGAAGCCCGTCGCTTTCTTTTTTATATACGCCAAAACAAAAAGCGCCTTCAATGGATTGCTGCACTAATGCTAAAGGAATATATTTTGCCCAATAACTTTCTGTACTCAGGTAATGGTGAATAAGGGCGATATCTAATTTTGCTTTATCAGTGCTTATGATAAAATCTTTTTTAAGTTCATCATGAGTATGCATAGAAAATAATTTATTGCATAAAACAAGGGTGCTGAAAAATAATAAAGCCCAACTTTTTGGAGTCAGGCTTTGTTATATAGATGGGTTAGTAAGTACCGGGAACCAAATTCCCTTCACAATATTAAAAAGAATTTTTGCTAACATAAAATTATTTCCGATATATTTTATCAACATTTTTTTTTATGCTGTGGATAATAGCGCACTAATCTTGTTGCTTTCAGCAAATTTATTTTTCAATTTCTTTTGAATGTATGTTTTTATAAAACCAATTTAATAAATTTACAAATCGCTGAAAGTATAGTAAAATCAATAGTTTCAGCGATTTTTAAAAAACAGTGTAATAATATTACTACACTGTTTTTTTTAATTTTGTATTGCATTTTTGCATTACGATTTAATCGTTTTTTTCATTTTTTTGCAGTAAAAAAAAGTGCAAAAGTAATTATTGTTTTTGTGCTTCCAGGCCTGTTTTTAGGATTTTAAGAGCAAAAGCAAGTAAAACACAAAGCGCCTACCTTTGCTTAAAAATATACAACATGCAATTTCCTTCTCCTGTTTCAGTATCATGGATCGCTGAATTTATTCATGCAAAATTGATTGGCAATACTTCTGGTAATGCAACAGGCATTAATGAAATACACAAAGTAGAACAGGGAGATCTGGTGTTTGTTGATCATCCAAAATATTACAGCAAGTGTATAAACAGTGAAGCAAGTTTTATCATCATCAATAAAGAAACTGAAGTGCCGGAAGGCAAAGCTTTACTGATTGTTGACAATCCTTTTGAAGCATTTTGTAAAATCGTAAATCATTTCCGCCCTTTTGAACCGGCAACTAAATCAATCAGTGATTCAGCCATAATTGGTGAAGGCAGTTATGTGTATCCCAATACATTTATAGGCCATCATGTACAGATTGGCAAAAACGCTGTCATACACCCAAATGTTACCATTATGGATCATTGTATCATTGGAGATAATGTAGTTATACAAAGTGGCACAACAATTGGCAGTGATGCTTTCTATTATAATACAAAAAAAGACAGGGCACTATGGTATAAAAAAATGCCCAGCTGCGGAAGGGTAGTAATTGAAAACGACGTGGAAATTGGCGCCGGCTGTACTATCGACAGAGGGGTAAGTCATGATACAAGAATAGGTGAAGGAACCAAATTCGATAATATGATTCATATTGGTCATGATACGGTGATTGGGAAAAATTGTTTATTTGCCGCCAATGTGGTGGTGGGAGGTTGTACCACTATTAAAGACGGCGTTGTTGCGTGGGGTGGCGTAATTATCAATAAAACTTTAACCATCGGCGAAAATGCTGTTTTGCTTGCACGTACAGGTGTGGGTGGTGATCTGGAAGGGAATAAAACATACTTTGGAGCACCTGCAAAAGAAGCCGGTATTGCACAAAGGGAATTGGTTTGGATAAAAAGAATTCCCGAGCTATGGGAGAAAGTAATGAGTAAATAAAGTTGCCGTATTTTAAAAAACTAATTCACTTTAAAATCATATGGTAACATATCTGCCATTCTTTTCCAAGAAAGGTACTGACTTATTATAAGTGATGCCTGCTCGTAGTAATAACCGTTCTGTTCAATAACAACCGACTCTTTGGGTGTAAATGAGAATACCGATAATTGAAATTTTGAAGGTTCATTGGGATTAGCTGTTACGTATGCTGCTTCGGGTATTGCGTTATTATAAATCACTGCTACCTCTGTTTGATTAGGTAAAAATTCTACAGTTTGTGTACTGTCATCTCTGCGGTAATTTATAGCACCATACAAATTCCTGAGCAGAATAGCCGTGTCTTTGTCATATGCCTTTACCAAAAACTGCAATTCAAATCCCTCTTCTTTTATTTTTCTGTTGTAGACACTTCGCATCAGGTGCAGTATCGAACCATTGTAAGCAAGCAGCCGGTTATTACTCCATTGCAGTTGTTGTTGTTCAGATGATGGTGTCATTTCTTCAAACAAAGGATAACCTGTATATAAGCTGGCCTGGGTATTGTATTCATAAGTAAAAGAATCCAGTGCATATTTGATAGTATAGCCCAATGCTTCATTTACTATTTCCACCGGCACTTCGGCCATTACTTTTAAACGGTTGCGCTTTTTAGAGAAATAAAATTTAACCGCATCTTTATTTTTTATTGTACATAAACTGCTGTTAGCTGTTAACCCGATAAAATTTTCGAGAAAGAAATCGCCGTATTTTTCCCATCCATCTTTAACCTCACTGGTAGATTTAATGACCAGATCTTCCATGGCTTTTTCTTTTTGCTGTAATGTAATTACAAGCTTTGTATCTGCATCTGCCGTGGTGATCCTTTTTGTTTCAGTTTGATATCCGGTATAGGTAATCACCAAATCGTAACCGCCATTGGGCAATTGCATTTTAAAATTACCTTCTGCATCAGTTACAGTTCCCATAGTGGTATTTTGTGCAAATACCGAAGCAGACAACAAAGGTGCCTGAGTAACTGCATCAATTATTTTTCCGGAAACGGTATAATAACCGGTTTGGGCAAACATAGCAGCTGCAAAAAAAAGAGAACTAAAAAAGAAGATGATTTTTTTCATAAGTCAGAATTTTCAACAGCCCTTATTTCAGTAAAAATACATCAAGCTTTGTTAAACTTTTGTTGCAATGAAGTACAGGCATCAGCGATAGTCTCCTCTATAGGCCGGTATGTAAACCCTGGCAAAAACTGCTGCAGTTTACTATTGTCGAAATTTACTTTGGCCATTGCCGTTTTTGCTGTTTCTTCTGTTAATAATGGATCCTTTTTGGTAAACCAACTTTTTACAGCTTCCAGCCTCCATACAAGTTTGGCAATGAAAGGCGTTACTTTTTTATGGGGTGGCTTTTTCCCAAATGCTTTTGCCATTAAATTAAATATATCCTGATAGCGTCTGTTTTCGGCACTTATTACAAAACGCTGTGCGGTAATTTCACTGTCCATTAAGGCCAACATTGCTTTTACCACATCTTTTACATCTACAAAACCTGTAGTGCCATCGGTATACCAGGGAAACTCATTATACACCGATTGAAATATTTTTGAGCTCCCGCTGTTCCAGTCGCCTGCCCCCAATATTATTGTTGGGTTTACCATTACAGCATTCAATCCTTCACCAATACCACGCCAAACTTCCATTTCGGATAAATATTTACTCTGGCCATAATTGCTGTTACTGGTTTCCTCGGTCCAGTTCATTGTTTCATTAATCATTGTATTTTCTCTTATCCTTCCTAACGCCGCAACAGAACTTACATGAACCAGTTTTTGTACACCTGCATCCAGTGCCATATTCACAATATTGGCCGTGCCTTCAATATTGATCTTAAACATTTCGTATTTGCGTTTTGGATTAAAGGTTACAATTGCTGCACAATGGTATACCTGTTCCACACCCTGCATGGCTTCTTCCAAACCCACCACATCTAAAATATTACATTGGAATTGTTCCAGATTTGCTGAAGCAAAATTGGCAAGGGGTGTTTTGTTGTAGATCGCCCTAACTTTTTTCCCCTGTTCAAGCAATTGAGTAATTAATTCCTGTCCCAGCAAACCAGCACCTCCTGTAACTAAAATCATATTTTATTTTTAATGCTCAAAAATACTCTTAAAACTGTTTAACAAAATCAATAATGGCTTTTATACTCATCCAGCTCATTACTGCTACTACCAGCCATCCGGCAATACTCATCCATATAGGATGCTGATAGCCGGAAATTATTTTTTTCTTAAGTACTGCAATAAGAATAATAGCAAGTGCAATGGGCAATATCAATCCATTGATAGCACCTCCAAAAATTAAAAGAGGGACAGGTTTGCCAATCAGTAAAAAAATAATGGTCGACAATACTATAAACCCAATAATATAGGATCTGCTGTTTTTTTGTGCCTGATTATTTATGGCTTTAAAAAAAGATACTGAAGTAAAAGCAGAACCCACCATCGAAGTTATAGCTGCACTCCAGAATATAAGACCAAATAAACGATACCCAAATTTACCGGCTACAGTTTCAAAAACAGTTGCAGCCGGATTAGCAGCATCTAATGCTGTATGATTAACTACTACGCCCAAGACTGCCAAAAAAAGAATGGCCCGCATAATAGACGTAATTATAATTCCTGTCACCGAACTTTTAGAAATTTTTGGCAAGGCTTCTTTACCCGAAATACCGGCATCCAGTAAACGATGTATACCGGCAAAACTGATATAGCCGCCCACTGTGCCTCCTACAATGGTTAAGATGATGGTTTCATTAATGGTATCAGGAATAAATGTTTTTTGCAAGGCTTCCATTACCGGAGGATGAGATTGTATGGCGATGTATAGAGTAAGGCCAATCATTATAAAGCCCAATACTTTGGCAAACCAGTCCATAGCTTTACCGGCTTCTTTAATTAAAAAAAGCAGTATCGCAATCATACAGCTGATAATAGCACCCCACTCAACAGAGCAACCGGTTAATACGTGTAATCCCAATCCTGCGCCTGCAACATTGGCGATATTGAAGGCAAAAGAACCTATCACAATTAAGATGGTTAAGAATATTCCTGCACCCGGAAATACTTTATTAGCAAGATCGGGGGCATATAATTTAGATACTCCTATAATACGCCAGATATTTAATTGAGCACCGATATCTATTAATAAAGAGATAAGAATTACAAACCCAAAGCTGGCCATCAGCTGGTTAGTAAACCTGGTAGTTTGCGTTATAAAACCCGGACCAATAGCCGAAGTGGCCATTAAAAATGCAGCACCTAAAAAAGCACCTGAATATTTTGCAGCGGTTTTCAATGATTGATTTTTTTAATAGTGATGCCTACCTCCCGTAAATCAGTATACAATGCTTTGGCAAAGTCAACTGCATGTATGCCGTCGCCATGTACACAAACAGTATTGGCCTGTAAGTAAACCGTTGCTCCGTTAATTGCCGTTACCGATTTGGTATTGATCATTTGCTGAACCTGACGAATAGCCACAGCTGAATCTGTAATCAAAGCATCAGGCAATGATCGTGGGGTTAATAAGCCGTTGGGTTGATAGGTACGGTCTGCAAACACTTCGCTGGCAGTACATAAACCTTCCTGCCTGGCGGCATCAATCATTACAGAGCCTGACAGTCCGTAGTAGATCAATGAAGGGTTATAATCTTTTACTGCTTTCGCTATTGCAGCCGCAATATCTTTTTGCTTTGCCGCCATATTGTACAGGGCACCATGAGGTTTTACATGATGTAATTGTGCTCCTTTTGCAATTGCTATCTCATTGAGCAACTTTAGCTGATCAGTTACTAAATCATAAATTTCATTGAGTGGCAATTGCATTTCAGTTCGACCAAAATTTTCTTTATCAGGGAAAGAAGGATGTGCTCCTGCAGCAACATTGTATTGCATACACCATTCAACCATGCGCTCCATTTCTGCAATGCTGCCGGCATGATAGCCACAGGCAATATTGGCACTGCTGATGTATGGCATCAGTGCTTCTTCATTGCCAATGCCTTCTCCCATATCGCAGTTAAGATCAATGTGCAGCATAAAAATTTTGGCAACCTTTTTTTATTTCGTTAATGGTTTGGTGCATTGAAAGTAAGATTTCTTCTGCTTTGGAAAGGGGTAGCAGTTTAAATTTTATTGCTGTGTTTACCCGTACTTGTGCCAGCTTTGGCAAATCTGCTGTAATTACAGCAGCAATCCTTGGATAGCCTCCAGTAGTTTGATGATCGGCCATTAATACAATCAATTGTCCGTTTGGCAATAATTGTATCGTGCCAAATCCTACAGCAGAAGAGACTAATTCAGCAGAATTTATTAATGAAAGCGCATCGCCCTGTAAGCGATACCCCATCCTGTCTGAATGGTTGCTGATAACAAATGAGGTATTTGAAAAAATATTTTCTGATTTGGTATTGATCAATTGATATTCCGGACCGGTAATGCAGCATATCAGATTCTCTTTAGCATAAATGCTTTCTATGACTGATGGTGCAATTGAAAAATTTTTGCTGCGCTTAGTAACAGCAACTGCGTTGAGGCTGATTACATCATCTTTTTGCAGTAATCTGCCTTTAAATCCGCCAGCCTGTACTTTTACATTTGTACTGTAGCTACCCAGCCATTGATCTGTTGTCATTCCGCCGCCGATTGCTAAATATGCTCTTGCGCCTGATATATTTTTATTAAAAGAAAGCAGATCGCCATTTGTAATATAAAGCGGCTGATATAGGGGAACAGGAATATCATTGATATGTGCAGCAAAGTCTGCCCCGGAAATACTGATGCATACATCTGATTGAAATGCTATTGTTGCAGCAGGAAAATGCATTTCAATAACAGCAGTGTTTTCATCATTACCCACCAAATAATTGGCCACAGATGCAGCAAAAAAATCCATCACCCCGCCCGGACCAATGCCCAAAGAGCGGTAGCCCGTTCTGCCTAAATCCTGTACAGCAGAACAAATGCCCGGTTTAATGATGCTGATACTCATTCCTTTTTTCAAATTCGGTTTTGGTAATAGACACAAACTTTACCTGATCTCCTGCTTTTAATAAGCAGGGATCTTTTTTAGTTTGATCAAATATTTTTAATGGTGTTTTGCCTATCAGCTGCCAGCCTCCGGGAGAATCTACCGGATAAATGCCTGTTTGTGCTCCTGCAATACCCACACTGCCTGCAGGTACACATAACCGTGGTAGTTCTTTTCTTGCTGTAGCAATTCTTTCATCTACTGTACCCATATACGCAAAGCCGGGCAAAAAGCCAGTCATGTATACACGATAAGTAGCCGTAGTATGAATTTGTATCAGCTCTTCAACAGACAACCCGTGCAGGCATGCCACATCATTCAAATCTTCTCCATTATAATAAACAGGTATTGAAATAATAGTATTTATTCTAATATCGGTTTGAACCTCTATTTTGCTGATCAATTGCAAAACACGCTGCTGTACAAAATCAAAAGCTGAGGTAATATTAGTTTGTTGTTGCTTTATTATAAGTGTATCATAAAAAACAGCCAGTGAAGCATAGGCAGGCACCGATTCTATCATACCCCCAAAAGGTGCTGCAGTAAGTTGCTCATGCAATGCAATGATCTTTTCATTAATAGCTGTATCAATGATATTACCATACGAAACCAGTAAAGCGTTTTCGTTAAGTGCTGTTATATGAAATGCCCGTGAGGAAATAAGCGTTATTTTAGTGTTCAAATGTAATTACAATAATGCGTAAATATTTTATTCCGGCTTTGCTATTTGTTTGTACAGCTCAATTTAGCTTTAGTAACGATAGTTTGTACATAAAACGTAATGGACAAATCGTCCTCACCATGCAGGGCGCTTCTCATTTTGCAAAGCTGCCTTTAAAATGTGCCGAAAAAGAATGGCCTTATAAAACCGGTGTTACTTTTTCTGATTCTGCCTTAGTGACAGCTCCTAAGAATTATCATCCGGCATTTTTCGGCTGCTTCGACTGGCACAGCAGTGTACACGGCCATTGGATGCTGGCAAGATTATTAAAAACATTTCCTGGTCTTCCTGAAGCAGGAACCATCAGGCAATTATTCAACAGGCATTTTACCGAAGCCAATATTCAGCAGGAGCTATTAATATTTAAAAATAAAGAGAATAAAGGTTTTGAACGTACTTATGGCTGGGCCTGGCTGTTGCAGTTACAGGATGAATTATTACAATGGAAAGATGCTGATGCCAAAAAATGGAGTAATGCTTTACAACCACTTGCTACTAGCTTGTCTAAATCAACTGTGGAATATCTGGGTAAACTGATCTATCCCATTCGCATTGGAGAACATAGTAACCTGGCTTTTGGTTTAAGTATGATGTACGATTATGCTTCACATCAAAATGATACTGCACTTAGCAATGCCATTCGTAATGCGTCGATGCGGTTTTATTATGCAGATAAAAACTGCCCCTTTACTTGGGAGCCGGGTGGTAATGATTTTTTAAGCCCCTGTTTGGAAGAAGCTGATTTGATGAGAAAAATTTTAACCCCCAAACAATTTAGCCCCTGGCTAAAAAATTTTATGCCCGGTTTATTTGATCCAAATTTTAAAATAGCTACCGGAAAAGTAACAGACCGAACGGATGGCAAGCTGGTGCATTTGGATGGCCTGAATTTAAGCAGGGCCTGGTGCCTGAAAGGGATTGCAGCTGTAATGAATAACAAACATGTAACTGCATTGGCCAATGAACATCTGGAAGCAGCCTTGCCGCAAGTGGCCAGTGGTGATTATGCCGGAGAGCACTGGCTGGCTTCTTTTGCCGTGTATGCGTTAACGGAAGGTATATTTAGGTAGTTATAGTTGGATGGGTATATAAAGTACATTAAGTAAATAGAGTTGAGTACCTAACAGAGCTTCATCCTTAATTTACTCAATATGCTTTACCCTTTCCCTCCCCGTACTCATAAAAACCCTTACCTGTCTTCTTACCCAGTTCGCCTTTGGCTACTTTTTCAATTTGTAACGGTGATGGCGTAAAACGTTCGGCTTTATTAAAGGCTTCGTAAACAGATTGTGATACGGCAAGATTAATATCCATACCTATTAAATCCATCAATTTAAATGGACCCATTTTAAAACCGGAGGCTTCCATAATGGTATCCACCTCTTCAATTGAGGCAACTCTATTCTCCACCAGTTTCATGGCTTCTAAATAATAATGGCGGGCTACACGGTTTACTATAAAGCCCGGTGCATCTTTACACAATACGGGTACTTTATTCAGCTGTTTGCATAATGCAGCGATATTGTCCACCACTTTATCTGCTGTTTGCTGCCCTTGTACCACTTCCACCAGTTTCATCAATGGAGCCGGATTAAAAAAATGCATGCCCACCACTCTTTCAGGATGTACCACTTTTGCCTGTATATCGCTGATGGATAAAGAAGAGGTATTGCTGGCAAAAATCACTTCGCTGTGATTCACTTCTGCCATTTGATTAAAGATGGCCACTTTAGCATCCACTTTTTCTACAATGGCTTCAATAAATACATCTGCCAAACAATCATTGGTGTCATTTACAAATTGTATGCGCTGAAAAATATTGTCTTTTTCTGCTTCGGTAATTTTTTGCTTGTTGAATAAATACTGCAGATTTTTTTCGATACCAAGTTTTGCTTTATCCAGCATGGCTGTATTGATATCAAACAGTAAAGTATAGAAGCCACTTTGAGCAGCTACCTGTGCAATGCCGCTTCCCATTGTTCCGGCACCAATAACGCAGATGGTATTTACTTCCATAAATAAAAATGTTGTGCGATGATACAATTTTTAATTTCCTTAAAGAAATTCATTTTGTAATACCCGCACAACATATCTTTGTTAAGAAAATCAATAATTAATTTTTTAAACTCAGCTTGGCAATGGCAATTTTGGATTTGGCCAGTATCTTATCATCCTTCCCTATCAGATACAGATCGTTACCCAATACAGAGCCAAGACGTGGCATTGCTGTAGGTTGATCACCGTTACTGAATAAAGATGTTTTAGTGTACTTACCTGTGGTAGTGTTTAATGCAATGGCAAAACAATCCGACCTGCTGAAATAACTGATCTTTTTAACTTTTTGCCCTAACTGTAATACATTAGCATTCTTCTTGTGATCGTTGAAGATTATATTAACAGTGTTTGCATTAGACAGTGTGCCAAACCCTGCATAAAATGGCCAGTTAAAACCTCCCGCAAAAAAGCTCGACCCCATTGTAAATCCTCCGTAATTACCGCTGGAACTGGTTTGAATAACTTCTCTTTGTTGTTTAGGTGCAATATGCAACCAGTTGATTGTACCTTTTGCATCTATCTTACTCATCAGCAAATCTCCGCATTCATAAACCCGGTAATAAGTGGTAGTCCAGCGGCCCTGCATAGTACCTGAGCCCGGTGTGTATGAAGTGGTAGCATAAGTATAGCTGTCATATTTTTCTGCAAGAATCACCAAACCATTATCAGGGGTATAAATGAAATTTCTAAAGCGCATATATTTAGAAAGGCCATCTTCTTCATTTTGTATTTTTTCGAGCTTTTCTCTTTCTTTTTTTTCTTTACGACTTTCATCATTTCCATCATCGTCTCCACCATTATCCTCTTCTATTGCCGATATCATTGAAGTATTTATCTCCTGCTGATTAGAACTGATAATTTCTCCTGTTTGCGGATTGATTCTCTGCACCAGCATACCATTAATTTCTTTTCCTTTTTTTTCATCACTGTAAAAAGCTGCCAGCACCAATTCTTTAGACGGAATTTGCAGTACTTTAGAACTGATTAGCCATTTAGAATTTATATCAGTATTAATCTCTTTTATTTGTTTACCGGCATTGTTATAGATTCTTACATTATAGTCTACAAACTGTAAAAATTTAGCTTTCTTTTTTTTGCCTTCTTCAAATTCATATCTTCTTCCCACCAATACCACATTGCCGTTACTGGCATACAAAACATCTTCTAACTGGAAAGTTTTAGGGTCAAATTCATTTGTGATGGCAATTGGTTTTCCTACAGGTTTTAAATTCAGGTCAAACTCACGAACTTCGTAATTATTTTTTTCTTTTCCCTCAATACTGCTTACCAAAACCATTTTAGAGCTGTCGCCGCTATAAGTAACCCTAAAATTAATGTCTTCACTTTTTTCTTCTTTCTGCCAGCTGGTAATTTCCTGCCAGTCGCCTGAAAGTTCACCGGTATTTTTATCAACCTCAGCAGCGAACAGTGTTAGTATTTTTTGTTTTTTGCTATAATCGGTACCTAGTAAAAAAAGTTTGTCTTTTATAAAGAAAAAAGTTTCATATTCTTTCCCTTTTAATTCTTTATTAAAATCATTTTTATATACTTCAGCCAAATTTTTATCTAGTTTTATCAGCGATGCAGATTCTCTTGATGTGGCGGCTATTACAAAATAACTTTTTAAAGCCATATGCGATTCTTTTACATAGATACCGGTATTATCTGCATGCACCACTTCTAAATCGGTGCTGCCCTTTTTTAATTTAAATTCATCGCCCCAGGTTACGCTTGCAGTTTGAGCTGACAATAGACTAATGGATACAATTGCAATCAGGAGTAAGACTATTTTTTTCATGTTGAGGATTTGATATCTATAATCGGATAAAATATACCCGTTGTTATTTAGGTAAAAGCGGATAGTAAAATGCATTATTGCCTTAATGGAGTCAATAATAGCGAAACTATTTTTATAGTAATGTTAAATCAGCTAATGCGTAGGCTCTATTTACACCGCGCTGGTAAATTGTTTCAAAAACCGCACGTCATTTTCGCTGAACAAACGAAGGTCTTTAATCTGATATTTAAGCATGGTAATTCTTTCGATACCCATACCAAATGCAAAGCCGGTGTATTTGTTGCTATCGATACCGCAGTTATCTAAAACATTAGGATGTACCATACCAC
>JBAXET010000011.1:0-40726 GCA_037140275.1 Ferruginibacter sp. | reverse complement strand
TTATCTTTGCAAAATAAATGAATTGCATTGGATAAGCAGGAAGTAATATTTAAAGACCTTGGGATTATTGATTATAAAACTGCCTGGGATTACCAGGAAACCCTGCTGCAACAGAATGTACAGGTGAAGTCTGCCATACGAAACCTGCAGCAAGAAACAATTGAAGCTGTATCCGAAGGCTTAACCGCAAACCCCAAACCACAAACAGTAAACTATTTCCTCTTCTGCGAACACCCCCCCGTATATACCCTGGGTAAAAGCGGAAAAATAGAACATGTGCTGATGAATGAAACCGAACTGGCTGCCAGTAATATCCAGTTTTTTAATACCAACAGGGGAGGAGATATTACTTTTCACGGACTGCAACAAGTTGTGGGCTATCCTATCATAGACCTGGAAAATTTTTATACAGATATTGGCCGCTACCTGAGAAATTTGGAAGAAGTAATTATTTTAACCATTGCCGAATATGGTATTAAGGGAGAACGAAGCAGTGGTGAAACAGGGGTATGGATAGAACCAGGCATTAAGGGAAAAGAAAGGAAAATATGTGCAATTGGGGTACGCTGCAGCAGGTGGATTACCATGCATGGCTTTGCCCTGAATGTAAATACAGATTTAGCTTATTTTAATAATATTGTTCCCTGCGGTATACAAAACAAACAAGTGACTTCAGTTGAAAAAGAACTGGGAACTGCGGTTGACTATTCCCTTATAAAAGAAAAAATAAAAAAGAATTTCGAAAAAGTATTTGAAGTGCAAATGATTGATTAATTCTTTCCCTCTTTAGCAATCTGGAATTTATTTTTCTCAATCATTTTTCCGTTTTCATATATTTCAAAATGGAACCAACCTGCGTGTAAAAAATTCACTCTTTCCAATATTAAATAAGATTCAGTTATTTTATTCAATTCAAATACAGCATTGTCATTTTCGTCAAAGAATTTTACCAGGTATTTTTTTGTTTCAGCATCAGGTAAAAAAAGTACAATATTATTGTCTTTTGCTGTATAAATGCGCCTGCTGGGAAAAGTGATTATTTCTGTATTGCTGTTTATCACGGGTAGCAAGGGCTTGGGCTGAATGGTAATGATTTTAGGCTTTTCGGCATTGTTAATAGTACCTTTTGCCGCCCAGTTGTCTCTTACTAAAAAAGGGTGGAGGGTATCTTCAATTACCGGTTCTGGTAATTTTTCTTTTACCGGCCGGGCAGATTTACTAAACAGGTAACTGCCTCCTTCAAAAGAAATAAACACACGGTAATACATTTTATTATACGGTGGTATCGCATCTGCATAACCATTCTCAGTATTCTGCGGATTCAATACCGATCCAATAGTGGTATAGTTTTTTAAACTGTCGTACGAGCGCTGGATATTGATATTGGCAACAGGAGCCTTGTAATTATTTACCCAGCTTACAATGATCTGTCCGCCTAAATTTTTTACGGTAATATTGGGCAAAGTGTCTTGCGCCGCAGCGTTCACTGCAAAAAAAGATAAGAGTATAACCAATAAAAACGACAGCTTCGGCATATAGCTTTAACGAGGTAAGGCGCTTGAAATTTTATCAGCAAATATAAAGGGATGTTAACAAATCAGTATAATAAAGTGTTTTTTTGAAGAGAAAGATTTCCCTGTAAGCCGCCGGTATGCAGACAAAGGATCTTACTGCCGGCAGAAAATTGGTCTTTTTTTATCCTGTCGAAAATGGCATACAGCATTTTTGCGGTATATACAAAGTCGGTGGGTAATTGCTGTTGCTCCCATATGGTATTCATGAAACTCAGCAGTTCCGGTGTTTTTTTTGCATATCCGCCAAAGTGATACCCATCTGCAATTTGCAATTGGGGTAATTTTTCACCAGCTCCGCAAAATATAATTCTGTTTTCAAAATCCGACATGCCTTTTAATACCGGTACGCTGATAATGGTTTCTGTATCGGCACCCAGTAATAAACCTGCCAGAGTAGTAGCAGTTCCGGAGGCAGTTACAATATGCGTCCAGGTATTTTGTTCAATCAGCTTCCAAATTAATGCAGCGCCTTTTGCTCCGGCTTCGCTATAGCCCCCTTCGGGAATAATGGTGCAGGGGCCAAATTGTTCAAGCAGTCTGTCAATAAAAGCTGCATCATCTTTTTGATGGTATGCATCTCTTGACAAATACTTAAGCTGCATACCAAAACTGATACAATGCTGTAAAGTAAGTGATAGTTGCGCTGCTGCTTCGCCTCTTACAATTCCAATGCTTTTTAATCCGGCTGCTTTACATGCATATGCAGTAGCTACCAGATGATTGGAATATGCCCCTCCGAAAGTCAGGATGGTTTTGTGTGCAGCAGTGCTGGCCTCCTGTAAAAAATAATGCAGTTTAAAAAGTTTATTGCCTGATACTACTGGATGTATCTTATCTAACCTGAGTACAGCAAGAGATATATTTTTTTGCAAAAACAGTTTATCCTGCAGTATTTCGGTGCCGGCATTTGAAATATTAAAAAGCATTTTTATAAAATCTTAATGTGTTTATAGTAATTTTGCAATACAAAAATCGAGATTTAAATTTTTATTACTTAATAAAACTTATTTATGCAACCTACTTTGTTGATTTTAGCAGCTGGAATGGCAAGCCGCTATGGTAGTATGAAACAAACTGAAGGTTTTGGCCCAAGCGGTGAAACCATTATGGATTATTCTATTTATGATGCCATCCGTGCCGGCTTTGGTAAAGTAGTGTTTATTATACGTAAAGACTTTGCCGAAGGGTTTAAAAATACTTTTGAACCTAAATTAAAAGGTAAAATAAAGACGGAGTATGTATATCAGGAGATGAGTTATTTTTTAGACGGGGCTCCTGTACCTGAAGGCAGAACAAAACCATGGGGTACCGGTCACGCAGTATTGTGCGCAAAAGATGCGATCAATGAACCTTTTGCAGTAATTAATGCAGATGATTTTTACGGTCAGGATGCTTTTGTAAAAGCAGCAGCATTTTTAAATAATGATTGTACAGAAAAAAAATATTCTATTATAGGATATGAACTGGCTAAAACTTTAAGTGATCATGGAACTGTTAGCCGTGGTGTTTGCCAGGTTGATGCAGCCAATAATTTGGTGAGCATTAAAGAAAGAACCAAAATTTATCGTGAAGGGGATGCAATTGTTTACGAAGATGAAGAAGGTAAGCATAATGTACCCTTCAACTCCAGTGTATCAATGAATTTCTGGTGTTTCCATCAGTCCTTATTTCCTACTACAGAAAAATTATTCAGTCAGTTTGTTAAAGAGAACAGCCATAATCTGAAATCAGAATTTTTTATTCCTATAATTGCCGAAGACTTTATGCAGCAGCATGGAGGTGCTGTTACTGTAATACCATGTTCTTCGCAATGGTTTGGAGTTACCTATAAAGAAGATGCTCCTGTTGTAAAAGCCAGCGTAGACAAACTGGTAGCTGATGGGGAATATCCTGCTTCATTATGGTTTTAATAAAAAGTAAAAATAACTGCATAAAAAAAGCGACTGGTAAACCAGCCGCTTTTTTGTTTTACTTTTTGCTAAATCTTATTCGTAACTTTTTATTAAGAACACACAATCATTTACTTTTTTAACCTGTTGTTCTCTCATAAGGTTTTTTATATTGTTGTTAGCTGCCAGTTTGATATCAGTAAACTGGTCATCTTTCTTTAAATTATCCACCGCTTTAAAGATGTATAAAGATTTTACGGCAAAAACAGAGCCGCCTTCAGATTTGTCGGTTAAAATACCAATCACATCTCCATTTTTATTAAGAATTGGGCCACCACTGTTTCCATGATCAGCAGCAATTGAGATTTGGTAAGTAAGGGTATCGCCTTTGTAACCGGTTTCACTGCTCAGGTAACCTTCACCATATACGATCTGGTCTTTAGGATAGCCCATGGTAAAAACAGGTTCTGCCAGATTAACTGTGCGGTTAATCTTATAAGGCAGTGAATTGTAGGCTTTAAAATCTTTATCTTCTATTTTAAGTACAGCAATATCACGTATCTCATCTTTCATACACAGTTTGGCTAAAAACTGCTGACCATTATTATTGGTGGCAATAATTGTTTTACCCTGCAGAACGTGAGCATTGGTAATCAAATAACCGTTTCCATCAATCAAAAAACCTGTACCGCCCGATTTAGGAGTGGCTGTAGGATCGATCTTGCTTTTTACAGCATTCAGTTCCTGTTTGGTTTGGGCTGCACCTTTTTCTAATTTATCGAGCTTACGGCTTAAATTATCGAGTGCCTGAGGGCTGGTGGTATCATTATTATATAAAGAGCTGGCGCCAACAGTTAGTATTGACACAATTCCTGCAATAGTAGCAGCTACAGCTGCAGTACGCTGGTAACGTTTCCAGATATGTACCAGTTTAGAATTCGTTTTTGGCTGAATGTCTTTAATTGCACCTTCTGCAGTCAGTTTACCTTCTACTTCGTATAATGAATGTTTAAAGTTTTTGGTATTGCTGTATTGCTCTATTTCGTTAAGAAAAAAAGTATGTTCCACCACCATCTGGTCAATTTCGGGGTTACTCTTGCGCATTTCCTCCAAATAGGTTTTCTCTTGTTCGCTCATTTCACCCTTCAGGTATCTTTCAACAGCGTCTAATAATAAAGTGTCATCCATCTTACAACCCGTTTTTATATTGTGCAAAGAATAATTTTTTTAAGCGCATCAGGCACTTGTATTTCTGCGTTTTGGCGTTATCAGCGTTAGTATATCCAAAGTCTGCAGCTATTTCCTGCATATGCTTCTTTTGTATATAATAGGCATCCAACAAACTTTTACATGGCTCTCCAATTTTACTCATGGCATTTTCCATTAATATAAAATCGGTATTCCGTTTTTCATGCGATTCCAGGTCTTCTTCAACCGAAATGGTCTCTTCCATATTCTCAATATGCCCGCTATACCGCTGATTTTGGTTCAATTTTTTTAACCAAAGCCGCCTGCATACAGAATAAATATACGTTTTCAGCTGGCTGCTCAGTTCAAAACTACCAGACCTCGACTTCTCAAATAACACAATCATGGCCTCCTGAAATATGTCCCGGGCATCATCTGCCGAACCATTGTTATTTATTATAAAAGCTTGAATTACAGCGAAATTTTCCCTGTAAATGGTCTCAATGGCCTGTTTGTCGTTCTCCGCCAGTCCTTTAAGCAATAATTTTTCTTCTTCTAAAGTACTCACCCGGTTAATATTAATACAGTTAAAGATAATTTGTAACCCAAAGCAGGCAAAAAAATATTTTTACAAAAATATGGGTTACCTTTTTTAAGTTAGGGTATAAATATGAAATTATAATTTTTAAAAATTAAACAAACACAAATGAAAAAAGTATTTTTAGCAATCGCAGTAGCGTCAGTATTTACAGCTTGTAACAATGGTGGTGAAGCAGCAGCTTCTACAACTGATACTGCAAAAGCAGCAGTTGACACTACAAAAGCAGCTACAGTTGACACTACAAAAGCACCTACAGCTGATACAACTAAAGCAGCTGTTGATACTGCAAAAGCGGCTAAGTAATTTTTACCGGCATGATTGCTTGTTTTATTCGCCGGTTATAATACGATATTTTACATGACAAGCAATCGTTAAAGATCCCTCTTAATTTTTTAAGGGGGATTTTTGTTTATTTAAAATTGTTTGGTTACTTTTGAAACTCAATGACAAACAAGAGCAGCTATACTTTCTTTTATTTTAGTTACTATTTTAGAAATAGTCCGGGATGCTTTTGTTAAAAACTGAATAAATAAACAGACTAACATAAAAAAGAATCCCGGCTTAATGGCCGGGATTTTTGTTTTACCAACATTATGAACAAAAAAGTTTCGATACAGGGTTTTGAAGGCAGTTTTCATCAAGTGGCCGCAAGGCAGTTTTATGGAAAGCATACAGAAGTGATTTGCTGTGCCACGTTTAAAGAAGTAATTAAGATAGCTGCTGATAAAAAACTGAGCAACGGTGGTATAATGGCCATTGAAAATTCTATTGCAGGAAGCATTTTGCCTAATTATAATTTATTACTGAAAAGTAATCTTAAAATAATAGGAGAAGTATACCTTCAGATTAAACAAAATCTTTTAGTGAATCCGGGCGTAACACTGCACGATATTAAAGAAGTGCATTCTCATCCGATGGCTATTCAGCAATGCTTTGGTTTTTTAGATAAATACAACTGGAAACTGGTAGAGACTGAAGACACTGCCTTAAGTGCCAAACATATTCACCAGCATAAAAGCAAACATATTGCAGCTATAGCCAGTAAACTGGCCGCGGATTTATACGGTTTGGATATGATTGCCCCCAACATTCATACACTCAAAAATAATTATACCCGGTTTTTAGTATTACAACGGCAGGATGTGGTTGCAGAAATTGCAGGTGCTGATAAAGCGTCGATCAATTTTTTTACCGATCACTCTAAAGGGATACTTGCTAAAGTACTTACCCTTATTGCAGATGCAGGAATCAACCTGTCTAAATTACAATCGATGCCCATTCCGGGAAGTGATTTTAAATATTCATTTCACGCCGATCTGGAATTTGATACTGCAGCTCAGTTTAATGAGGTGGTAAAAAAAATTGGAAAAGTAACAGAGGGGTTAATTGTATTAGGCGTGTATAAAAACGGAAAAGTAAATAACACAAATTAAAGACATGCATTAAAGCTCATTACACGAATTAGTGTAAATCGTAAAAATTCGTGTAATAAAATATAAAAGATGGAAGTAGCAAAAAGATTGGACGGTATTGGTGAATATTATTTTTCTCAAAAACTGAGAGAGATAGACGGTATGAATAAAGAAGGCAAAAATGTGATCAGTCTGGGTATTGGCAGTCCGGATATGCCACCCCATCCTGAAGTAATAAAAGTATTGCAGGAGGAGAGCGCTAAATCAACCACACATGCCTACCAAAGCTATAAAGGCAGTCCGGTTTTAAGAAACGCCATTGCAGCCTGGTATAAAAAATGGTATGCAGTTAACTTAAATGCCGATACAGAAATACTGCCGCTTATCGGAAGCAAGGAAGGTATCATGCATATTTGTATGACCTACCTGAATGAAGGCGATTTTGTTTTAATACCCAATCCCGGTTATCCTACTTATAAAAGCGCCGCTACTATTGCCGGTGGAAAATGTATGGAGTATAACCTAACCAAAGAAAATAACTGGCTGCCTGATTTTAAAGAGATCGAAAATAACTTGTACGTTAACCGGGTGAAAATAATGTTTGTCAATTATCCGCATATGCCAACCGGACAATTACCTACCAAAGAAGTATTTGAACAACTGATCACATTTGCAAAAAAGTATAATATCCTTTTGGTACATGATAATCCGTATAGTTTTATTCTGAATGAACACCCAATGAGTATGTTGAGTTTACCGGGTGCAAAAGATTGTGTGGTCGAATTAAATTCATTGAGCAAATCGCATAATATGGCGGGCTGGAGAATAGGCTCATTATGCGGAGCCAAAGAAAAAATAGATGATGTGCTGCGTTTTAAAAGTAATATGGACAGTGGCATGTTTTTACCGCTTCAATTGGCAGCTGCAAAAGCACTTGAATTAGGAGAAGACTGGCATGCTGAAGTAAATAACGTGTATAAAAAAAGAAGAGAAAAAGTATTTGAATTATTGCGCTTGCTGAATTGTGATTTTGCCACAGATCAGGCGGGAATGTTTGTGTGGGCGGCAGTTCCGTCACAATATAAAGATGGCTATCAGTTAAGTGATAAAGTGTTGTATGAGGCTAATGTGTTCATTACTCCCGGCGGGATTTTTGGTAGTGCAGGTGAAAAATATGTGCGGGTAAGTTTGTGTTGTAAAGAGGAAAATATTGATGCAGCAATAAAAAGAATCAGAAGCCTCCCCTAAATCCTCTCCCAAAGAGGGGACTTGGAAAAGTACAATATTTAAAATTTATTAAAAATATTAAAGAGTGGGAACTCAAAAAACAGAAAGTATTATCAATGCATCAGGGTCTACTGCCACCCCTTTGGAGGGGGCAGTAGTAACAGTAGTAGGTGTTGGTTTAATAGGAGGTTCAATGGCTTTGGCATTGAAAGAAAAAGGTATTGCAAAAAAAATAATTGGTGTGGGAAGATCGGTGGCCAGTTTAAATAAAGCCATTGAATTAGGTATTATAGATGAAGCATTGCCATTGGAAGAAGCTGTAATGCAAAGCGATTTTATTTATGTGTCTATTCCTGTTGATGCCACCATTCCAGTAATGCTGCAGATTATGGACCTGATAACTGATAAACAAATTGTAGTTGATGCCGGATCTACAAAATTTGCATTGTGCGAAGCAGTAAAAGCACATCCAATGCGTAATCAATTTGTTGCTACTCACCCTATGTGGGGTACAGAATACAGTGGGCCTGAAGCGGCTGTAAGAGGAGCATTTGCGGGAAGAGCCTGCGTGATTTGTGAAAAAGAAAAAAGCAGCGAAGGGGTATTGGAAATAGTAGAAAATATTTACAGGGCTGTGCATATGCATATCATTTATATGGAGGCCTCTAATCATGATGTACATGCGGCCTATATAAGTCACATATCGCATATTACTTCATTTGCACTGGCGAATACAGTATTAGAAAAAGAGAAAGAAGAAGATGCCATATTTGAAATGGCGGGTGGCGGTTTTGAAAGTACGGTGCGGTTGGCAAAAAGTAATCCGGCCATGTGGGCGCCCATCTTTATGCAGAATAAAGAAAATGTGCTGGATGTTTTAAACGAACATATTTCGCAGTTAAGAAAATTTAAAGCCAGCCTGGAAAAAGAGAATATGGAATATTTAACAGAACTGATGGAGAATGCCAATAAGATTAAGCGAATCATTAAATGAGTACTATATGTTATCTATTGTACTGAGTATTATTTTTTTTACGATGGGGGTATTACAAATTGTCATCTTCTTTAAAATGAATGAACAGTTTGAACAGTTAAAATTATATAATATCAGTATCAACAGATGGAGCAGTTATGCAGCAGAAAAAGATCTTAAAAATATTTTAAAATCAACGGATAAGGAAACTGTTAAACAAATAGTGTTGCGGATACTGCAATTGCGAAAAGCCGGAAGCCGCACTTTTTTTGGAACACTAATTTTGATCGCACTGTTGTTTATTTAAATGAATTTTTTGATTGGGAATTATGATATACAGGGAAGCCGTTATAAGTGATATACCTCAATTACAGCTGATCAGAAATGCTGTAAAAGAAAATGTTTTGAGTAATCCGGCGCTGGTACAGGATAAAGATTATGTTGAATACCTAACAGAACGTGGAAAAGGCTGGGTTTGTGAAAAGGATGGTATAATTATTGGGTTTGCAATTGCAGACTTAAAAGACGATAATATTTGGGCTTTATTTGTTCATCCGGATCAGGAACAAATGGGAATTGGAAAAGCTTTACATGAGATAATGCTGAACTGGTACTTTAAACAGCAAAAAGAGCGGGTTTGGCTGAGTACCGGAGCAAATACCCGGGCAGAAAAATTTTACCGCTTGCAGGGATGGAGGGATGCTGGGATATATGGAAAGGGGGAAATTAAATTTGAAATGAGTAAAGAGGAGTGGAGAAAGAAAGGGTTGAGTAAGTAAGTAAATAAAGTAGGAAAAGTAAATAAGGGGTAAAGAAAGTTAAGAGATGCATTTCTCTTTTGGCTCTTTTTCTCTTTAATGCTCTTAGTAAAAAATAAATTTAATAATCAAATCAAATCTTCATCATCCCAAAGTGACGAAGGGTTTACAATCATGCAAACAGAAATACAATCAATGAAAGAGTTAATGCAAACCAAATGGAATAAACGTCCATTAATCATCAGCGGCCCATGCAGTGCCGAAACTGAAGAACAGGTAATTGAAACTGCCACACGTTTGGCCAAAACCGGTAAAGTAGATGTATTACGCGCCGGCATTTGGAAGCCACGTACCAAGCCAGGATTGTTTGAAGGTATTGGTACAAAAGGTTTACCCTGGTTAGCACAGGCAAAAAAAGTAACCGGTATGCCTATTACTGTAGAAGTGGCTACTGCAAAACACGTGCAGGATGCTTTACAGTTTGATATAGATATGCTTTGGGTTGGTGCAAGAACAACAGTTAATCCTTTTAGTGTACAGGAAGTAGCAGACGCTTTACGTGGTGTTGATATTCCTGTATTGATTAAAAATCCTATCAATCCAGATCTGGAATTATGGAGTGGTGGAATTGAACGTCTACAAAAAGTAGGCATTAAACAGGTGGGTATGATTCACCGTGGTTTTTCTTCATACGGTAATACCGAATACAGAAATGCACCCATGTGGCATTTGCCTATTGAAATGAAACGCCGTTTTCCGGGGATGCCATTGATCTGCGATCCTTCACATATTTGTGGCAACCGTACTTCATTACAGTATGTGGCTCAAAAAAGTATTAACCTCCATTTTGACGGACTGATGCTTGAAACGCATATCGATCCGGATAATGCATGGAGCGATGCCAAGCAGCAAATTACACCGGAACGCCTGCACGAAATGCTGGATGCAATTGCATGGCGTCATGAAAATACAGATGAAAAAGAATTCTTAACCGCTTTGGCAAAATTGCGCGAACAAATTAATCACCTTGATGATGAACTGATGACTATCTTAGGTCAGCGTATGAAGGTGGCTGATAAAATTGGCGAATACAAAAAGAATAATAATATTACTATTTTACAAACCAACCGCTGGAATGAGATTCTGGAGAAAGCTTTTGATAAAGGCGATAAATTAGGGTTGAGTAAAGAATTTGTTACCAAATATTACGATGCCATTCACCTTGAAAGTATCAATCACCAGAATAAAGTGATGAATAGCTAAGACCCCCTCCGCCCCCTAAAGGGGGAACCGGAATAGTAAAATTAGTTTAACAGTTTAATATATGCAGCAATTAAAACGTTTAGCATTTGAATACAATGGCAAATTGTCGGACTGCTACAAAGTTTCCCCGTCAGGGGACGAAAGGGGTTCAGGTTTTTCTTATCTGGAAGAATTGGTGCAAAAGAACAATGCAGTTTTAATTACAGATGAAAATATATTCCGCCTGCATCAGTCAAAGTTTGACGGATGGAAAACTATTGTAATAAAAGCGGGTGAGGAACACAAACAGCAATCCACAGCTGATTATATAATTGGGGAACTGATACGGCTGGAAGCAGACAGAAAAACATTTGTTGTAGGCATTGGTGGTGGTGTGGTTACAGATATTACCGGCTATATAGCAAGTGTGTACATGCGGGGCTTAAAGTTTGGATTTGTTCCTTCATCCATCCTTTCTATGGTGGATGCGTCAATTGGTGGAAAGAATGGTGTGGATGTGGGCGTATATAAAAATTTAGTGGGCCTTTTCAAACAACCTGAATTTTTATTGTATGATTATTCTTTACTGCAAACATTGCCACAGGAAGAATGGGTGAACGGTTTTGCTGAAGTGATCAAACATGCCTGCATTAAGGATGCTGAATTATTTTCAATGCTTGAACAATATAGTCTGCAAAGCATACAATCCAATGCTCAACTGCTGGCACAATTGATTGAGCGAAATGTACTGATCAAAACCAATGTAGTGGTACTGGATGAATTTGAACAGGGCGACAGAAAGCTGTTGAACTTTGGACATACCATTGGCCATGCAATTGAAAATATGCACCAACTCCCTCACGGGCATGCGGTAAGTATAGGAATGGTGGCTGCATGTAATTTGTCGGAAAAAATAAACGGCCTGCATTTTAACGATGCGGCGCGAATTGTGAAATTACTTTCCAAATATCATTTACCGGTTGACATAGAAACCGATTACGAAAAAGTATTTGAAGTGTTGAAGATGGATAAAAAGCGTGATCAGCATTCTATGAACTTTATTTTACTGAATAAAATTGGCGAAGCAATTATTAAGCCCATTGCGCTGAACGAATTGCAGTTGCATTTAAAAGAAATATTATAGTGAAAGCTACTATTCAACCTTCTGTAATAAAGGGCCAGCTCACAGCACCCACCAGTAAAAGCTCTATGCAAAGAGCTTGTGCAGCTGCATTATTACATACCGGCAAAACGATGATTCATAATCCGGGGAAAAGTAATGATGATCTGGCGGCACTGGATATCATTCAAAAATTGGGCGCTGTTGTAAATGAATTGGCTGACGGTACAATCGCAATTGAATCAACCGGTGTGCATCCGGCTTCAGGTGAAATGAACTGTGGCGAAAGCGGATTGTCGATCCGTATGTTTACACCCATTGCTGCTTTAAGTGCACAGTTTATAACGGTTAACGGTACGGGCAGTTTGTTAAAGCGCCCTATGGATTTTTTTGATGAAATATTTCCGCAACTGGAGATTGCCATCGAATCAAATAAGGGAATGCTGCCTTTAAAAATAAAAGGGCCATTGCAACCGAAAGCTATCACTATCGATGGATCACTAAGCTCACAGTTTTTAACGGGTTTGTTAATGGCATTTGCAAAAGCAGCTACTTCACCTGTTACCATTACTGTAAATAATTTAAAAAGCAAACCCTATATCGAT
This sequence comes from Ferruginibacter sp., assembly GCA_037140275.1. Taxonomy (GTDB): domain Bacteria; phylum Bacteroidota; class Bacteroidia; order Chitinophagales; family Chitinophagaceae; genus Ferruginibacter. The sequence goes on along the minus strand of JBAXET010000011.1, from coordinate 28,137 downwards.
CTCACCCTTCAGGTGATGAAACATTTTGGGTATCAAATACAAAATAACAATTACGAATCCTTTACTATTAAACCAATTAACCAATTAACCAAAGAACATATTAATTATACTGTGGAAGGTGATTGGAGCGGTGCGGCATTTTTATTAGTAGCCGGAGCAATTGCAGGAGGTATTATCATAAACGGATTAAATGTATTTTCCACCCAGGCAGATAAAGCAATTCTGCAGGCACTGATAGATTCCGGCAGTAATATCTCTATTGAAGAAAATCAAATAATGGTTAGCCCCCCTTTAGGGGATGGGGGTAAAGCTTTTCATTTTAATGCCACTGATTGTCCTGATCTGTTCCCTCCGTTAGTTGCGCTGGCTGCGTATTGCAATGGCACATCTGTAATTGAAGGCGTAAGCCGGTTAGCGCATAAAGAAAGCAACAGAGGCTTAACCCTGCAGGAAGAGTTTGCCAAGATGGGCGTAACAATTATTTTACAGGATGACCTGATGATGGTGAAAGGCGGCGAAGGATTAAAAGGGGCAGTAGTACATTCAAGGCACGATCACCGAATTGCAATGGCTTGTGCAGTGGCAGCTTTACAGGCCAATGGTGAAACCATTGTTGAAGAAGCAGAAGCCATCAATAAGTCGTATCCCGATTTTTATTTGCATTTACAGATATTAAATGCCGGCGTATCTTTAACCAATTAAATCTTTACAATGAATTCTTTCGGACGTCTTTTAAGGGTGCATATTTTTGGAGAGTCACATGGCGAATCTGTGGGTATAACCATTGATGGTTGTCCTGCCGGATTAGCATTAGCTGCAGAGGATTTGTTGCCCGATTTGGAAAGGAGAAAGGGTGGCACACAAAAGGGTACCACACCACGTCAGGAAGAAGATTACCCCATTTTTAAATCAGGCATATTCAATGGAAAAACAACAGGGTTCCCCATTACTATTTTGTTTGAAAATAAAAATACCAGAAGCGAAGATTATAATAAACAAAGAAGTATTCCACGACCCGGTCATGCTGATTGGGTGGCGCATCAAAAATTTGGCGGTCACGAAGACTATCGTGGAGGCGGGCATTTCAGTGCAAGACTAACCACAGGAATTGTAGCTGCAGGAGCGATTGCCAAAAGACTGATGCCTGCCATTCAAATTGCGGCAGCAGTAACAGAAATTGCAGGTGAAAAAGATTTGGATAAAGGCTTACAAAAAGGCATTGATGCCAAAGACTCAGTAGGAGGTATAATTGAATGTGCAGTGAATGGTTTGCCTGTTGGATTAGGAGAACCCTATTTTGATTCGGTAGAATCTGTTTTGGCACATGTTTTATTTGCTATCCCTGCTGTTCGTGGAGTAGAATTTGGAACCGGATTTGCAGCTGCACACATGTTTGGCAGTGAACATAATGATTCCATTGAAAATATGGATGGTAAAACCAGCACCAATCATGCCGGAGGTGTTGTTGGAGGTATTAGTAATGGAAACGAATTGGTGTTTCGTTTGGCAGTAAAACCCACTTCATCCACACCCAAAGTGCAAAAAAGTTTAAATTGGGATACTCAGGTAACTGAAGATTTTTCCATTAAAGGCAGACATGATCTTTGTGTGGCATTAAGGGCTCCTGTAATTGTGGAAGCGGTTACTGCTTTAGTGATTGCAGATCTGATGCTGCAGCAACAATACATCAAAAGAGTGATTGCTTAATCTATTAATCTTCTGTGATAATTGATCTGTCCTAAATGATACGTTAAATGTGTGGTAAGATGCACCAGCATAAAAATAGTACTGACCGGTTTGCCAAATACATCTATTGGAAAATCTTTTTCAAGATATGCTGCCGGTAAATTAGCCAGCGAATTTTTAACTATCAAAATGCAATTCTGAATATTGGTAGTAAGATCTGCACGGGGAATATTTTTCAATGCAAACTCATCATCACGGTAACGTACATATCCGGTATGGCCAAGTCCGGCGCCAATATAATAATTTAGATTGCCCAGTAAATGTAGGCTGAGGTTACCTGCGGAATTGCTGATGCCGGCTTTAGTTACCCATAAATTATTTTCATCTTTATATAAATTGATTTCATTGCTGAGTCTGTTCAGGTCTCTTTCAAATATTTCAATGAGTGCTTCTTTTAGCATGAGTATTGGTTTTGTTTTTTGGGATTGATTTTACGGCAAAATCTTTAAATGCGATATTCATTAATTCAAATTCTTTTGCATTGGGTAAACTGTAATGCCACCATTCTGTATCCAGTGCCTTAAAGCCATGTTGCTCCATAATGTTTTTAAGCAGCAACCTGTTCTGTAATACTTCTTCGGGTAAATTGGAAAAGGCATGATGTGCGGTATCGCTGAAATTATCAAAGCCGGTTCCCATATCCAGGACTTCATTATTTTTTAAGTTGACAATTGTAAGATCTACGGCCACGCCACGGTTATGTCCACTGCCTTTTTTTGGATCGGCAGCATAACGGTCATCCTGCACCGGCTCCCACATTTTTTCAGTTACTGAATAAGGCCGGTAGGCATCATAAATTTTTAAACCCAGTCCTGATTGATTTAATATTTTTTGTATCACAGCCAATGAATCAGCAGCAGGTTTACGCAGGTAGGTAGTAGTGATAACTGGGTACAATACCTGCTGCATAAAATTATTGGTGCCGGCATAGCGAAGGTCCAAAATAAGACCGGGTATTTTTTTATGCAGGTCAACCATCTCTTTATTGGGATTTTTACGTATCATTTTTTGCAATGCATCCTTAGTTTCAACTATATACAGACCGTATTTATTCAATGCCGTGTCTTGTCCGTTTGCAATACCGGATGTTAATAAAAAAACAATGCAGTAAAACCCTGTTAATTGAAACCTATGTATTATCTTGTTCATATATTCTTAACTATAATCCTCCTGAAAACTACAATATCCTTCAAGTTACTAATTTTTTGACCCGATATATGCATTACATTAAATACCCTTATTTACAGGTTACCGTAATCATTTTGTACTTGTTCATCAGTTCCTGCAATGATACTGATGAACCCAAAACTCAATTGCAGGTAAAGAATCCCGAGGAGATGAACAGGAAAGTGGCAGAAAATATTAAAGAAGCACTGGACTTTGCCACGCAGCATAAGGGGAAGGTTGATGACAGTATCAGGCTTACAATGGCGGCTCTGGTAAATAGTTTTTACAGCAGCAATGAGTTTCATCCGGTATGGAGTAATAAAGAAAAATGGGAACCTCTTGCAGACTCCTTATATCAGTTTATTGTTAACGCTGAGCAGGAAGGTCTTTTTCCAAAAGAGTATCATGTTAAAAATTTAAAGGCACTCAAAAAAACATTAGATAAGGATTCTGTGAAAAGAACAGATGCGGTGTTATGGACAAGAGCCGAACTGATGTTTACAGATGCATTCATGCATATTGCGAAAGACCTTAAACAGGGCAGGTTACAGCCCGACAGTGTTACGCTCAATAAAGATTCAGCGGTGGGCAATGATTTTTTTGTAAAAAATTTGAACAGCTTACTGAACAAAAAAACATTTACAGTATTGCTGAATGAACTGCAACCGGCAGATAAAAATTACTGGGAATTAAAGCGGGGTATTAAAAGCTTTACAGACAGTATGGACAGAAGGGTGTATACATACGTAAGCTATCCTTATAAAAAGAGTAATCTTAAAGACTCTTTATTTTTTATTAAGACCATTCAAAAAAGATTATCTGAAAGTGGCGCGCTGGTGGTACAGGATAGTTTACCCGACTCATCTCAATTAGATGGTGCGCTACGAAAATACCAGAAACTAAAAGGGATTAAACCCGATGGAAAAATTTCGGCATCGCTGGTAAAAATGATGAATACCAGTGACGTGGAAAAATTCAAACGCATTGCCATTACATTAGACCGGTACAAACAATTACCCGCACAAATGCCCGAACAATATATATGGGTTAACCTTCCCGGATTTTATTTATGGGTAATAGATCACGATACTATTGCACTGGAATCAAAAGTGATTTGCGGTAAGCCTGAAACAAGAACACCCTTACTCAACAGTTTTATTTCAGATATGGTCACTTATCCAACATGGACAGTACCTACCAGTATCATAGCCAAACAATACCTGCCTAAGCTTAAAAGCAATCCGGCATATTTAGCTAAACTGGGTTTAAAACTGATAAATGCAAAAGGCGAAACAATTGATGGAGCTACAGTAAACTGGAGTAAATACAGTAAAGGGATACCCTATAAAGTGATGCAGAATAGTGGCGATGATAATGCGCTGGGTGTTTTTAAATTCAATTTCAATAATCCTTATGCAGTGTATCTGCACGATACCAACCAGCGGTACCTGTTTAAAAATGCGTCTCGCGCTTTAAGCCATGGTTGTGTGCGGGTACAGGAATGGGAGAAACTGGCATTTTATATCATTCGAAATGACAGTATGAATATTCCGGCGCCGGAGACCATGGCGTATAATACCGATTCAATAAAAAACTGGATTGCACATAAAGAAAGGCATCGATTAGATGTAAAAAATAAAATCCCCATTTATATAAGATATTTTACCTGCGAGGGGAAAAATGGGAAGATCAGATTTTATGAAGACATTTACGGAGAAGATAAGTTATTGCGTGAAAAATATTTTGCTGATAAATGAGGATATACCATTAAATTGTATTGCTCATCTAATTGCTTGCATGAAATTAAAAACTAACATATACTGCCGGACAAATTATTTTATGTTGCTTTTTATTGCGACAATGAGTTTTTTTATGCCTGCTACAGCTGTTGCCCAGCAAAAGGCAGCTGTAAAAACAATGCCTGTTAAATCTAAAAAAGTATTATATGGTCTGGCGAGTTTTTATTCCAATAAATTCAATGGGAAAAAAACAGCCAGCGGTGAAATATTTAGCCAGAATAAACTCACCTGTGCCTGTAATGTATTGCCATTAGGTACCTGGGTCAAGGTAACCAATCTAAAAAATGGAAAATCTGTAATTCTAAAAACTAATGACAGGTTGCATCCGCGAATGAAAAGAATTGTTGATTTAACCAGAGCAGCAGCAGTAAAACTTGGTTATGTAGCTAGCGGTTTAACAAGGGTTAAAGTAGAAGTTTTGGGTAAAAAGCCACCTATGTAAGTACGATATCACCTCAATGCTAATAATGTGGGTAAAATATTTCACGTTTTGCCTGTAAGCGAGTATTTTTGCCACAACTAAGTAAACTAACAAAATATGAAGAAAATCTTATTATCATTTCTATCTATAAGTGCTTTGATAAGTAGTTATGGTCAAAATGATTTCAAAAAGCGTCCTGCATTAGGAGTTCATTTGATTTTGAATGATTTTAATACAGCTTCAACTTTAAGAACTACAAGTCTTTCCAATGTAATTAGTTCAAAAATCTGGAAGAAGACTCAACGAATGAGTGCGGGTATGGGAGTGAGTTATATTAAGGGCTTAAGTAATAGTGTAGATTTTGCTGCTACTCTTACAGGTTCTTTTCTTGATTATCCTGTTCCTGGAAAAGCGCTTCGTGGTACCAACGACTTTTTAATGGAAGCTGTTGCTACCGGAAATCTGAAATTATTATCTGATAAGTACTGGTTAAGTCCGTTTGTTACTGCCGGTTTGGGTGGTTCCAAATACAAGGGCTATTATGGTGCTATTTTGCCGGTAGGTGTAGGTTTTCAGGTAAATCTGTTTGACGAAGCATTTCTTATGGTAAACAGCCAGTATCGCATTCCTATTACAGAAAATGCAGCTTATCATTTCTACCATAGTTTTGGTATTGCAGGTAATATTGGTAAAAAGAAAGAAGTGGTATTACCACCACCTCCGCCACCACCTGTTGTGGAACTGCCAAAAGACAGAGATGGTGATGGCATTATTGATGCAGAAGATAAATGTCCTGATGTTGCCGGTCTGGCATCATTACAGGGTTGTCCTGATAAAGATGGTGATGGCATTACTGATGCTGATGATAAATGCCCAACTGTAGCCGGTTTGGTTAAATACAAAGGCTGTCCTATCCCTGATACAGATAAAGATGGTATTAATGATGAACAGGATAAATGTGTTGATGTTCCCGGTTTTGCCCGCTATCAGGGTTGCCCTATTCCTGATACAGACGGAGATGGAATAAATGACGAAGAAGATAAATGTATCAACGAAAAAGGAACTGCAGAAAATAAAGGATGTCCGGTTTTGGCCGACTTTGCTTTCAATGCAGATAATGTTCAGTTTGTTACCGGAAGTGCCACACTTACTGCTAAAGCTATAACAGAACTAAATAAAGGTGCAGCTATTTTAACTGCTCATCCTGCTTTAAATGTTGCTATTAACGGGTATACTGATAATGTAGGTAAGCCAGCTAAAAATTTAACCCTGTCTCAAAAAAGAGCAGATGCTGTAAAAGCATTTTTAGTTAAAAAAGGTATTGATGCCAATCGTTTAACCTCTACCGGTTTTGGAGTTGACAATCCTATTGCAGATAATAAAACTGCAGCAGGGCGTGCAAATAACAGAAGAGTTGAATTTAAAGGGAACAACTAATCCATACTGATAAATTTTTATAACCCCGGTTTACCGGGGTTTTTTATTGTATTTTGCTTTTATAAAACTGCAGCTTGCTATTCATATGAAAAAAATATTTACCAATCTTACATTTTGGGTGCTCACCGCAATTGCTGGAGGAATTGTACTGGGGCATTATCAGCCGGCAACTGCTGTACAAATGAAGCCATTGAGCGAATATTTTATTGCAGTGATCAAACTGTTTATTTCTCCAATCATTTTTCTAACAATATCATTGGGTATTAGTGGGATGGGGGATTTAAAAAAAGTTGGAAGGGTTGGGGGTAAGGCCGTGTTATATTTTGAGATTGTTACTACAGCAGCGCTTATCATTGGCATTATTATAGCCTGGCTAATTCAGCCGGGCAGCGGAGTAAATACATCCGCCTTACAGCAGGGCGGAGATATTTCGGCATATAAAGCCGGTGCCTCAACATTTAGCTGGTTGAAATTTGTGAGGGAAAATATTACAGTGCAAATTTTGATGCTGTCAATTATATTTGGAATTATCATCAGCAAAATCGAAAACAAAAGCGGGCTGATTGCTATTCTTAGTTTTTTTTCTAAATACATTTTTATAGCCCTGCATATAGTAATGTTGTTAGCTCCTGTTGGAGCTTTTGGGGGTATGGCATTTACGATTGGAAAATATGGAGTTGCCACTCTATTACCATTGGGTAAACTAATGCTTTCTGTTTACAGCACCTGCCTGATTTTTATTTTTGTAATACTGGGGCTTATACTCAGGTATTATAAGATCAGCATCTGGAAGTTTTTAATATACATTAAAGAAGAATTACTGATTGTATTGGGCACTTCATCTTCGGAGGCGGCTTTACCTTCTTTAATGGAAAAATTAGAACGCATGGGTTGCTCTAAATCTGTAGTGGGATTGGTTGTTCCTGCGGGCTACTCTTTTAATCTGGATGGTACTACAATTTATTTATCAATGGCAGTACTTTTTTTGGCTCAGGTATTTAATATTGATTTAACATGGGCTCAGATACTCACCATCATCGGAATTTTAATGGTTACTTCTAAAGGGGCGGCAGGAGTTACAGGAAGTGGCTTTATAGTGCTGGCATCAACATTATCAGCTGTTAAAGTTATACCAATGGAAGGCCTTGCTTTATTATTGGGTGTAGATCGTTTTATGAGTGAGGCCAGGTCCATTACTAATTTTATCGGGAATGGGGTAGCCACAATTTTTATTGCTAATAATGAAAAAGAATTTGACCGCAATAAAATGACAACCGCTTTTGACAACGAAATCTATGAAATAGAAGAAGTGTTTGACAAAAGCGGCTCAGTTAAATAGAAAATCAATAGTCATTTTTTTCGGTACCTGTTTTTCCTTTCACAGGAATGGGTTGCTTAACCTTAGGGTCAGCAGGTTTTGCTGCAGGCATAGTTATTTTAGCGTCTGGCTTGTTTTTAGATTTACCAGTATCTGCAGGATTTTTAGGAATCTCACTTTCAATACCAATATTTTCCTGAGGCGTTATATCAGCTGCTGAAGGGTCAACAATAAAATCATTGGCATTACCATTGCCTTCGTCCATTGTACTGTCGCCCTGATTGAATATTTTACTCCAATCCTGATCAGCATATAATTCTCCGCTGCCCATAGAAGCAGGCTTTTCAAATGTTTTTATTTGCCCGTATGTTAATTTTTTGTCTGCATACACTTTGCTCATAAAAATGCCCCATTTGGGTGCAGCCATTTCATTACCACCCGAAGTACCGGAATATATTCTTATAAATGGATCTTCGCAACCCACCCATGTACCGGCTAGTAATTCGGGCGTATATCCAATAAACCAGCCATCAGTATTGTCATTAGTAGTACCGGTTTTACCGGCTTTTTCAACAGGAATATTATAGCTATTCAAAGAGTGAGCAGTACCAAACTGCACTACTCCCTGCATCAGCTGTACCATGGTAAATGCAGAGGCTTCGCTCATTACCTGCTTAGTTTCTGGTTTAAATTCTTCCAGAATATTCCCGTTTTTATCTTCTATTCGGGTATACATTATTGGAGCGGTATTCAAACTTTTATTGGGGAACATAGAATAAGCCTGCAACATTTCCAGCATGGGAATTTCTGCTGCACCTAATGCCAGTGATGAATAGGGAGGCAGTTTGGCTTTAACGCCACAGCTTTGTGCAAACTCAATTACCCTTTTTACGCCCACCAGATTGGTAATGCGTACTGAAGCGGTATTTTTTGACCATGCCAAACAGTTTGCCATGGTGCCACCACCACCTTTAAACGTGCGCATTTCGCCTCCGTACTGCACAGGGCCACCTGCTATTTCGGTAGTTGCAGTATAGCCTGCATCCTGAACCGCCAGTGAATAAATGAGTGGTTTAATAGTTGAGCCTACCTGCCTTTTGGCAGTCACATGATCGTATTTAAACCACTTATAATCGATACCGCCAACCCAACACCTAACTTCACCTGTACCGGGTTCCATGGAGGCAAAAGAAGTTTGTAATAATTGTTTATGGTATTTAATAGAATCAAAAGGTGTCATCACGGTATCCTTTTCACGTTTAGCATTCCATGCAAATACTTTCATTTTTACAGGGATGTAAAATGATTTTTTGATATCTTCTTCTTTTACCTCATCTTCTGCCATTGTTTTCCATCTCTCGGTATACTTCATGGCAGATTCAATAGTAGCTTCATGGCCCTTCCATATTTTATCACTATTGGATTTCATGATCTGATCCAGTTTGCGCTGTATTACGGGCATGTGCTGCACCACTGCTTCCTCGGCATATTGCTGCATTCTGGAATTGATGGTAGTATAAATTTTTAGTCCGTCTCTGAAAAGGTCATAGGGTTCGCCGGTCTTGGGGTTCTTATGCTCTGCACACCATGTTTTAAGTTTCTCTCTTAAGGCATCTCTGAAATAAGGAGCAATACCCACATTTTCATCCAGTTTTTTATAATTTGTAATCAGGGGCTTGGCTTTAATAATTGCTGCTTCTTCAGCTGTTAAATAATGCTGTTTGCAATCTACCATACGTCCGATTACTGTATTCCTTCTGTCCAGCGAAGCTTTGGGGTGGCCGATTGGGTTATAAATAAAACCTTTAAGCATGCCCACCAATACTGCGGCCTCCTCTAACTTTAAATCTTTGGGTTCTTTTTGAAAATAGATGCGGGATGCATTTCTTATGCCAAATGCATTACCCCATGCAGCACGATTTAAATATAAAGCGATGATTTCTTCTTTAGTAAAATTGCGTTCCAGTTTAACTGCAATGATCCATTCCTTTATTTTTTCTAATCCTCTTCTTATAATATTTTTATGTCCCTGCCCAAGCATGTTTTTTGCCAGTTGCTGTGTAATAGGGCTTCCGCCTCCGTCGGTTCCTAATTTAATAATAGCTCTAGCTACTGCTCTTGCATCAATACCCGAATGGTCATAAAAATTTTGATCTTCTGTGGCAATTAATGCCTTGATGACATTGGGAGATATTTCATTGTATTTTACTTCGCTGCGGTTTTCGGCATAATATTTACCCATCAGCAGGCCATCACTGCTGTAAATTTCAGTAGCCAGATCTGCTTCAGGATTTTCCAGCTCTGTAATGGAAGGCATTTTGCCAAACAATCCAAAGTTGGCGCATAAGAATAGTAATATAATAAACAGGAATCCGCCAAAGAACAACCGCCAGAAAATTTTTACCGCCCTTGTCATAAACTGTGTAATGTTAAATGTTTGAATATTGCCTTATAGTGGTGGCGCAAAACTAAAAAAAGGTTTGAAGTAATTATTATTGTTCTTGTTAAAACTTGCCCGGGTATTGTGTCTTTAACAGTCCTCTGTAAGTATTTACATCTTTATTATTTTTTAACACCTGCAGGTTATCTGTTGTAATAATCAGGAATGAGTATTTATTTGCCGGCAACCACGATACTTCTCTTACTGCACTATTCTTTATTTTATCGTAATATTCCAGCGCAGCGGCATCATCAACAAAGCTTCCTATTACCAGCAGGGAATGGTCTGCATCCAGCACATCCTTATTAACCTGTATAGGTAAACTGTAATAATTGTCTCTGCTGAATCTGGTTAAAGCATTTTTTGCTTCATTTACATATACGCCATCCACTTTTTCTAAAACCATCAATACATAATGTTGCGATTCTGGCCGGAATACATAAGATCCGCTTACTACATTTGTAACGCCTTTTAAAGTGTCTTTAATAATGATAGGGGCAACCGCAACCGGCAGTTTTTGCGTTGGAGGTGCTACTGTTGCTACCTTAACTTTTACCACAGGTTTATTATCGTCGGCTACAATAACTTTCTGATCTTCTTCACGGGTTACCTGTAAATTGGTGAGGTATGATTCAATTTCTTTTCTTCTTTTAATCACATCTATCATGGTTTCGGCCTTGTCTTTTAATGCCGATTGCGGATAGGTTTGCATAAGGGCTGTTAATTCAGCAATGGCCAAACTGTCGTTATGTTGTTTAACATTATATACTGCTTCAATGTAAAGCAATTGCGGAGTCCAGTAATTATTGCTGTACGCAGCATCTGCTTTTTTCTTTTCTGCAATTGCAGCATCAAATTTGCCTTCTATTAAAAGCGTATAAATATTATCGTAGATTTTAGTGATCTGCGGACTTTTGGTTTTATCGCCCAAAGCTGCCGGGTTATTCAGCATTTGCCAGGATTTGGAATTGGCGAATTTACTGTTCAGCAAATTTTTATAATAGTCCGCCTTAGTGGTATTGCCCAGTTTGTTGTAACAATAATATAAGCCAAGATATACTTCACCATCGGCCAGTTTATTAGGAAAGCGACGAAGATATTCCTCATATGTTTTAGCGGCTTCTTCATAATCTTCAAAATCTGACTGATATACTTTAGCAAGGCTCAACAAATTAGTTGCAATCAAGGCATTGCTGCTGTCTGTTTTTTCCGGTGTAAGCGGCAGGCGTTGAATCATGGATTCGTAACTGATTTCTGCAGCAGGGCTTCCGGAGCCACCGGGGTTTGTAGCAGCTGTTGTTTTACCGTTGAAACCTGCCGGAGCATTGGTATTACCGGGTCCATTTTTTACAACCTGATCTATTGCTGCTTTTCTTCTCCAGTTATCTACATTTACTCTGGTGCCCCAGTTACTTTTAAAATCGCTGAACCCTCTTGATTTTAAAGAACTGTTATAAAAATACCATTCGCCCTTTGTGCCTGATGATGCAAAAAGATCGGCCGGAGCATTGTTTTTATTGTCGAAACCTGCAGGGGCTGAGCCGCTGTTGTTACTGCCATCATCTTTTAATCCGTTTTCCTTTCTTAGTTTACGCACTAATTTTTTTACAAATGATTCTCTGTCGGCAGCAGATAAAGCGGCTATACGTTGCAAACTGTCTTCTGTTTCTATAACAGTAGTGTAATCTACAATTTTGGTAAGTGCAGCTCGCCTTGCCTGAATCAAACCAGTATTTTCGGCAAAACTGGTATCACTCATTTGTAAACTATCGTACATATTAGCCGCCAGTTTATACAACTTGCGTTTGTACGCAATATCACCCAGTTTTAAAAACGCTTTGTTTTTATAAGGGATATTATTGTCGTTGTATTTAACACTTTTATCGAAATATACTATAGCGGAACTGGTGTCAGGTTTTTTAAGACTGAGTTCACCTGCAGAATAATATATAATATCGCGGTACGCATCAAACCTGTCTTTTCTGGCCAGTTTTAAAAGATTGAAAATGCTGTTATTCAGTTCTTTTGAATTATCGCCGCTACGGTACATTTTTGCATCATTAAGGCGGGCATAAATATCCATCAGCGGATCAACAGTATGCGTAGAGGCTTTGCCATAATATTCCGACGCTTTGTTTACATTGCCGGTCATTTCGTACAACTGTGCCAATAAAAATTCTCTTCTCGATTTATCCAGTTTGTCATCAGCATTACTGATTGCTTTTTCAAGATGTACTGCTGTACTGTCGTAAACTGATTGTTTAAAATACCAATAGGCGCTTACTTCGTCAAGATCGTTACGTAAACGTTTGGGCAGGTTAGCATCATTTTGTAATGTATTGATAAGTCCGGCACTTTCTCCATATTCTTCCTGTTCAATTAACGCACGTGCCATCCATACCAGCGCATCGTTGCGGCTGGGTGGCAGGTTGACCATTTTTTGAATGAAATTTCTTTTTTCACTGTTGGCAATGGAAATATTTTTGCCGCTGGCAGAAGCATTGGAGCCCACCACACGGGAATCATCTTCGCCTTTTTTACGGGGGAATAAATTATAGTTGATGAACTGAAAGGTTAGTGCGGCAGAATCGAAATCGTTCCGGTAATAATAGGCTTTGCCAATCAGCAGATACAGGTTGTCTACCCAGTCATTTCTTAAATCGTGCAGCAATATACCCGCAGTACATTTATAAATCACTGAATCCAGTTCCTGTTTTTGGGATGCTGTATTGGTAAATGAAAAGGGGTAGAAGGGTAATAGTTTACTGTAATCGTCTTTGCTCTGCAATTTTGCTCTTTCCACTACAGCATTCACTTTATTATTGGCATTAAAGAAATAGTTGTAATGCGTAACGTTGTTTTGAATAAAATGTCTGGCCCGGGTAAATTTTTTGTCAGCCGTTTTTTCTGAACCCAGTTTTCGGTTCTCGTATTTCTCCGGTTTTTTTTCTTTTCCAAAAGGATCAAATGTCCAAACAGGCTGGGCAATGCCTTTGAAAGAAAAGGTTATGAAAACAAAAAAAGGAAGTATAAAAGCTATTGTTCTCTTCAGCATGAATCAAATGGTTAGATATCGGGGATAAATATCGGTTATTTTTATTAAACGACGGGGCAAATGCCCGTAGTTTACGGCACTTTATTCTTTTTTTATGAACTGTAAAATTCTGTCAGCCACATTGATTACCTGGCAGGATATAAAAACGCTTTTTTACCCTTTTATTGCTTATTTTGCCTGCTTTCCTTAATTTTAACTTCCTGCAAAAATATTATATGGCAAATTTTGACGCCAACAGCACATTAAAACGCTTGCGGAATCGTTACAGGTTGGTAGTGATGAATGAAGATACTTATGAGGAAGTGGTAAAATTCAGGTTGAACCGGTTGAGCGTATATATTGCCCTGAGCTCGCTGTTTGTTTTACTGGTGGGATTAACGGTTAGTTTGATTGTTTTTACCCCTTTAAAATATTATTTACCGGGAGTGGGATACGGAAATGCAAAGCAACGAAAGGAATACCAGATACTTATCAAAAGAACAGACTCAATAGAAAAGGCTTTACAAAATACCCAGCAGTACATGGATAACTTGCAAAAAGTATTGCAGGGCAATGTACCTAAACTGGACACCAATAAGCTGGATATTCCAAAACCGGAAAACAGCAATGATTAGACAAAAATGACACCTCTAAAATCTACAATATGTTTAATTCCAAATCCAAATTGTCTTTCGATGACAGTACTGCAGGATCTACCACTATTATTGGGGCAGGCACTGTAATTACCGGTAATGTGACCAGTAATGGTGATATACGCATTGATGGAACCATAAAGGGCAACCTGATTTCAAAGGCTAAAATACTGGTAGGAGCCCAGGGGCTGATTGAAGGCGATGTAAATGGAAAGCTGGCTGATGTGCTGGGTAAGGTTAAAGGCACTATACAGGTATCGGATTTATTATTTCTTCATGGAAATGCTGTGGTAGACGGGGATATTTGTGCAGGGAAATTACAGGTGGAACCTACTGCAACCTTTAATGGAAAATGCCAGATGGGGGCCAATGTGGTAGAACTGGTTACTGAAAGAGCTAATGCAGTAAATGAGTAATTGAAGGCCGGATGCTTCAATAATTTTCATTACCCATTTGCATATTATCTTTGCGCCTGTTAGCTTAAAAATAACTACATGCAAAAGAGCCGCAAAACATTTTTACCATTAGCATTACTTTTTATATTTTTAAACACGGCGTTTTTATTGATGCCTTCTTTTTTTGAAAGATACGGCATCAACAGAGATGTGCTGATTGTTGCCAATACCCTCTTATTCCTCTCTAATTTTATCGTTTTTCTGCTGCAGAAAAAAGCACTTAAAAATGCTAACCCCAATGTATTTATCCGCAGTGTTATGGCCGGCACCATGATAAAAATGGTAATTATTGCCGGTGCTTTTATTGGATATGTAGTATGGGCAGGGAAGGCCATCAACAAACCGGCCGTGTATATTTCCATCTTTTTATATTTCCTTTATCTTGCCGTGGAAGTAATTATGGCAATGAAGATGAATAAACAGCAAAATGGCTAAACAGGAAGCCCCGCTTTTACAGTTACAGGATTATTTGCCTCCCGGTAGTTTTGAGGGGATGCTGCACTATCTGCAACATTATAAAGTTCATTTAACCATTACCCGGCAAAGGCAGAGCATTTTGGGAGATTACCGGCATGCACATGCAGATAAAACTCACCGCATTAGTGTGAACGGCAATCTGAACAAATATGCTTTTTTGATCACGTTGTTGCACGAGCTGGCGCATTTATTTACCTATGAGCAGTTTGGCCACAGGGTAATGGCACATGGTAAAGAATGGAAAAATGAATTCAGTAAAATACTGGCACAATTCCTTTTAAAAAAAGTATTTCCACCTGATATTGAAAAAGCATTGATGCAAACCTTGCAAAGCCCTGCTGCCAGCAGTTGCGGCGACGAAAAATTATTAAGAGTGCTGCATCATTATGATATTAAAAAAGATGGCGTGCAGTTAGTGGAACAATTGCCCGCCGGAAGCCTGTTCAAAATAAAGGGCAACCGCATTTTTAAAAAAGGAGAACTGGTTCGCAAGCGGTTTAAATGCGTAGAGGTAATAACAGGTAAAATGTATTTATTTAGTCCGGTATACGAAGTGGAAATGATCAGCCCCGAAACTTCCTGATCATGGATTAATCCATTTGTTTAATATTTTTTCATCAGCACTTATTTTTCCCAGTACTTTATATTTACTCTGCTGCAATACCCAGCTGTTGGCTGCAATTTCTTTTTGTACATTTCGGGTACCCACTACAGAAGAGTGAATAAAATAAACAGTATCACCATCGTTATAAATAAATCCGGTATGATTATCTAGTCCGATAAGGTACAAACCAAATCCCTGTTTGGTGACAGCCGCTGTAAAATCATTAATGGCAACATTA
Organism: Ferruginibacter sp.; assembly: GCA_037140275.1. Classification (GTDB taxonomy): domain Bacteria; phylum Bacteroidota; class Bacteroidia; order Chitinophagales; family Chitinophagaceae; genus Ferruginibacter. The sequence goes on along the minus strand of JBAXET010000011.1, from coordinate 12,348 downwards.
CTGAACCGTTGAATATACTTCGCTTGCACCAGGGAAGTAATCATTTGTTCGGATGCCATTTGAGCCAGTTTTACTCTGGCTACCCGCAGGCCGGCATCACGCAGTACAGTGGTTACAAAATATCCGCAGGCAATACTGCCCTGCTGTGGAATTTCGGAAGTGCCATTAAAATCCCATTTTGTACCCATCCAGTTAGGAATAATGGTTTCAGTAACTGCTCTGGTAAAAACCATTTCTTTTCCTTTTTTTATTGTACTGTTCCATGCTGATCCGTGTAATCTTTTAATAATTAAAATTTGTTGCTTGCAGGAATCGTAATTTATTGGAGCAGATGAAGCGTGAATAGCTGTATGCGGCAATCTTCTTACGGGGCTCTCCTGCTTAAAATTGCAGGCCAGCAGTAAAAGCCATAAAAAGGGAGTGGTAATCAATTTCATTTTGCCGATAAGATTCAGGCAGCTGAAGATTCCATAAGTATCCCTAAATATTTTTAATCATCCAGATATTGCATGCCGAATGGCCGCTGTTACCTAAAGGGCCATCCAGATAATTGAAGCCTAGTTTTTCGTACATGGGTACAGCAATATTCAATTCGGGTAAGGTTTCCAGATATACTTTGGTGTAGCCCATTTCTTTTGCTGCAGCAAAACATTTTTGCACCAGTAACTTGCCAATGCCCTTGCCTCTTGATGCAGCAGATAAATATAATTTCACCAATTCGCATGTGCCTTCCGGTAAATTTTCAGTGGGGTAAATACCCGAGCCGCCCAGCATTACGCCATTTTCTTCTGCAATAAAATAACAGCTACCGGGGGTAGTAAACATTTCATTCAAATGATCGGTAGTAGGATCAAAGTATACCGTGCCGGGTTTATGGGCATTAAAATCTTCCAACCCTTTACGAATGATGGCTGCAATAGCGGCATCATCTTCCGGTTGTATATTTCTAATTATTAACTGCTGCATTTATTCTTCAAATTGTAAAGTGTTGCCGTTATTGTCGGTAATGATAAATCTTTTTATTCCGCCGGGCTGTTCTTTCAACCGGCCTTCAAGTTCAATAATATCCACTGCACAAAGGTCGCTGTACAAATCCTGAATATTGCTCACTTTAATTACACAGCGGGAATTGGCGCAAAGGTATTTATCTGCACATATAAAAAAATGTATTTCTGCAGCGTCTTTTTTCATCACCAGATAATTGCCCTGATCCTGCGCAATAAAACCTAACCTGCTTTCGTAGAACAATATGGTTTCCTTTTTGTTAACCATAGGCAAAACCGGAATAGGGGTAATATGCATGGTTGAAATTATTACAGAAAGATACAGCGAACAAAAAAATAATCTACTTTCGATAAAGGATTAAGCGGTAGTACTATTGACAGTAACTAAAAAATATTCAGAAGAAGAACTGGTAATCAGTTTGCAAAGCCGCGACAGGCAGGCGTTTTCGTATCTGTACGATAACTATGCCCCTGCTTTAAATGGTGCAATTTATAAACTGGTAGAGAACAGGGAGCTGGCAGAAGATATTTTACAGGAAGCTTTTATTAAGATATGGAACAATATTGCCAGTTATGATGCTGCCAAAGGCCGCCTGTTTACCTGGATGATCAATATTACCCGCAATCTAACAATTGATACTTTAAGAAGCAAGGGCTATAAGAAACAACAGCAAATCTCGGGGGATGAAAATTCCGTAAGTAATTATGCCGACAGCACAACTTCGGAAAAATTTGATAGCTTAGGGATCAGAAAGCAATTGGCCAATCTTAAACCTGAACAAAGGAGTATTATTGATCTGGCTTATTTTAACGGATATACCCAGGAAGAAATAGCCAAGGCTTTGGAGGTGCCTTTAGGTACTGTGAAAACAAGAATGCGTACTGCCATTTTGGAACTCAGAAAATTGCTGCAATAAAAGTGAACGTACAAGATATCATATCATCAGGGTTGCTGGAGCTGTATGCATCCGGACTAACTTCGAAAGAAGAAAGTATGCAGGTGCAAATATGGGTAAAGCAATATCCCGAAGTGGCAGCTGAATTAGCTGCCATTGAAACAGGGCTGGAACAATATGCATTTGCCAATGCACAGGCACCTTCGGCTTCAGTTAAAGAGGCGTTGTTTGAAAAAATCGGCAGTTCAAATGATAAGGTTAGTCCCGCAGCAAAAGCACCTGTTAAACTGATGCTTGTAAAAAATTACTGGAAATGGGCAGCTGCAGCATCGGCAGCTTTATTAATCGGCAGTAGTGCAATGAACTGGATGTACTATAATAAATATACTGCAGTAACCGCCGAACTCAGGCAAAATCAGGAGCAGGCATTACTTGCTGCTCAGCAGATGAAGGATATGAAGGAAGACATGAGTTATGTACACAGCCCTTTCAGCAAACCCGTTGCCTTAAATGGAATGGACCCCATGCCGGAAGCCACAGCAAAAATTTTCTGGATGACCAATTCTGGTGATGTAATGATTGATGCCAGTAATTTACCCGATGCACCTCAGGGTATGCAATACCAGTTTTGGGCCATCGTTGACGGAGTGCCGGTAGATGGCGGTATGATTGTGACCAATGATAAAGGGCAAAAATTCCATATGCAAAAAATGAAATCATTTGGTAAAGCGGAAGCTTTTGCCATTTCATTGGAGAAAGCGGGAGGTAATCCCACACCTACCAAAGTTGTAAGTAAGGGCATAATATAAATACAACAATATTTTTGTAAAACAGCAATACAAAGTATTGCTGTTTTTTTTGTGCCTGAAATTTATTTTAGCAAAATTAAAACCGGACCAATTCATTTGTCGTAACTGTGTATACAATCATTATCATTAAAAAATTAAAACACATTTATGAAACAGGTGAAACAATTCTTTTTATCTGCACTTGCAGTGCTAAGTTGTACAGTTACGTTTGCTCAGATGGACGGCACTAAAATGGTGGGTGGTGCGGCCATGTATCCTACAAAAAATATTGTTGAGAATGCCGTGAACAGTAAAGATCATACCACATTGGTGGCTGCAGTTAAAGCAGCAGGTTTGGTAAGCACTTTACAAAGTGCAGGTCCGTTTACCGTATTTGCTCCAACTAATGCGGCATTCAATATGTTGCCCGCCGGAACAGTAGACAATTTATTAAAACCGGAAAGTAAAGCAGCATTAACAGGCGTATTAACTTATCATGTGGTAGCAGGTAAATACAGTGCAGCTGATTTGGCCAAACTAATTAAAGAAGGAAATGGTATGGCAAGTTTGCCAACTGTTGCAGGTGGTACATTAACCTTTATGATGAAAGGGAAAAAGATTGCGGTTAAAGATGAAAAAGGTGGGGTGGCTTATGTTACCATCAAAGATGTAAATCAAAGTAATGGTGTAATACATGTGGTGGATCATGTATTATTACCGGCAGCAAAAATGTAAGTCATAGTAAGCGGAATGTTACGGGCCCTGTTCTTTTCAGAACGGGGCTTTATTTAATAATGAATATATCGCACTGTCTAAAAATTGACCTTCGTAAAAATAATCTTCTTTAAAATACGCTTCTCTTACAAAACCATTTGACTCCAGTAAACCTGCAGATGCAGCATTGCCAGGATTGATATGTGCTTCAATGCTGTGCAGCTGAATGGTAGTAAAACCACAATCAATAACCGCTTTTATGGCTTCGTTAGTATAACCCTTTCCCCAAAGATCGGGGTGCAACATATACCCAATTTCTGCACGGTAGTGTTGTTTAATGATACGCCATAAACCAATTGTGCCAATCAGTTTTTCTGGTGCTTCTTTTAATGCCATACCCCAGGTAATGCCTTCGCCGGAACTCAGTCCGGTATTTACCCTCTCCACAAAAGCCATTGCATCCTCTAAATTTTTAGCTCTTTCTTTATTGATGTATTTCATAACCAATTCACTTGACCGTAATGCTAAAATTTGGGGAGCATCAGCCGCATCTATTTGTCGCAGTATTAATCTTTCTGTGGTAAGCACCGGAAAGCTGGTAAAATCTGGTTCAAGCATAATTTATTATTTAGTATTTTTAAGAATGGTAAAAGTAAAAATTATCCCGCCGATTGCATTGATTTTTTTATTGCCGTTTTTTGCCGCCGCACAAAATTTTGGTGGTAATGCACCATCAGTAAAATGGAAACAGGTAAAATCGCCTTCGGCAAGAATTATTTTCCCTGCTGGGTTAGACAGTCAGGCTATACGCATGGCCAATATGGTGCAAATGCTGGATAGCAATACGTCTGCCACAATTGGCGGCAAACAACGCCGTTGGGATATCATTTTGCAAAATCAAACTACTGTACCCAATGCCTATGTACGAATGGCACCCATCATGAGTGAATTGTACATGACAGCGCCGCAGGATAATTTTAATACAGGCAGCATTAGATGGGATGACAATCTGGTCATTCATGAAGAGCGGCATATGCAGCAGTTCAGCAATTTTAATAAAGGCATCACCAAATTATTTACTTTTTTATTAGGACAGGAAGGACAGTTACTTGCCGATGGCATTTTTATACCCGATTATTTTTTTGAGGGAGATGCCGTATTTCAGGAAACACTGGTTAGCGAACAGGGCAGGGGAAGGATGCCGGCTTTTTTAAATGACTTTAAATCGCTGTGGATGACAAATAAAAAGTATAACTGGATGAAATACCGCAGCGGTTCTTACAAAGATCTTGTGCCGGACCATTATCAGATAGGCTATATCCTGGTGGCATATGGATATGAAAAATATGGCCCAGACTTTTGGCAAAAAGTTACCAATGATGCGGTGCAGTTTAAAGGCTTATTCAATAAAGCCATAGAAAGATATTCAGGTGTACCCTTTAAAAAATTCAAAGATGATGCTATTGTTTATTTCAGAGGTCGTACCATAATGGATAAAGATCCGGTCACAAATGGTTATCCTTTTAATTTGTATGGCTTTTTAACAGGGACTAAAAAAAGGGATGTGATTGATTATCTTTTCCCTAATTATATCGGCGACGACAGTATTGTAGTCACCAAAAAATCGTTTAAAGAAGTCAGCAGTTTTTATTTACTGGCAAATGGTAAGGAAGAAAAGATACGGGTGAAAAATTTTACACTGGACGAATATTTTTCTTACCGCAATGGTAAAATTGTGTATGCTTCATTTCAATCTGATCCCCGCTGGACCAACAGAGATTACAGTGTGATTCAATTACTGGATATTACAACCAAACAGCAAAAGCAGCTCACGTTTAAATCAAAATATTTTTCACCTGATATTAATGAAGCAGGGACTGAAATCATTGCTGTAAGCGTTAATACCAATGGCACCAATAATCTTTGCCGTATTGATGCTTCAACTGGATCACTGTTGTATAAAATACCCAATCCCAATAATTATTTCTTTACACAAACCAAGTATCTTACTGCCGGCACTGCTGTATCTGCAGTTAGAAATCCTGCAGGTCAGATGGCATTGGTAAAAGTAGATCTGTTGAACGGCAGTACCGAAACCCTTACTCCATTTTCGTTTAATGTACTGGGCTATCCTTTTGTAAAAAACGATACCCTTTATTACAGTATGATGTATAAAAATTCCGACAAGGTTTTTGCACTTACCATGAAGGATAAAAAAATATACATGGTACTTAAAAATATTACCAGTGTGTATCATTCCGTGGTGAATTCAAAAGGTATTTTATTGTTTACCGGCAATACAGCTGGCGGAAGTCGGCTCACCAACTGGAATATTAATTATAAAGAAGGCTGGACCCTTATTGATCCGAAAGAAATTACCGGCAGCACCGGGCACAGTACTGCTGCTTCAGCCCTGGCCAAAGCGGGCAGTAAAATTCTACATGAAGTGGCTGCTGTTCCTTATCCGGTAACAAAGTATAAAAAATCTTTTCACCTGTTTAATTTACACAGCCGCAGGCCTGTATTGGATGATCCGGAATATGGCTATACTTTTTACAGTGATAATGTACTGAGCAGTTTCAGTAATACACTTACCTACACTTATAACCGCAATGATAAAAGTCATACCGTTGGCTTTAATGCTATATATGGTGGCTGGTTGCCCCTGCTTAGTGTGGGTGTTGAAGAAAGTTTTAACCGAACTATAGATACTGCCACGGGCAAACCGCCATTGATATTTAATACCGCCACTGTAAAAACAGGGTTTTCGATACCGCTGAGTTTTATTGGCGGCAGAACCAATCAGTTTTTAAATTTTGGTGCAGGCTATAATGTGGAGCAGTATGCTTACCGCGGGGTTACTAAAAATGTGTTTACCAATAAGGCGATTGAATACGCTAACAGTTTTTTATCTTTCAGTAATGTAAGCCGTACCGCAAAACAACATGTTAATCCCCGCTGGGCACAAAGCCTTTCTTTTAATTACAGAGATGCATTTACCTACAGCGAAAGTCATAAACTGGTGGCCAATGCGGCATTGTATTTTCCCGGGCTTTCTGTTAATCATAGTCTGGTATTTAATGCAGCGTATCAAAAAAGAGATAGTCTGCCCGATCTGTTCAGTAATATCTTTTCTTATGCAAGGGGCTATCAGGCATTAAGCACCAGAGAAATGTATAAGCTGGCTGTAAACTATCAATTGCCGGTATGTTATCCCGACTGGGGAGTAGGTGGAATATTATATTTTCAACGGATAAGGGCCAATGCATTTTATGATTACAATAATGCCAAAGCAAGGGTAAGCGGCGTATTAACCAATATCATCAACAGAAGTACGGGTGCAGAAATATATTTTGATACTAAAGTGTGGAATTCATTACCTGTATCAATAGGAGTACGATATGCGCACTTACTGGATAAAGATCTTATTTATCCAACAGTAAAAAACAAGTGGGAGATTCTGATACCCATTGACCTGATCCCTAATTAAAGGGGCATAAAAAAGCTTCAACATCGGCTGTTGAAGCAGTTAATATTTTGTGAGGTACATACTTTTATTGCGCCTGTTCTATAATCTCATTCATCTGAATACCGCTATGGCTTTCGTCATAAATGCATTCGCCGTTCTTAATTAACAGTACCTGTGGTGATTCATGGTAAACATTAAATACTTCGGCAATTTTGTGAGACAATGCTCGGTGTTGAATCAGATCAAGGTAATAAAAGTCGATGCCTTCGGGCTGTGGTAGTCTTTCCAGGCGGCTTTTAGCCATGCTGCTGATAGCGCAACGGGTGCTGTGTTTAAAAATGAGCTGTGGTTTTTGATTAGAGGTTTCTTTAAGGGTCTCTAATTGAACCTCATTGTTAAGATAGATCCAGTTCATAATTGCAAAGCCCGATTAATGTATGATGCCTTCTGTACCAGGACAACCCGTTCTTGATTTACGGCTACTGGTGCAGCTGCTGAACACGGATACCATTACGGCAACCAATGTTAAAACTAAAAATAACTTTTTCATTACTAATATTTCAGGTTAAAAAACTATTATTGTAACTTATAATTGTAGTACAAAGATAAATTATGAACTCTAAACGGCGAAATTGGTTAAATATTACCTTTTCGACAGGATTACTTAGAAAAACTACGTTAATTTTGACAATCAAAGCGAAAAATTACTAAACCTTCCTTAAAACATGCTAGAACTTAAACGTCCAATTGCCTTTATTGATCTTGAAACAACCGGAGTAAGCCTGTCTTCTGACAGAATAGTAGAAATTGCCATTATTAAACTTTTGCCCGACAATACCCGTCAGGTGAAGCGTAAACTGATCAATCCTGAAATGGCCATTCCTCAGGCTTCCATCGATATTCATGGCATTTCCGACGAAATGGTGAAAGATGCACCCACATTTAAACAGGCTGCCAACGAAATAAAAGTATTTATTGATGGCTGCGATTTAGGTGGCTATAACAGCAACCGTTTTGATATTCCTATTTTGATGGAAGAATTTTTAAGGGTGGGTTTGGAAGTAGACCTCAGCAAACGCAAGATGGTGGATGTGCAGCATATTTTTTATACCATGGAGCCACGTACTTTAAGTGCGGCATATAAGTTTTTCTGTAGTAAAGAACTGGTGGATGCACATAGTGCCGAAGCTGATGTTAGTGCTACTATTGATGTGTTTATGGCTCAGCTGGACCGCTATACCCAATTAGGCAATTCTGTAGAGTCGGTATTAGGTGTTATAGGAGAAGAAAAAATTGTGGATTATGCCCGCCGATTCAGTTTTGATGATAAAGGGGTGGAAGTTTTCAATTTTGGCAAACATAAGGGCAGGGCAGTAGCTGATGTACTGAGGGCTGAACCACAGTATTACGACTGGATGATGAGAGGCGATTTTCCTTTACATACCAAACAAAAACTGACCGAGATTTTAAACAGAACCCTGTTAAAAAATAATTAATTGACCCGGTTATTAAATATGAATACAGTGCATTGGGTAAAATACTGTAAATTTGATACCATCAAAAAGGAGTCTTGGAAAAACTAGTTATTATACCTACTTACAACGAAAAGGAAAATATCCAGAATATTATTGCTGCTGTAATGAATTTAAATCAGCAATATCATGTTCTTATTATTGATGATGGATCTCCCGATGGTACTGCTGCAATTGTAAAATCTTTATTTGCAAAATATCCCGGTCAGTTGTTTCTGGAAGAGCGTTACGGTAAGCTGGGATTAGGCACTGCATATATTTACGGTTTTAAATGGGCGCTGGAAAAAGGGTATCGTTTTATATTTGAAATGGATGCCGACTTCTCTCATAATCCCAATGATTTGGAAAGATTGTATCAGGCATGTGTGGATGGAGCCGGAGTGGCTGTGGGCTCAAGGTATACTAAAGGCGGAGCAGTAAAAAACTGGCCTGCAGACAGGATATTTTTATCAAAAGGAGCATCTGTATATACCCGTTTAATTACCTGGATGCCGGTTAAAGATCCAACAGCAGGATTTGTTTGCTACAAACGTGAAATGCTGGAAGCACTAAACTTTGAAGCGATATCTTTTGTAGGATATGCTTTTCAGATAGAAATGAAATTTGCCGCCTGGAAACTGGGCTTTAAAATAACTGAAGTACCCATTACTTTTATTGACCGCGAACTGGGAGCCAGTAAAATGAATAAGAGTATTGTAAAAGAAGGTATACTGGGTGTTTTACAATTACGCTGGCAAAGCATGTTTAAAAACTACCGCAAAAAAGTAAAAAATAATCTTGCAAATGATACCCTTTCATTTGACCAGCAGGTTGCCGTAGAACAAAAATAATTTTTCTATTTTCTCTCTTACTATTTATGTAAAATAAAAAATTACTGCATCAGTATTAAAAATTAACTGATATGCAGCAATTTCAATTAACTATTCCTGAGCCCTGCCACGAGAGCTGGCAGCAGATGACTCCAACACAACAAGGCCGTTTTTGCAATGCCTGTGCTAAAGAAGTGATTGACTTTAGTACGATGAGCGATCATGAAGTATTGAATTATTTCAATAACCTTAAACATGATAATGTTTGCGGACGGGCCCTGCCTTCACAACTGGAAAGAACGATTGCCTTACCAAATGAACCGGCTAAAAAAAGGTTCTGGTACTGGAATTATATTACCCTATTTTTTCTGCTATTCAGTAAAAACAGTACTGCCCATAAACCTCATGGTGGTATTGCTTTTACAAAATTCAATTTAAATACACTCAAAGATTTTACCTTTGATTTGACTACCCGAAAATCAAGTAAACAAAAAATATGGGTATCAAAAATCATCCATGGAAAAATTACCGACGAAAATGGAAGGGGGATTGCTGCTGCAACGATAGCTGTAAAAGGTACCGACAGGAATGTGCAATCTGATTCAAAAGGGGTGTATACCATAAAAGTAAACCCTGCAACTGAAATGCTGGAAATCTCTGCCGGTGGATACAGCAAAACTATTTTTGTACTATCAGGATTAAGCAACTATGATTTTACCTTATCCGCGTCAGCCAGAGATATTATAATTTTTGCAGGGAAGATGATTAAAAGACCGGAGTCTCCAAAAAAACAAGAACGTTATGCACCTGTTACAATCACAGGCAATATTATTAATCAAAAAGGAGATGTTATTCCTTTTGCTTCAGTAAAAGTATTTAATTCCCAAACTGGCATTATTGCAGATTCTGCCGGGAAATTTACCATTACAGTAAATGATATTAATAATAAAATAGAGGTTTCTGCAGTGGGGTACAAGTCAAAAATAATTGAGGCATCATCAAAAGAAATCCTTGAAAATATAATACTGGAAAATGCTTTTTCAATAACTATGCAGCCACTTGTAGTAGTTGGCTACCAGCAAACCAATACTGGTTTAGTTTGCAGAGTAGGGGGTGTTTCTGTCAGAAGAAAATCCAGCAGGCAAAGTTTGCCGGATACCTTAAAGCAGGTATTCAATTTTAAAAAGAATAGTGTAAAAATTTATCCAAGTCCGGTTACCCGCGGCAGTGCATTCTCTGTTACCGTCAGTTCAAAACAAACCGGTGAACATAGCATACAAATAATTGATGTGCAGGGCAGGGTTGTACTGAAACAGCAGGTGCAGATCAATGCAAAGGAGCAAACCGTACAATTGCAAAGCAGTAATAATTGGAGTGCCGGTATATATTTTATCCGTGTATTCAATACCAATAATAGTTTGTTGAGCACAAATAGTTTCAGCGTTCAGTAGTTATGGTTGTTTTTGCCGGCCTTGATATTACCTCATGCAGTAATCAAGCAGGAATATCGGGCCGGCTTTATTTAAATGCGGGATGAAACTGTTGCAGTGTGGTTCTTAAAAATTCCCTGTCTAAATGTGTATAAATCTCTGTGGTGGTAATACTTTCATGTCCCAGCATTTCTTGTACCGCTCGCAGGTCGGCACCACCTTCCACCAGGTGTGTGGCAAATGAATGGCGGAAAGTATGCGGCGAAATATTTTTTGTGATTTTGGCTTTACGGGCCAGTGCTTTCAAAATTAAAAATACCATTACCCTGCTGAGGCTGCTGCCTCTGCGGTTTAAGAATACCATATCTTCCTGTCCTTTTTTTATTTCGATATGTACCCTGATATCATCTCTGTATATCTTAATGTATTTGATGGCATCGCTGCCAATGGGTACCAGTCTTTCTTTATCTCCTTTACCAATAACTCTTACAAAACCCACATCAAGATACAGGCAGCTCAGTTTTAAATTCACCAGCTCCGATACACGAAGGCCGCAGCTGTACAGGGTTTCCAGCATGGCTTTATTTCTGCCACCTTCGGGTGTACTAAGGTCTATGGCATTAATGATGCGTTCTATTTCTTCAAAACTTAATACATCGGGTAATGCCCTTTTTAATTTGGGCGCTTCCAGTAAAACGGTGGGGTCAATAGTGCAGATCTGTTCCAGCAAACAGTATTTGTAAAAACTTCTTAATCCGGATATGATCCTGGCTTGTGAAGAAGGCGTCATACCCAGCTCGGCCACCCATTTTACAAATTTTTCCAGGTCATTAAGGGTAACATCGTTGGGTGACTTGGCGCCCTGCTCAGCTAAAAAAATGGTGAGTTTATCAATATCGCGCAGGTAGGCTTCAACAGAATTGGCCGCTAAAGATTTCTCCAGCTGCAGCCAGGCCTTAAATCCTTTTTTATAAGCGTCCCACATAATTTTATCCTATCTCCGCCGGCTGGCGGAGGACTGCAGTTTTAAATTCAGAGATGTACTGTTTTTATTCAACCTCTCAAAAATGTTTAATTAAAACAATAATACATTATTTTCGCTGCTTTAATTTAATAACCAGAACAATATTTTAAAATGCAGGCAGTAAATCTCCGTTCCTTTAAACAGAAAGTGGCTCGTAACAAAAGTGCTTTTAAAAGGTTTCTTACCAAGACAGAAAAAAATCCTCCGCGCCACCTGGATAAACTGACTGCTGCGCTGGAACCCGAAGTTTGGAAAGAAGTGGATTGCCTTACCTGTGCCAATTGTTGTAAAACAATGACGCCCACCTATACGGCTGCAGATATTAAAAGAATTGCTACGCACTTTAAACAAACACCTCAGCAGTTTAAAGACCAATGGTTGGTATATGAAAAGAAGGACAAGGATTGGCAAAACAAAAAACAGCCCTGCCAGTTTTTGAATTTAAAAGATAATAAGTGTTCTATCTACGAAATACGTCCGTTGGATTGTTCGGGTTTCCCTCATTTACCTAAAAAGAAAATGGTGGATTATATACATGTGCACAAACAAAATATCGAGTACTGTCCGGCTACTTATAAATTAGTGGAGAAGATGATGGAAGCGGCGGCGGCTGTTAAGAGTTAGGGTTGTTGGTAGTTGGTAGTTGGTAGTTGGTAGTTGGTAGTTGGTAGTTGGTAGTTGG
>JBAXET010000010.1:0-44358 GCA_037140275.1 Ferruginibacter sp. | reverse complement strand
GCCGGTAACAGACTGCCCAATAATCCTGAAAGAAAAATAACAAACAGTTTATCTTTTGGAATATGCCTGAAATGTTTAATAGCAGTAGGTAATAATACTATACCAGAAAATACAATACGCAGGGATGCCACCTGATATGCCGATAAATTTACCAGCCCTTCTTTCATCAATACAAAACTGCTTCCCCATATCAATGAGAGCAGTATAAAAATCAGCCAGTTGATAAATCCTTTAGTCAAAATGAAAAATTAAGCAGCAAAGGTGTTGGTTTTTATTTTTATATCCTTAAAAACAGGGCATTTATTATAATTTTTCAGCAGTTTTCTAAAAATTTAAAAAATGTTTGAAAAGTTATAGTATAATTTATATTTTTAATTACCTAACCTCCTCTTATGATAGATCACAATTGATCAATTTATAACATTTTAAAAAAATTAAAACATGGGATTTATCAAAGAATTTAAAGAATTTGCTGCCACCGGAAACTTTATCGACCTGGCTGTGGGTGTAGTTATGGGTGCCGCTGTGGGCAAGGTAGTTAGCGCATTTATTGAAGGAATGGTAATGCCTGCTGTGGGCATGATCAGCGGAGTTGACTTCAGTAAAGCAGTACTTACATTAAAAGAAGCTGTTACAGATGCCAGCGGGAAAATTACATCCGAAGCAGTAACCGTAAAATACGGTGCTTTTATTTCTTCTTTTATTGACTTTTTACTTGTTGCATTAGTGGTTTTTGTTGTAATAAAAGCCCTTAATAAACTTAAAAAGAAAAAAGCGGAAGCTGCTCCGGCCGGACCATCGTCTACCGATGCCTTACTTATGGAGATCAGAGATGCTTTAAAAAAATAATTTTAGCCAATTAGTTTAAAAGCTCCTCCTTAAAAAGGGGCATTTTCAGGATTTTGTCCACATTGACAACAGGTATTTGCCACTGTTGCACAAGTATCTTAACTAATTAATACATTTGCGCTTCCCGCCGTTGGCGGGAAGCTTTTTTTAAATACCTATTATTGTGACGAATACCAGTTACCAGATTAAATTAGATGAATTTGAAGGTCCTTTTGACCTGCTTCTTTTCTTTATTGAAAGAGACGAGCTGGACATCTATAATATACCTATTACCAAAATCACCAATGATTTTTTAGATTTCATTCATAAAAGTGAAAAGCTGAATATTGAATTGAGCAGTGAGTTCATCTTGTTTGTAAGTACGCTGATGCGCATCAAGGCAAAAATGCTGATACCCCGCAAAGAGATTGATGTGAATGGAAACGAGATTGACCCAAGACAGGAACTGATCGATAAAATTCTGGAGTACAAAAAATTCAAAGAAGCGTCTTCTAAAATGGCTGAAATGGAAGCCCAGCGTATGCTGATGGTAAAAAGAGGCAACCTGCAGCGGGAAATGTCTATCATTGGCGAAGAAGCAGGTGAAGGTACCGAAATTCAGGCAGTAACCCTGTTTAAGCTGATGAAAGCTTTTGAAAAAGTAGTCGCCAGATTACAGGAAAGAAATCACAAACCGGTGCATACTGTAGTACAATACAATTACACTATGGAAGGCAGCCGTAAGTATATGCTAAATATTTGCAGCAGCGAAAAAACTCTTTCTTTTGAAAAAATATTTGAAGTGTGTGAAGACAGGATACATGCCCTCTTTCTGTTTTTGAATATGCTGGAATTAGTGCAGCAGCAATACATAGGTATTTTAATTGGTGAAGGCAAAAATAACTTTATTGTGGAATGGAATGACAGCCGGCAGGAGGAAGTAGTGGCTATATTTCCCGGAGATGAAGAGCCATATGTTGATCAGTTTAAATAGTTTACAATCCCCTGACAAAGGGGATTTTTTTTGCAATTTTGGCAGGGCATTTTACTGGCATTTAATTTGATGTTTAAACATTAAATTTATAAAAATGAAAACAATATCATACAAAGCAGCCGAAAGAGGCTCCGCAGATTACGGCTGGTTAAAACCCAATTATTATTTTAGTTTCAGTCAGTACCATAATCCTGAAAGAGTTCATTTTGGATTACTAAGGGTATTAAATGATGATTTTGTTGCAGGTGGCGGCGGGTTCCCCACTCACCCGCACGACAATATGGAAATTGTTACCATTCCCTTTACGGGCGCATTGCAACATAAAGACAGTACCGGCGGGCAAGGCATAATACAATCAGGCGATATTCAAATAATGAGTGCAGGCACGGGTGTGCAACACTCAGAGTTTAATGCTTCGGCAACAGAACCGGTTACCTTATTCCAAATATGGGTATTTCCCAAACTAAGAAACATACAACCCCGTTATGATCAAAAAGCATTTGATAGGAATGACAGAATAAATAAATGGCAAACAGTGGTATCACCTGTGGAGTCTGATAATGCATTATGGATTAATCAGGATGCTAAATTCTCTTTAACCAAACTGGAAGCCGGTAAAAGTATCACTTACAATAATACATTTAAAGGCAATGGTGTTTTTTTAGTAAATATCAGCGGAACTGCAAGTGTGGGTAATATTACATTGAACAAAAGAGATGCAGTGGGTATTTCAGAAACAGAAAGCTTTACCATTACAGCTGCAGAAGATACAGAGTTGCTGGCTATTGAGGTGCCGATGGACCTGTAAGTGAATGGTGAATGGTCAATAGTGAATAAAGCGGCTCCCTTATTGAACTCTATTCACTATTGACCATTCACTATTCCCCATTCACCTTAGAAATAAACATACAACAACACCGGCTTTTCCGAATTATCAATATAGGTTTTTAATACCATTAAAAAGGCCGGCGCCACTGTAGGGCAGCCCCAGCTTTGGCATATAGGTATGGGAGCTATTTCTTCATTGGGCACACAGGAATGTGCATGCAATACCACCGCTCTGCTAAATGCATTATCGTTAGTGGCATCTAACCCGTACAACTTAAATGCCAGTCCGAATTTTCCCATATAAGAACCCCCGATTTTATATTTTCCCAAAGAAGTACATAAACTGTTGGCAGCATTTGAAAACTGTACCTCTTCACTGTATGTTCTGCCGCTTCCATGTGCTACCAAACCGGCCATTTCGATAGAATCTTTTTTAATATTGTAAACAAAAAAGCGGCTTTTGCCAGATTCAATCTTCATGTCTGCCATAAAACAATACTCCGTATTGTAGCCATGGGCTTTAGCATAAATGGCAAGATCATCTGCCTTTTGTTTTAACCGCAATAATATTTTATTACTGCCAGTTTCATTGAAATGTTTGAAAGAAGATATTGTTGCCTGTTTACTGAATTTTGGTTTGTACCAAAAATAATAAGCCAGTGCAGAAAAGCTGGCTGCAAGCAGTAATACTGTAGCGATGAATTTAAATAAAATTTTCATGGAGGCTTTATACAGTTTGGATGCCTAACGAAGCTATTTCCATAAAAATTTTAATCGCTTTGTTAATTAAAATAAAAAAGAGCCGGTATACACCAGCTCTTTTTTATTTTGATCTTGTAAACTTTAGCTTATCATTTCCTGTACATTCACTTTTGCCAAATCTCTTATGGCTGACGCAATACCAGTAGCATCCATTCCAATCTCAGCATATAATTGTTTTGGCGAACCATGCTCCACCAAACGGTCGGGAATACCCATAATTTTTACTGTGGCTTTGTATCCATTGGCATTCATAAACTCAAGCACAGCACTGCCAAATCCGCCCACCACCGTTCCGTCTTCAATAGTAATTATTTTAGAGAATTTGGTAAACACTTCATGCAGCATTGCTTCATCCAGTGGTTTTGCAAAACGCATATCATAATGTGCAGGATTAATGCCATCCGCTTTTACATCACGTATAGCCGCTGCAGCAAAATTGCCCGGATGACCGAATGAGAGAACCGCAATCTCTTCGCCATCTTTTAATTTACGTCCCTTTCCAATCTGAATTTCTTCAAATGGATATTTTTCTGACATAGTATCTTTTTGCAGATCTGCAATCATCCCTTCACCTCGCGGATAACGAATTACAATTGGCAGATTTAAAGAATCAAGCTGGGCGGTATACATCAGGTTTCGCAATTCTTTCTCATTCATTGGCGCACTTACAATCAGATTAGGAACACAGCGCATATAAGCGATATCATAACACCCATGGTGTGTGGGTCCATCTTCTCCTACCAAACCTGCGCGGTCCAAACAAAATACAACAGGTAATTTTTGTGTAGCCACATCATGCACTACCATATCGTATGCCCTTTGCATAAACGAAGAATAGATATTACAGAACACTTTCATGCCCTGTGTGGCCATACCTGCACTTAATGTTACAGCATGCTGCTCGGCAATACCCACATCAAAAGCACGATCGGGCATAGCTTCCATCATATATTTTAAAGATGACCCTGATGGCATGGCTGGAGTAATACCAAATATGTTTTTATTTTTTTCTGCCAATTCTACCAGAGTATGACCAAACACATCCTGATACTTCATGGGCTGAGGTACATCAAATTGTTTTTTCTGTATTTGTCCGGTTACTTTATCAAATAAGCCCGGTGCATGCCATAGCGTTTGGTCTTTTTCTGCCAGATCATATCCCTTGCCCTTTGTGGTAATAATATGTAATAGTTTAGGTCCGGGTATATGCTGAAGGTCTTGTAAAGTATCTACTAACTTGGCAACATTATGTCCGTCAATTGGGCCAAAATATCGCATTTTTAATGATTCAAATAAATTACTTCTGCTGTTCACCATTCCTTTTACACCTTCGGTAAGTTTATGTGCCATTGAGCGGCTGAACGATTTACCAACAGGAAGTTTGCCCAGCAAATTCCAAACCTCATCTTTTACCTTATTATAGGTTTGAGAAGTGGTTATATCGGTTAAATATTCTTTTAATGCCCCCACATTGGGATCAATGCTCATGCAATTATCATTCAAAATAATCAGCAAGTCAGCATCGGCAACGCCGGCATGATTCATCGCTTCAAAAGGAAGTCCGGCAGTCATGGCTCCATCTCCAATTACAGCAATCGCTTTTCTTTTTTCGCCTTTGAATTTTGCAGCCATGGCCATACCAAGGGCGGCTGAAATTGAAGTGGAAGAATGTCCCACACCAAAGGTATCATACTCACTTTCGCTGCGTTTAGGAAAACCACTTAACCCTTTATATTTTCTGTTAGTTGGAAAAGCATCTCTGCGACCGGTTAAAATTTTATGCCCGTAAGCCTGATGGCCCACATCCCAAACCAATTGATCGTAAGGAGTATTGTATACATAGTGCAAAGCAGTGGTTAATTCTACCACACCCAAACTGGCGCCAAAATGACCGCCATGCACACTCACCACATCAATAATATACTGGCGAAGTTCATCGCTTACTTTATGCAAATCTTCCTTGCTGATCTTTTTCAGATCGGCAGGAGAATTGATTTTACTTAAGAGAAGTCCAGGTTTTATTTCCATGGCAATAAATTACTGCACAAATGTAACTTTTTAGTGCTAAAACACAGGGTAATCAACAATTTTAAGCCTTAAAAGTTCATAATAATTATATAAATGTCTGTTATTGCTATTTTCAAAACATACCACTTACAACTTAACACAATCCACCGTTAATTGGAAACTGCTGCCTTTACTATTCATCCTGCTTGTAAGTAATAATCACCACCGCATGCTTTTCAAAACTGGAACTTAGTCTTACTTCATACCTTTTTTGCAATGTTTCCTCCACCATTAAAGCTGTATTGGGCGGAATACTACCCAGATTCTCTGCCTGCAGAATGATCTGAACCGGCTTACCCACATCGTGAAGGTTAAGCTCAAAAAACAATGCTTTTTCACTGATCTGCTTTTTTACTATCACTGGCAGTTTATCAACAAAAACAGAAACCGTATCCCCGTCTACCACAGCATTATCGTATAAATAAATTCGTACGGTGGTATCTTTTACTTTTAATATCTCCTGAATATCCAGCTGTCTTTCCGAAGGAATACTGTCAGGAATAACCGTCCGCTGAAACAATTCTTCAGGTTCAGGATTTTCAACAGGATCATTAGTGGGTATCTGCTGCTTACGGTAATATTCTGTTAGCTTTTTGCTGAGGTGTTGAATAATTTTTTCATTAGAACGCTTCACTTTTTGTAATACCACCAGCAGCTCTTCACCCGGAAAACAATTCGTGTCTTTCCCATAACCACCCCAAGTTCCGGAGAGGTATTGTGTTTTTCCAATTTTATAATATTTTAGTGTGAAGAACTTTTTGAGGGGCACCGTTTCTGGAAGGCCCGGCTGATTTTTCCGCTCCAAATACCAGATAGTTGTTGTGCAAATCCCTCTATAGCAAAGCAAGTACAAAATAGTCTTATTGAAAAAATCAATACATGTTTAATAAAATATACAAGGTCATTTTTTAGTATACCGCATCATATTGAGTAAGATATCTGCATCCGGACAATTTTTCCGGTATTTTTCTTTTTCCGATAGTTTGCAAACGCCAGGATAATCACCTTCTTTACGTTCCATATCTTCTATTACCTGAAAATGAAGGTGCGGTGGCCAGTCACCATTTTCGAATGGTGAGCCAAAATGAGCCAGACATTGTCCGCGTGTGATAAACCTCCCCACACTTAAATGTTCAATGTCTTTTATAGATAAGTGCCCGTAAAGAGTATAAAATGACTGTGTATCCAGTTGATGCTGCAACACAATGGTGGCACCATAATCTCCAAAATTATTATTGTTGGCAAAACTATGTACCATACCACCTAGTGGTGCATACACTTTGGTACCTGCAACACCCCAAATATCAATACCCAGATGCAGACTGCGGGGTTCAACAGTTATAGCCGGACTTTGTTGCAAAGTAAGATGAGATGGAAGATTATTTTTTGCAAAATTGAAAAGGGCACTGCGTTTATAGATCTCCCGATTTTCTAAGTAGCCCCCAATGCCATACCTGCAATTATTTATCGTTAGAACATTATTAACATAAGCTGAAAATGCTTCTGTATCGGTTATAAGGTTTTCTGTGAGATCGGTATTAGCTGAAGTAAAGTCAAGCGGAAACAATAAATCTGCAGCAGCATCAAATTCTACCACAGGATGAAAATCAGTGCGGTGTTTTTCTAATACGGTTTGCAGTTTTGTATTCATTAATTAAAGATAAGTATTTATGTTGGAGAGGTTGAAGAAGTTGAAAAGGTTGAAGAAGTTTAAGAGGTTTAAGAGGTTTAACGTTAGAAACGTTTTAAACCTCTTCAACCTTTAGAACCTTTTAAACCTCTTCAACTTTTAATTATACCACCACATTAATCATCTTATTCTTAACATAGATGATTTTCTTGGGCGCCTTCCCTTCAAGCCATTTAATCACCACATCATTTTGCAATACAATTTCCTCTACCTGCTTTTGATCAAGATCTAATGATAGTGATAAATTAGCCCTAACTTTTCCATTAATAGAAATGGGATATTCCTTGGTACTTTCCACCAGCAATGCAGGATTGAATACCGGATACTGGGCATCCAGTACAGAACCTTCATTTCCCAATTGATGCCATAATTCTTCCGCAATATGCGGCGCATAAGGTACCAGTAAGATCAGTATTTTTTCCAGTACTTCTTTTTTGTAACACCTTGCATCAAATAAATCATTTACACAAATCATGAAAGCACTTACTGCGGTATTGAAAGAAAACTTCTCCGTATCCTCTTCAATTTTTTTAATGGTGCGGTGTACAATTTTTAATTCTGCATCAGTTGCTTTTTCATCCGTCCACACTTTACCTTTTAGTTCATCATTAAACAAACGCCACAGCTTTCTTAAAAAACGGTGTACGCCTTCAATACCCTTGGTATCCCATGGCTTGCTGGCTTCAACAGGGCCAAGGAACATTTCGTACATACGGAAAGTATCGGCACCGTATTTATCACAAAGCTCATCAGGATTGTCTACATTGAATTTTGATTTAGACATTTTCTCCGATTCTTCCTTTACAAAAACGAATTCCTCATCGCCTTCTTTTTCCCAAACGATTTCCTGTCGGGGCAGTTCAATTAGTCCGTCCGCAATTTGTTTTTCTAAATTCTTTTTAGTGAGCTTTCCGCTATTGTCAACAAACTGATGGCCATATTTCAATCTTACAGTTGTATTTGCAGCATTTTCTTTACTATAAGAAATAATTTTATTGCCCCCGTTATCCAACATAAAGAAAAACGACTTGCCTGTTATCATCCCCTGGTTCACCAATTTTTTAAATGGTTCATCATAGCCAATTAATCCTAAATCATATAATACCTTAGTCCATAAACGGCTGTACAATAAATGGCCTACTGCATGTTCGGTACCTCCGATATAGAGATCTACCTGATTCCAGTAATCGCTGGCTTTTCTGTCGCAGAAGGTATTGGCATTATTGGGATCCATGTATCTTAAAAAATACCAGGAAGAGCCTGCATAACCGGGCATGGTGCTGGTTTCTCTTTTCCATCCTCCGGCTGAAGCCGGAGGCAATCCAGAAGCCGGAGGCAAGCCAGAAGCCGGGGGCAAGTCACCAGGCTGCACCCAATCGGTAATATTTGCCAATGGGCCTTCACCACTGGGGCCGGGACCATATTTATCTACATGTGGTAATTCTAATGGTAATGTTGCAGCATCCTGCGGAATGGCAATACCTTCATTCCAGATTATTGGGAATGGTTCGCCCCAGTAACGCTGCCGGCTGAAGCCGGCGTCTCTCATTCGGTAATTCACTTTTCTTTTTCCAATACCTTTTTCTTCCAGTTGCTGTAAAATAATTTCAGCAGCTTCTGTCATTTTTACTCCGTTTAAAAAGCCACTATTTTCCAGTAATGCCTCTTTAGTAGGATTGGCTGCTGTGCCATCAAAATAACTGCCAATGATATTGGTAATAGGAATATTAAAATGCTGTGCAAACTTAAAATCTCTTTCATCGCCACAGGGCACCGCCATAATAGCACCGGTACCATAACCAGCAAGGACATATTCGCTGATCCAGATAGGAATTTGTTTACCATCAAAAGGATTAACCGCATATGCTCCCGTAAAACATCCGGTTATTTTTTTCTCAGCCATACGATCCACGTCACTCCTGCTTTTTACATAAGCAATGTATTCGTCTACCGCTGCGGTTTGTTCGGCCGATTTTATCTGCTGTACCAGTTCCAGTTCTGGTGCTACTACCATGAAGTCAACACCAAAGATGGTGTCGGGGCGGGTAGTATAAACGGTCAATGGTGAATGGTCAATAGTGAATGGAGCGGTATTATCCGATGGTTCATAATTCACCATTGACAATTCACCATTCACTATATCAAAGCTTATTTCTGCTCCCTGGCTCTTTCCAATCCAGTTGCGCTGCATTTCTTTCATGCTTTCGCTGAAATCAACTGTTTCCAGTCCTTCAAGTAAACGATCGGCATATGCAGTGATGCGCAAATACCATTGTCGCATTTTCTTTTTTTCTACCGGATGGCCGCCACGTTCGCTCACTCCATTTACTACTTCATCATTGGCCAATACAGTGCCTAATGCCTCGCACCAGTTTACTTCACCAAATTTGCTAAAAGCCAAACGGCGGTTCATCAAAATTTCTTCCTGTTGCAATTTGCTGTAGCCATTCCACTCTTCGGCAGTAAATGTATTGCAGCCCTTTGTCTCATACTTTTTAACAAGTAAAGAAATCGGCAATGCTTTTTTTTGTGTGTTACAGAAATAGCTGTTGTACAATTGTAAAAAGATCCACTGGGTCCATTTATAATAATTGGGATCGCTGGTTTGTACTTCACGCTCCCAATCGTAACAAAAACCAATTTTGTCGAGCTGACTTTTAAAAGTGGCAATATTTTTTTTTGTGGTCTCGGCCGGATGCTGCCCTGTTTCCAATGCATATTGCTCTGCAGGCAATCCAAAGCTATCGAAGCCCATCGGATGCAGCACATTAAATCCTTTCAGCCTTTTATAGCGACTGTAAATATCACTGGCAATATAGCCCAGCGGATGCCCTACATGCAATCCCGAACCACTGGGATACGGAAACATATCCAGCACATAATATTTAGGCTTATCAGAATCGTTAGAAACTTTATACGCTTTGCTTGCTTTCCAGTGATCCTGCCATTTTTTCTCGATCTCGTTAAACTTATATTCCATTTTGTATTCCGCCGGTGGCGTAACTTTTATTTTGTATTCAGTATTTTAAACTTCTTCAACCTTTTAAACTTCTTCAACCTTTTAAACTTTTTGACCCTCTTCAACCTTTTCAACTTCTTCAACCTTTTAAACCTTTTAAACATCCCTCAAAATGTGAAAGAAAAGTTATTTAAGCTCCATTCACAGCACATCATTTCCATTCATAAAAATAAATACGGCAGGTTAACGTTTTGCAGAGGGCAAAAATAGTGCAATACAGGGAAATTGAATTAATTTGCATCCTGCTACTATCCATTAAAAAAATTACGTTCAATATGGCTCAATTTGGTAAATCAAGCAGT
This sequence comes from Ferruginibacter sp., assembly GCA_037140275.1. Taxonomy (GTDB): domain Bacteria; phylum Bacteroidota; class Bacteroidia; order Chitinophagales; family Chitinophagaceae; genus Ferruginibacter. Next base: position 33,868 of record JBAXET010000010.1, on the reverse strand, counting down.
AAGAGAGGAAAACCCAGTTATCTTAATGCCATCATCGGGGTTGCTTTGGTGCTTTTTCTGTTTGGTATTGTAGGCTGGTTCTTTTTAAACCTGCGCAATACGGGTAATTATCTTAAAGAAAATATTCAGGTACATGCCTGGCTATGGCCCACCACTTCAAAAAAACAAATTGACAGCATCAAAAATTATGTGGGCAGCCTGCCTTATACCAAGTCAGTGGAATACGTTACCAAAGAAATGGCTGCTGCTAACTGGAACAAGGAAAACGACAGCAGTTGGAAGAAAATATTAGACAATAACCCTTTACCTGAGAGCATCGACTTTTATGTACAGGCCGGATATGTACAGCAGGACAGTCTGAACGCTCTTTCACTAAATATTCAAAATACCTTTCCCAATACCATTAAAGAATTTCAGTTTCCAACTGAAACAGTGAGCAAAGTGGGGTATTTTGTAAAATGGGCTGCTATAGTAGTGCTGGCGCTGGCGGTTTTACTTACTATTCTCGTCATATTCCTTATTGACAATACTATACGGCTGGCCATGTACAGCAACCGTTTTCTGGTAAAAACCATGCAGATGGTAGGTGCTACCAGGGGGTTCATATCAAGACCATTAAATATACGTGCGGTAATTAACGGGCTTATTGCTGCAAGTATTGCCATAGTGCTTTTATGGGTGTCTATCATATTGCTTGAGGCTTTTGTGCCGGTATTTAAACTGCTGCACGATACCAAAACGATGCTCTTACTGTTTTTATCAATGATTGTAATTGGCATTTCCATTACTTTTTTCAGCACTCACCGCTCTATTTTGAAATATCTGCGGATGAAATTGGACGATTTATATTAATATTGCACTCTAATAATATATTATGGCTACTATAAAAAAACAATCAGAAGCTGCGGCTAATAACAGTACCAGCAGCAGCCTGTTCACTAAAGACAATTATATCTGGATGCTGATTGGCATTGCCGTTATGGCATTAGGTTACTTTTTAATGGCTGGCGGCAAAAGCAGCGATGTAAAAGTATTTGATGATAAAGAAGTATATAGCACCACACGCATCACAATTGCGCCAATTTTAATTATTGCAGGGCTTCTAATAGAGATCTTCGCAATTATGAAAAAGCCTAAAGAAAGTTAAACTGTTTATTCTCCGAAATATTTAAAAATGCGCTTTATATTACAGCGCATTTTTATTTTAACCCAATACTGTTATGAGTACTATTCAAACCATCATTATCGCAATTGTGGAAGGGCTGACTGAATTTTTGCCTATTTCCTCCACCGGTCATATGATTATTACCGAAAAAATTTTGAACGTTACCGAAACGGATTTTATTAAAGTATACACGGTAGCCATTCAGCTGGGTGCTATCCTTGCTGTAGTGGTATTGTATTGGAAAAAGTTTTTCGACTTTAAAAAATGGCAGTTTTATTTAAAATTAGCCGTAGCAGTAATACCTGCACTGGCATTGGGCTTCTTATTTTCTAAAAAAATTGATGCCCTTCTGGAGAGTTCATTTACTGTTGCTGTTTCAATGCTGGTGGGTGGTATTATTTTATTATTTGTAGATGGCCTGTTCAAAAATCCAACGATCGATACCGAAGAAAAAGTGTGTTTTACCAAGGGGTTTATAATTGGTATATGGCAATGCCTGGCTATGATACCGGGCGTAAGCCGCAGTGCTGCATCTATTATTGGAGGTATGCAACAAAAACTAACCCGCAGTGCTGCTGCCGAATTCTCATTCTTTCTTGCAGTACCAACCATGCTTGCAGCAACTGGTTATAAATTGTTGAAATATTATAAAGAAAGCGGTGGCTTTTCATCTGAAGAAGTAAAACAACTGGCTATTGGAAATGCGGTTGCATTTATTGTTGCCTTACTGGCTATTAAATTCTTTATTGACTTTTTAAAAAAACATGGTTTTGCCGTTTGGGGATGGTACAGGATTGTGGTTGGACTAGTTTTGCTTTTTTTGATATGGAAGGGTGTCATTGCTTAAAATATACCGTTTTTAGGGTATTTTATTATCCCCTTTATTATATTACCTATGCGGTATCATCAATCAATAAAACAACAATTATGAAACCGGTACAAATTTTATCAGCAGCTGTGTTACTTGCCTTTTTATTTTCATCCTGTACAGATTATGGCAAAAAAGCCACAAAGGGCCCTGTAGAAGTGTATTATAAAGAAGGTATTACTGAAGCAGAAGCACAAAAAACAGCTGATTTATTTTTTTATATAGACAGCTCTCAAAATAACAACACCAAAAATGCCAAAAGCATACAGCTGACCAAATCTGCAGACACCATCTGTTTTAGAATGGTAGCCTCCAAAGAAAAACTGGCCACTGTAAACGATTTTGCCTTTGAAGTAATTGGCAATATGTTTGCCGACAGCGTATTTAGTGGTAAACCGGTAAATGTTGAACTTACCGATGACAGATTTAAGACCTTTAAAAAAATTCAATTTAAAAAACTGGACCTGAATAATCTGGAATAAGGAAATTCTGGTATTTGCAATATTAAAAAAGCCCGTTTATTTGACGGGCTTTTTTATGCCTGAATTAATTTTCAAATAGTTATTTTTACTAAATAACCTGATAATCATGCAAACTGCTTCTAAAAAAGTAATCAATGGCTGGGCTATGTACGACTGGGCCAACAGTGTTTATAACCTGGTAATTACCACTACTTTTTTTCCTGCATATTATGCTGCTGTAACATCGCTTAAAAATTTTCCTGATGGTATCTATTTTTTAGGCCGTCACTTTGTTAATACAGAACTGAAAGATTATGTACTGGCATTTGGATTTTTAGTTATTGCTGCATTATCACCTATTTTATCTTCCATTGCAGACTATAAAGGCAACAAGAAAAATTTCATGCGTTTTTTCTGTTATCTGGGTGCTGTAAGTTGTTCGTTATTATTCTTCTTTGATAAAAACAATGTAACCTTTGGTTTGATGAGTTTTATGTTTGCCGGTATTGGCTTTTACGGCAGTCAGGTTTTTTATAATTCTTATTTACCGGAAATAGCAGCTGAAGAAGATATGGACAGGATTAGTGCCAAGGGGTATACCATGGGCTATATTGGCAGTGTGCTGATGCAGTTAGTTGGTTTTGCACTGCTTATATTGATGGACGACAAAGGACTTGCATTAACCATAACATTTTTACTGGTAGGCATTTGGTGGGTGGGCTTTGCTCAAATTACATTTAGCCGGTTGCCCAATAATCCTAAAAGTGAAAGAAAAACTAAAAAGCATGTACTGGTAAATGGCTTTCACGAATTACAAATTGTTTGGCAACAGGTAAAACAAATGCCTGTATTAAAAAGATTTTTAAGTGCTTTTTTCTTTTACAGCATGGGCGTTCAAACAGTAATGCTGGTAGCCATTGATTTTGGCATTAAGGAATTAAAGCTGCCAGATTACAAGCTTATCATTACTGCAGTCATCATTCAAATAGTAGCGATTGTTGGAGCAGTAGGCATGTCTAAATTATCTGCCACATACGGTAATATTAAGGTGCTGATATTTACAGTGCTGTTATGGGTAGGCGTTTGTATCACAGGATATTTCATTACAACTGAAATGTATTTCTATATTTTAGCTTCACTTGTAGGCCTGGTAATGGGTGGCATTCAGTCACTCAGTCGCTCTACCTATTCCAAACTGATGCCCGAAACAAAAGACACGGCCTCGTTTTTTAGCTTTTATGATGTTACCGAAAAATTATCTATCGTAATCGGCCTCTTTAGTTTTGGCCTCATAGAAGGGCTTACCCATAATATGCGCAATTCTTTACTGGCCTTAATTGTGTTTTTTGTATTGGGGCTGGTATTTTTGCTGATCACACTTAAGTCGCAGAAAAAACAATAGCATGAAACTATATTCCATCAATGCAGGCTATTTTAAATTAGATGGCGGCGCCATGTTTGGTGTAGTGCCAAAATCAATCTGGAGCCGGTTGATACCTGCTGATGAAAACAATATGTGCAGCTGGGCCCTGCGCTGTTTGTTGATAGAAGATAATGGCAAATTGATTTTAATTGATAATGGCATGGGCAATAAACAGGATGCCAAATTTTTTGGCCATTACTATTTACATGGCGATGACACTCTGGAGAAATCACTGGCACAGCATGGTTTTACAAAAGATGACATTACCGATGTATTTTTAACGCATCTTCATTTTGACCATTGCGGAGGAAGCATAGTGCGTGAAGGTGATGCATTAGTGCCTGCATTTAAAAATGCCATATACTGGAGTAATGCAAACCACTGGCAATGGGCTACACAGCCAAATGACAGAGAAAAAGCAAGTTTTTTAAAAGAAAATATTTTACCTATACAGCAAAGCGGGCAATTGCAATTGTTACACATCGGTACTGAGCAACCCGTAAAAGAAAACAATGCATTTTCACTTAATTGTTTTGGCACTCCTATAAGTCCCAATCTTTCATTTTTTACTGTGAACGGGCATACCGGAGGAATGATGCTGCCCAAAATTAATTGTAATGGAAAAACGCTGGTATATATGGCCGATCTTTTACCCTCTGTGGCGCATATTCCATTGCCTTATGTAATGGGCTACGACATGTTCCCGTTGACCACATTACACGAAAAGAAAGCCTTCTTCACTGAAGCCATAGACAATAATTACAGTTTATTTTTTGAGCATGATGCAGTAAACGAATGCTGCAATCTTCAAATAACTGAGAAAGGTGTTCGCCAGAAAGATGTTTTTAAGCTACATGAGATCTGACTTATTTTACACTGATCAGAGAAGTAAGCGGGTACCGTAAATTTTTATACCCCATCATATCCACTTTAATACTGCCTACGGCAATAGGACTTTCCACACGCAGCAATAAATGATTGGGGTCATCGCTTACCCAGGCATTCATTTTTTCACCTCCTTCAAAAATTGTTCCTTTAATTAATAGTGGCTTGAATTTTATGGCATTGAATTTTCCGTAACGGGTTTTCAATTTTTCTTTTCCCATGTAGCGGATGTACAGGTGATACACTTCATCATCTAAAAACATATCAAAGGGAATTTTATCATTCACGTTGTATTTATTAAAATCAATATTGCGTGCATAATAAACAGCACTTACCACATCCTGTATACATTTGGTTACCGTAAATACTCCATTGGTACTAACTGCTGTGCCTGCTGTTTGATTGAATGTTACGTTGTTGTATTTTTTATACCCGCCTTCATCCACATTACGGATAAATTTATACGGTATCAAAGTAGCAGTATCAATATAACTTTCGTAACGGTCTCTTACCTTAAAAAAATTATCAAAGAAAGAATACGATTTACCTTCTCCTATACAATGATATACTGGCTTGCCATTAAAGCGTTCCAGCGTGCTGGTAAATGTGGCTTCCCCTGCACCAATATAGGCTCCCATTGTATTGTAAAACACTTTCATAGTCACCGTTTCGTCTGCCTTAAATGCAGTATTCTTTATGCCGCAGGGTTCTTCGGAATTAACAGAAAAGCTTAATCCGCATATACCTGTAACCAGTAGTAACCATTTAGCGTAACGTATCATTTTTCTTTTACTATTTTTTTGATGCCTAATATTAATACACTTCCTATTAATGCCGGTATAACCAAATTTACACACCATATTCCTAATGCTGCCGTTTGAATACCCAGTGTATTGGTACTAAACAGTTGCATAATCTCCACACTTGCTTTTGCCCTTATGGGCAGTTCTAAAAATCCAATTGTTGGCGCAACTGCCATTACCAGATAAAATACCGATATCAGCCAAAAACTCAGCCAACCCGCAATACCCACCTGCATTACCTGTAGTAACAACACATACTGAAATACAAACACCAGATACCGTAACATAGACAATGACAAAAGTTGTACCAACTGTTTGCCATTGAATTCATCGAGCACCTTTATATGTTTAACCACTTTTAAAAATGCCGGTATCTTATCCATCAAACTAACAAGCCATCCTATACGGATATAAAACAAAAATAGCAATGCCGTAAATGCCAGGCTGAAATAGATCAGTACATCACCCCAAAAGTGCGGTAAAACGATTAAAGCCTTGTCATTGTTATGTGAAAAATATCTTAAAAAAATAAGCCCGGCACACCCCATCAGCATGGTAACCAGCAGTTGGCTGATACTGCCAATAATGGTGAGTGAAATTCCTTTAATTCGGTGTGCTTCTTCCAAAAAAAGCACTCTGCCTCCATATTCTCCAATACGGTTAGGTGTTAACATGGTAATGCTGCAGCCTGAGAATACTGATTTTAATGCTCTGAAATAACCAAACTGCTGCACCCTGCTTACCAGCAACTGCCATTTCACAGCTTCAATGCCCCAGTTGAACAACATTAATACTATTACCAGTAAAAATTTCCAATGCAACCAGCTTCCCTTGATCTGTTGCCATCTTAATGCCAAATCCGGTTGCTGTATCAGCTGACGGTATAAACTAAAACATAATAACACCAGTAAAACCGGGCCTAAAAAATAATTGACTAATATTTTTATACTTTTGTTCAATACACAATGTTAGGTCAATTATCAAACAGAAAAAACAATTCAGGTGCCCAAAAGTAAATCAAGTATTATTTTAGGAATTGACCCCGGTACCATCATAATGGGATATGGGCTGATTGAAGTAAAGCAAAATAAAATGACCCTGCTTGATATGGGAGTATTACAACCGGGCAAAGTAAAAGATGCCTATCAGAAACTGCAACTCATTTATAATACAGTTAGTGGCCTCATCATTAAATACAAACCTGATACATTTGCCATTGAGGCTCCATTTTTTGGCAAGAATGTACAAAGTATGCTTAAGTTAGGGCGTGCGCAGGGAGTGGCTATTGCAGCAGCCATGCGGCATGGAATTGAAGTAACTGAGTATTCCCCAAAAAAAGTAAAACAATCCGTTACTGGTAATGGTAATGCCGGAAAAGAACAGGTATTGAAAATGCTTCAGCAAATACTAAACTTTAAAGACAATCCCAAACATTTTGATGCTACAGATGCTTTAGCAGTTGCAGTATGTCATCATTTCCAGCAAAATACTGTATTACCCGGCGCCGATGCTAAATTAAAAGGCTGGGATGCTTTTATTGCACAAAATCCGGGAAGGGTGAAGAAGGTGTAGTGTTTGTGGTTTGTGGTTTGTGGTTTGTGGTTAAAAACATCTCATTAACATTATTGTTTTCAATCTTTGCTGCAGTATTTAAACCATGCATTACCAGAAAATACTATTTATTGCATTAGAGAGCCCAACGATAAACAGCAAACCGAAAACTGCAAACAAATAATGGTCATTCGTTCAAAAACACTGCGCTTAGTTATTCTTACCAGCACCATACTGGTAACCATAATTATTGCCGTACAATTATTCTGGCTGCAGAAAGTATACCGGTACGAAGAGAAACAGTTTAATATCAATGTATCAAAAAGTATACGTGCTTTGTACGATGATATGGAATTAGTAAACGATGTGTCGGACAATGCGCAAAAAGAGATCAACAACCCAAAACCTGACCTGTATTTATTAAAAATAGATTGTACTCCATATCTCGACAGCCTTTGGTTGAATCTTAAAGCTGAACTTACCGATTTTGATGTATATACAGATTGTAAAGCAGGTGTATACAGCCATGAAAAAAATGCTTTCGTATTTGATCAATATATCGACCTGCCCGATGCATATGATTCTTCCAAAAAATCTGCCCCTATTCCTGTATTAAAAAAAGAGTATTCCTATATCGCTTTGTTTTTTCCGCACCGCGATCAGTACATTTTAAAACAGATGTATTTCTGGATTGCCTCAGGCGGCTTATTGCTGCTGGTTCTGATTGCATTTGGAGCCAGTATTTTCTATCTGTACCGTCAAAAATTTTTAAATGAAACACAAAAGGATTTCGTAAATAATTTTACACACGAATTTAAGACACCACTGGCTGTAATAAAGATAGCTGCTGAAGTGCTGCAGCAACCCAATATTGCAGAAAGGCCTGACAGGCTTAAAAATTATGCCGGCATCATTGACGAACAATCAACCCATTTAGAGAACCAGATACAGCGCCTGCTTGAAATTACTTATACTGACAGAAGCTCGCTGCCACTGGAAAAAGAAAAAGTAAACATCAATGAAATTTTGCAACAGGCAGTTAATGATTTACAACCTTTAGCCGAACAAAAGAAAGCCATCATTAATGCCCATTTTGCCGATTCCAATATTTTTGTTAGTGCAGATAAATATTATTTACTGCTTACATTCATCAACCTGATCGAAAATGCGCTTAAATATTCTATATATCCCGAAATTTATATTTCTGCTTATACAGAAGGAAACGATTGCTGTATATCAATAAAGGATAATGGTATTGGCATCAGTCCTGAAAATCATAAAAAAATATTCGAACGGTTCTTCCGGGTTACAAAGGGTGAACTGCATACAGTAAAAGGTTTTGGACTTGGCCTGAGTTTTGTTAAAAAAGTAGTGGATACTCATGGTGGTAAAATTGAAGTAATCAGCGAACCGGGCAAGGGAAGTACTTTTATTGTAAAAATTCCGGGTTATTAAATTCATCTTGTATGACAAAAGCAAAAGTTTTACTGGCAGAAGACGATCTTTCTTTAAGCTTTGTTATCAAGGATAATTTGCAGGATGCTGGTTATGAAGTTTTTCATTATCCAGACGGAGAGCAAGCCTGGCAGCAGTTTCAAAAAAAAGGTTTTGACATTTGCCTGCTCGACATTAATATGCCCGTAAGAGATGGTTTCTCATTAGCCAAAAAAATAAGGCAACTGAGTGATGTGATTCCCATTTTGTTCATCACTGCCAAAAGTATGGAAGAAGACAAGATAAAGGGGTTTCAAACAGGCGCAGATGATTATATCACCAAGCCTTTTAGCATGCAGGAACTGATAATGCGGATGGAAGTTTTTTTACGTCGCACCAAAAAATTACATGCCGATGCTGCTGAAGAATACCATTTAGGATCCCTGAGGTTTGCGTATAACGAATTAAAGATCTATAATAATGAAAGCGCCATATCGCTTACTCAAAGAGAAGCTGACCTGCTTAAATTTTTTACTTTACACAACAATAAAATTTTAAAGCGGGAAGAATTATTATTACATGTTTGGGGGAAAGATGATTATTTTTTAGGGCGCAGCATGGACGTATTCATTACCAAGCTCCGTAAACATTTAAAATCAGATCCTGCTATTGCACTGGAAACCATACATGGTGTTGGATTCAGGCTCACTATTAATTAAAGGCCCGCAAGTATTTTTTGCTGCACAGTTTTCAGCACTTCTTCACTCATCTGCAATTTTCTTCTTGTAAAATTCAGGTCATCAGCACTATTAATAGGTAACAGATGCATATGTGCATGCGGCACTTCCAGCCCTATAACACTTATGCCGCAACGGTTACAGTCAAACGCTTTTTCAATGGCTTTGGCAATTGGTTTGGCAAACAACATCCATTCGCTTAAAAAATTTTCGGGCAAATCCCACAAATTATCTGTTTCATTTTTTGGCACCACCAGCACATGCCCTTCCACCAGTGGAAAAATATTCAAAAAGGCATAAAAATGTTCGTTCTCTGCAATTTTATAAGAAGGTATTTGCCCGGATATGATCTTTGAAAAGATGGTCATGATATAATATTTTATCAAAAATACAAAGGCCCGTTCAAAAAGAACGGGCCTTTAAATATTCATGATCAGATTCCTTAAGCTGAAATACCTTCAATCTTAAATTTCAATACTCCGGCGGGCGCCTGCACTTCCACTTCATCTCCCACCACTTTACCCAGTAATCCTTTTCCAATAGGTGAGGTAACAGAAATTTTTCCCAGCTTTAAATCGGCTTCTTTTTCTGATACAATTTTATAAGTCACTTTCTTTTTAGTCCCCATATTGGTCAGTGCAACTTTAGTAAGGATGCTTACTTTGCTGGTGTCAATATTATTTTCATCAAGTATTCTGGCCGTAGCAATTATACCTTCCAGATACTTGATCTTTGCTTCCAGCATTCCCTGCGCTTCTTTTGCAGCATCATATTCTGCATTTTCTTTCAAATCGCCTTTTTCGCGGGCTTCTGCAATAGCTTTACTTGCAGCAGGCCTGTCCACACTCTTCATCAAATGAAGTTCTTCCTTCATTTTTTCAAAGGTATCTTTGGTTACATAATTAGTTGCGCTCATAAAAAATCGTTTAGGTAAGAGAAAAAAAATACAACGCCCCAGATTGCCTAAGGCGTTGCATGCACTGCAAAAGTAGTAAAAATTTTAAATACCCAGCTTTTCGAGCACTACGGCACTCATTTTATAAAAAGCCTCGTGGGAATAGCCTGCAATATGCGGCGTAACAATTACATTGGGCTGATGTGTTAAAAAATCCAATTGCTCTTTTTCTGTATCAGTCAATGAACTTATTTTTTCGTTTTCAAGCACATCTAATGCAGCTCCTGAAACAACCCTGCTTTTCAATGCTTCTATTAATGCCTCAGTGTGAACTACTTGACCTCTTGAAGTATTTATTATTACCGGGCATTTTTTTAATGCCGAAAAAAATCCGGCATCGGCCATATACTTTGTTTCTTGGGTTAGGGGTAAATGAAAGCTGATTACATCGGCGTAGCGGCAAATTTGTTCCAAATTAGCTTCTTTAATATAACCGCCACCAAAATCAAATTTGTACTTATCTAATGCTAAAACAGTTATATCAAAAGAAGACAGTAATTTGGCAAATGCAGCTCCGGTATTACCATAGCCAATAATACCAACAGTTTTGCCGGTTAATTCAGTGCCGCGGTTGGCATCCCTGATCCATTCGCCTTGTTGTACTTCAACAGCACTGCTGCCAATCTTATTTAATATACCCAGCAGCATGCCTAATGCATGTTCTGCAACTGCATTACGGTTACCTTCTGGGCTGCTCACGCAAACAATACCCTTATTTTGAGCATAGTCCACATCTATCAATTCCATACCACTTCCCAGCCGGCCAATCCATTTTAAATTAACTGCCTTATCTAAAATATTTTTATCTATCCGTAATCTGGTGGTTACAACAAGCCCTTCTGCAGTATCAACAATAGCTTCCAGCTCTTCATTACTTATTTGAGGAAGATAAACGACCTTGTATTGTTTTTGCTGCAAGGTTTCAATCAGATAGTCATGCACCTTTGCAGTTATGATCACCAGCTTTTGATCTGTCATAGCGCTGCTTATTTAGAAGCAATCATGCTGATTTCCACATTTACATTTTTAGGCAGGCCTTTTACCGCCACTGTTTCCCTTGCTGGAAAATTGCCTTCAAAATATTTACCATATATTTCATTAACCTGTCCAAACAAATCCATATCACTTAAAAATATGGTCGTTTTTACCGCATTACTGAAATCCATACCAGCTTCTGCCAGTACAGCTTTGATATTCTGCATTACCTGATGGGTTTCTTCTATAATATCAGTAATTGCCAGTTCGCCTGTGCCGGGTTTTAAAGCCACCTGACCAGACATAAACAATAAATTACCAGCCATAACAGCCTGACTGTAAGGTCCAATTGGTGCAGGAGCATTAACCGTGTTGATGATTTCTTTTGCCATTGAGATTTATTTTTTCGAAATGCAAATATATCTTTTTGCAACCACCTATTTTTGTAAAAAACTTACAAATGAAGTTTGTTATATGTGCTTTAGATAATCAATGGCAGGAGCTTGCAAAAGATACAGCTGATATTCAATGGATAAGGGCTGAAGTTCCTTTTTCATTTTTAGCTTATCCCGATGCTGATGCATTCTTTATTTTAAGTATACCTGAAAGTTTAGCTTATACACAAACTTCAAAACCGGTATTTATTAATAGTGTTGTTACAACTTTAAAAGAATTGCAAGTGCCTGAAAATGCAGTTCGTATCAATGGCTGGAATGGGTTTTTAAGCAGGGATATCTGGGAAATTGCCGGTAAAATAACAGCTAATATCAATGCTGTACTGCAAAAGATCAATAAAAAAGGAATTGCTGTTGCAGATGAACCCGGATTGATAGCTGCCACAGTTATTGCAATGATCATTAATGAAGCTTATTTTGCTGTAGAAGATAAGGTAAGTAGTAAAACTGAAATAAATACAGCTATGCAGCTGGGCACCAATTATCCTTTTGGTCCTTTTGAATGGGCACAAAAAATCGGATTGAAAGATATTGCTGCATTACTGCAAAAACTATACACCACTAATAATCGTTATCAACCGGCTGCACAACTAGTTGCCGAAAGCATGCAATTGTAATCATGAGTTATATTATCAATATAGATACTGCTACAGAAACTGCTTTTGTAAATATTGCAAAAGATGGTGTAATAATAAATGGGTTAGAAAACACTGCTCAAAAAGACCATGGTGCATTTGTGCAAACTGCTATCGCATCATTGTTGACAGCTGCAGGTATTCAGTTTAATGAAGTTGGCGCTATTGCTGTAACAGCCGGACCGGGCTCCTATACCGGTTTAAGAGTAGGCATGGCCAGTGCTAAAGGTTTAAGTTATGCTTTGAATAAGCCGCTAATTACTATCAGCACATTAGAACTTTTGGCAGCTGCTGCAATAAGGCAAAGCAGCGAGGCAAGTACCTTCTTTTTTTGTTCTATGATTGATGCCAGGAGAATGGAAGTATTTACAGCAGTCTACAACCATTTGCTTTCGCCCGTTATGGCTCCTGCTGCACTGGTACTGAATGATTTATCTTATCTGGAACTGCTGGAAAATCAAATAATAGTATTTACTGGCAATGGCGCTGCTAAATGGCAAAAAATTTGCACTCATCCTAATGCCAGATTTATGCCTTTAGCTGAAATTCCGGCAGCTATGGCACTAATGACAAATCAGTCCCTTACAAACAAGCAATTTACAGATCTGGCTTATGCTGAGCCATTCTACCTAAAAGAGTTCCAGAATAACATATAGTAAAATAAGGTAAACAATAGCTGAAAAAGGCATTTTTAAAAAAATAGCTATAAAGGAATAATTGCATAATCAATAATTTGTATATTTGATTGTTCAAATATTGTTTCAAGCATAATTAAAATTTAAACGTCTTATGATGATTGCTACACAATCACAGGAGCAGGCAATTACGTCAGCCCCTAAAACCCAGACAGAATCTTCCATTAATGTGGATTACCATTCCTTAAAAAAAGCAGCGCTTGTTTTAAGGGCTCTTAATCACAAATTGCGCCAGCAATTACTTAAATTAATCGAAGATGAAAAAAAGATTACAGTAACCGAAATTTATGTTCGCCTTCGCCTGGAGCAATCTGTGGCATCGCAGCATTTAGCCATTTTAAGAAAGGCGGGAATTGTAATTACTCAACGTGATGGTAAATTCATTTACTACTCCGTTAATTACAAACGAATTGATGAAATTGACACTTTTGTTAAACAACTTGTTGGTTAATTGTAAAAAGTTTCAGCTAAAAGCGTCCCGGGTATCCGGGACGCTTTTTTATTTTTATCTTCGCAAAAAATAAAATTATGTTCATTAAGCAATTGTATACAGGCTGCATCAGCGAAGCAGCTTATTATATTGAAAGCGAAGGTGAGGTGGCTATTATTGATCCGTTAAGAGACACTGATGAATACATCGCACTTGCAAAAGAAAGAAATGCAGGTATCAAATATATTTTTGAAACCCATTTTCATGCTGATTTTGTTAGCGGTCATTTAGACCTGAGCAAACAATCAGGCGCTCCTATTATTTATGGCCCCGGTGCAAAAACTCATTTCACCATACACAGCGCTAAAGATGGCGAATTTTTCAAGCTGGGTAAGCTTACTATCGAAGTATTGCACACGCCAGGCCATACTTTAGAAAGCTCCTGCTTTTTATTAAGAGACGAAAATAATAACCCGCACGCTATATTTACCGGCGACACTTTATTTGTGGGGGATGTGGGCAGACCCGATTTAAGCAGCGGCAATTTAAGCAGCGAAGAACTGGCCGGCATCATGTACGATACTATCCAAAATAAAATTTTACCATTAGCAGATGATATCATCGTATATCCTGCGCATGGTGCAGGCAGCAGCTGCGGAAAAAATCTGGGACCAAATACCTTCAGCACCATTGGTGAAGAGAAGAAAACAAATTATGCTTTACAACCACAAAGCCGCGAGGCATTTGTAAAAGCTGTAATAGATGGATTACACACTGCACCAAAATACTTTGCAGTAAATGCACATATTAACATGGAAGGATATGAAAGTCTGGATGAAGTAAAAAAACAGGGCCTTACTCCCCTGAGTATTGCTGCTTTTAAAAAATTGGTTGCCGAAGATGCCATCATTTTAGATACAAGACATGCTGATGTGTTTACTCAAGGCTTTTTACCCGGATCTATATTTATTGGATTAGAGGGCCGGTTTGCCGAATGGGCAGGTGCTTTATTACCTTTTAATAAATCCATAATACTGGTTACCGAAATTGGCAAAGAAGAAGAAACAGTAATTCGATTAGCAAGAGTAGGATTTGATAAAATGCAGGGTTATTTAAAAGGCAGTTATGCAGCCTGGGCAAAATCAGGTGAAAAAACAGATCTGATTATTGATGTGGAAGCAGATGAACTGGCCATGGATATTCCACACGACCCGAATTTAGTTGTGATTGATGTAAGAAGAGAAACAGAATATGGCGACGGACATGTGAAAGATGCACTGAATATTCCGTTGAACGACATGACGGACATTGCATTAATTGCAGATTTTGAAGAAAAACAAAATTTATATGTACACTGTGCCGGTGGCTACAGAAGCGTAATTGCTGCTTCATTAATCAAACGCCAGGGCTTTCATAATTTAAGAAATGTAATTGGCGGTTGGGCCAACATTAAAGAGCAGGAAAAAATTGTAGTAGAAAAAGATACTAGTGTATTAAACTGATTAAAAGCCCCTTAAACGGGGCATTTTTATTGAGGTGGATTGGTCTTATTATCGACCCATAATTTTTTATATTCTTCCTTCCATTCAAACTTAAAACGGCGGTGGCTCCATAAATAATTGGCCGGATCGGCAAGGATAGTTTTTTCAAGAATATCCCTGTATATACAGGTTAGCGTTCCCGGTGCTGTACCCGCACTTTGCTCGGTTAATAAAGTTGTTTCAAAATTATAGTAGCCTCTTTTAACTTTTTTAAAGCCCACAAATACCACTGCGGCATTATTTTTTAATGCCCCCTTCTCCGGACCGGTTACAAAAGGCGTTGGCCTTCCAAAAAAATTCATCCAGTACCCCGAAAACGGCGTGCCGGGATTTTGATCTGCAGCCAATGCCAGCATATACTGACTTTTAAAAACATCATGCATTTTATTCTTAAAATCTGTGGCACTTATCAATATTGTTCCAAACTGTCCGCGAAAATCTAAAAATATTTTATTAAATACCTTATTCTTGATAGGCATGTAAACTCCAACGAATGGAACTTTTAGATTAATGGCATACAACAAATTGGCATACTCCCAGTTGAACTGATGGCCCGCCATAATATTAATATTATATCCCTTAGCGATCAGTTGATTGATAAGATCAAATGAACCTGTACTTCTTTTCAGCAATTGTTTTTTTGAAATAGAAATAAATTTCAGGCTCTCCATCAAAGTATCAGTAAAATACTGGTAAAATTTTCGGGCTATCTTTTTTCTTTCCGCATCCGTTTTTTCAGGAAAAGCAATGGCAAGATTATTTAATACCACATCTTTACGGTACTTAATCACATGGAATAATAAGAAAGCAAAAAAATCACTGATGCCATACAAAATAAAAAAAGGCAGCAGGGAAATCAAATACAATAAAGGGAAAATAATATAGTACATGTGTTTAATTGATGAGCAAATATATGTCTTAGAACTGAGCCCTGCCAATGGGAGAGGGAGATGTCATGAAAAGTAAATGCCAGTTACAAAACTATATTTTGTATCATTTCACTCTTTCCAGGATAATCGGTATTAAAATGCAGCCCCCTGCTTTCATGCCTAAACTCTGCACTCTTTACTATTAAGTAGGCAACAGTAATCATATTCCTCAGCTCGCAAAGCTGTGGTGACACAATAGTTTTTTTATACAGTTCTTCTGTTTCGGTAAACAATAAATCCAGCCTTTTCATAGCCCGGTGTAACCGTTCATTGTTACGTACAATACCCACATAATCGCTCATCAGCAATTTCAGTTCTTTAATACTTTGTGTAATTAAAATCATTTCCTTAGGTGCATTAGTGCCATCCACTTTCCAATCGGGAATATTTTGATTAGGGTCAATCTCATTTATTTTATTCACCGCATCCATATAAGCACGGTGTGCAAATACCATTGCCTCAAGCAAACTGTTACTTGCCAAACGATTGGCGCCATGCAATCCGGTACTGGCACATTCGCCTGCTGCGTATAAATTTTTTATTGAGGTTCTGCCCCACTCATCTGTTTTTATTCCACCGCAACTGTAATGCGCTGCAGGTGCAACAGGTATCATGTGTTTGGTGATATCAATTCCAATACTCAAACATTTTTCATAAATGTTGGGGAAGTGTTCGGTAAATTTTTCTTTAGTAAAATGCCTGCAATCTAAAAACACATTTTCAGTACCCCCCACTTTCATTTCGTTATCAATTGCCCTTGCCACAATATCTCTGGGTGCCAGATCCTTTCTTTCATCATAACGTTCCATAAAAGCTTCTCCATTGTGGTTGCGTAAAATACCCCCATCACCACGCACAGCTTCTGTAATTAAAAATGAATGTCCCCTTACTCCCGGTTCGTATAATGCAGTGGGATGAAACTGGATAAACTCCATATTCTCAATGCGGCCCTTTGCACGATACACCATTGCAACGCCATCACCTGTAGCAATAGACGGATTGGTAGTTGTACGGTACACCTGACCGTTACCACCAGTTGCCAGTAAAGTAATACCGGCTAATATTTTTTCTATTTTGTTAGTGGAAAGATTGAGCACATATACTCCATAGCACTCAATATCGGGAGTAGATTTTGTAATTAAAAAACCGAGGTGATGCTGTGTGATAATATCCAATACAAAACAATGGCTGATGAGCTCGATATTGGGCTTGCGCTTGATGGCTTCCAGCAGGGCCCTTTCCATTTCCTTTCCGGTTACATCTTTATGATGCAGTATCCTGAATTCACTATGACCGCCTTCTTTTCCGAGTTTAAAATCTCCATCAGGTTCTTTATCAAATTCTGCACCCCATTCAATAATCTCTTTAATACGGCCCACCCCTTCTTTAACCACTATTTCCACTGCATAGCGGTTACATAAACCATCCCCGGCAATTAAAGTGTCTTCAATATGTTTATCAAAACTGTCATTATCAAAATCCATTACCCCGGCTATACCACCCTGTGCATATTTGGTATTGGTTTCATCACTTTGTGTTTTTGTGAGCACCATTACTTTTTTATCCGGACAATCCTGTGCTACTTTTAAAGCATAGGTTAATCCAGCAATTCCGCTGCCGATTACGAGAAAATCTGTTTGCATATTTTTTTTGTTACGAACTTTTGAATATCATTCAACATCGTTGTGTCACTCACTTACTCTTGTATCACTTTACTGAGCTTTTATTGAAGCGGTGGATAGAACACTGATGACACAGATCTTACTGATTTAAACTGATCATATCTGTGTGGATCAGTTAAATCAATTTCATCAGTGTTCTATCCCATATCTATCCATGCACCACTTTCTTTCAATAAAATAATCAACTCATCCACCGCAACTGCGCTATCAATATTTTTTTTCACTACTTCTTTACCCCTGTACAAAGTTATTTTTCCCACACCACTGCCAACATAACCAAAATCTGCATCCGCCATTTCGCCGGGGCCATTTACAATGCAACCCATAATGGCGATCTTAATACCTTTTAAATGATTGGTTACTGCACGAATTTTTGCAGTAGTCTCCTGCAATTCAAATAAGGTTCTGCCACAGGAAGGGCAGGAGATATATTCTGTTTTAGAAATTCTGGTACGAACTGCCTGAAGTATAGAAAAAGAAGTGTTATTAATGAACTGGTGGTTGTTTTTGGTTTCCAAATAAGTTCTGCCCGAAACTTTTTGAATGATCATTTTAGCCGGATCATTCATCAGCCATATTCCATCACCCATACCATCTAAAAATAAAGCCCCGCTTTCTGTGGCAAAATGAATCAGCTGTTCATCAATTGAAATATGATGACTTTCCACTGCAACAATTACAGGAAATGCTATTTGATTACTCATAAGCATATTTATAAAACCCCGCACCATTTGCATGGCATTTTTACCCGTACTGCTTATGCATAAAACAACAGTGTTGTCATTTTCAATACACTCTATATATTGCCTTAATTCTTTGCTGCTGTAAAAATCCCAATTCAGTTCAATACTTACAAAATTTACAGTGCCAGATTTTTCATTATCGCCTGAAGCATATTCTGCAAGATCAAACAATGGAATGTAACCCGACCGATCCGTCAATCGTTCCCATGCTTTATTAAACAAAATGGGTCGTAATGTTCCCGGTAATGCAAACTCAACCGGGTGGTCACCTAAAAATATATAGTCTGCTGCAGCATCTGCAATATTCCACTTATCGGTGGCTTCATTATACGTGTAGCCTATTGACTGCAGGTCTTTAGGGGAAATATTTCCTGCCGACATAAAATCTGCCACCACTACTGGTACATGTTTTTTACCGATGTTTACTATTTCATTTGTGGTTCTTCTTTTATATTCAAATGGCGAATACAATAATTTATCAATGTCCGGAATAAGATTAAGTCCCGTCTGTCTTATATCATTTGCATAACGATTCACAATATCCTTACATACCGGAATCTCCAGTTCGGGGTCTTCGGTTAAACTAACCCTTATGGTATCACCAATGCCATCTTCCAGTAAAGTGCCGATTCCGATTGCTGATTTTATTCTGCCGTCTTCACCATCACCTGCTTCGGTTACACCTAAATGTAAGGGATAACATTCGCCAAATTCCTCCATCATATTTGTAATAAGCAAACGATATGCCTGCACCATCACCTGTGGATTACTGCTTTTCATACTCAGTATGATCTGATGATACTCTTCATTTCTTGCAATACGTAAAAACTCCATAGCACTTTCCACCATGCCATTTGCCGTATCGCCATAGCGGCTCATAATCCTGTCGCTCAAACTGCCGTGATTGGTTCCAATACGCATTGCAGTGCCATGTTGTTTGCAAATTTTCACCAGTGGGGTAAACCGTTCCCGTATCCGCTCAATTTCTTCTGCATACTCCGCATCGGTATATTCAATTTGCTCAAATTTTTTCTTGTCTACATAATTGCCGGGATTCACTCTTACTTTTTCCACAATTGTGGCGGCTATTTCAGCGGCATTGGGGGTAAAATGAATATCCGCCACAAGCGGTGTATCATACCCTCTTTTACGCAATTCATCTTTTATGTGTTGCAGATTTTCGGCTTCTTTTTTTGAAGGCGCTGTAATACGAACCAGTTCTGCACCCGCTTCAATACAGCGAATGGCTTGTTCTACTGTAGCCATGGTATCCATGGTATCAGTAGTGGTCATGGTTTGCACACGTATGGGGTGATTATTCCCCAGTAGTAAGTTTCCAATCTTAACTTCTCTGGTTTTAAGACGCTTATATTCCGTTAATGATTCACAGTACAATTGCATATATCAGGTATTATTGCAAAATAACAACAAAAAAGCAGGGGTTGTTTACCCCTGCCCTAATTATATTTCAAATGATCAATATTCTATTTCGTATTCCATTTCTTCGGGGTGCGATATCATGTCAGTTAATCCGGATTTGTAGGTAATTGTTTTTTTATCGTCAGACAAAACTCCTTTTGCGCCTTTCAGTTTTTTTACCGGAGAGGGCAATTGTATAATGGTTTTATACGTCATTTCCCCGGTTAAAGCACTCATTTGCTGCAGCATTGTTAAAGACGAATCATTGGCTAACTTATTTTTCAAACCTTCTTTATCGGCAATCTGACAGGATAGTTTCCCTGGGATTGCAGAAAATGTATAAAATTCAGCGCCCGGGTTTATTGTTTTATTAAAATTTCCTCCATCATCAGCCAATCCACCCGATCCCTCTGTTTTTGGAGCATTCATATTACCAACCTGATCCATTAATTTCAGCTTATTCATTACTCCCCCTAATTTTTCTTTTATTTCGGCCAGCTGATTTATAGAAGCAAAAGGGCAATTGATAGAAAAATTCATTTCTGCATTGGCCTCATCCATTTTTACTACACAAAATGCATTGGCAAATAATGCTTTTTCAGCAGGGGTTATTTGATCCGATGCCAATACTGCGTCTTTAAAATAAATTATGGTATCTTTTTTTTGCTTTGGCTTATCCGTATTGTTTTGTGCAGCACCCATCTGGCCGGCCATTTCAATCATTTTACCCATTTCCATGGATAAAGAATAGGTGCCACTGTTATCTGCATTTATCACAATTTTTTCTTCAGTGTCAATACATGCAGATAAACAACATGCGGTTATCAATAATGCGAATAATAGTATTTTTTTCATAATGACATAGTTAAGATCACCAGTCTTTTTCAGGTTTATCAGGTCCGGCTACATTAGCCTTACGCAGTTTATCCTGCAAATTTTTTTCCTGCTGCAACAAAGCTTTCAGCTTTTCCTCTGCATCTTTTTTGGTTATTTTAGGCTCCTGGGGTTTAGGTTGATTTTTTTCCTCTTCTTTTTGTTGTTTCTTTTGCTGATTGTCTTTTTGCTTCTGCTGCTGCTGTAACTGCTGAAGGGCTTTTTGCAAATTCTGCCTCGCATCTTCATCCTGAGGATTTAACTTCAGGGCATTTTTATAGGCGGCAATGCATTCAGGTAATTTTTTATCATTTTGCAATACCACACCTTTGTTATAGTAGGCTTTCGATTTCTCTTCTTTTGAGTTACTTGCTCCCGCTGCATTGTCATAAGCGTCTATTGCTTCCTTATTTTTATTGTTTTTGTACAATGCATTACCCAAATTGTACTGAGCGGTGGAATTGGCCGGTTTTTTAGTAATTACCTTCTGATATTCTGCGGCAGCTTTTTCAAATTCATTTTTTTTATAGGCCTCATTCCCTTTTTTAATAACCATTTTTTCATCTTGTGCCGAAGCAGTGAATGAGCAAAGTAAAATGGCAACAGTTAATACCTGCTTTAATTTTATAGTTGCTTTAGGCATGGGAATAATTCTTTCTGATATAAAAAATTCAATGAGCAGCAGCAATAAACTGATCAATAAAAAGTACTGATAAAAACTTTGGTAATTCACCAGTGAATCTTCAGTTACTGTCCGCTGATCCATTGTTGCCAGTTGTGCCTCTAGTATATCCACTACTTCATCTGTATTATTGTACAACTGATAAATGCCATTTCCCTTTTCGGCAATACTTTTCAATTCTTCTTCATTCAGTTTAGTTATTACAGTATTCCCTTCTTTATCTTTTTTAGGCTCATTTGTTGCTGCGTCAATTATAACAGCTCCCTCTGCCGAGCCAATACCCACAGTATTAATCATAACGCCTTCTGCAGCCATTTTGCCGGCTAAATCAATGGCAGTTTCATCATGATCTTCACCATCACTTATTACGATAACAGTTTTATATTTTTTTTCTTTAGTATTAAAAGAAAGATAGCACATCTTTAAAGCATCGCCAATTACTGTACCCTGAGTGGGTACAACATCAGGTGTGGCAGATGACAGATACATTTTAGCTGCGCCATGATCGCCGGTAAGGGGCATTTGCAAATACGCTTTTCCTGCAAATACTACAATGCCAATCCGGTCATTATTTAACC
The DNA here is from genome assembly GCA_037140275.1 of Ferruginibacter sp. Classification (GTDB taxonomy): domain Bacteria; phylum Bacteroidota; class Bacteroidia; order Chitinophagales; family Chitinophagaceae; genus Ferruginibacter. Next base: position 11,949 of record JBAXET010000010.1, on the reverse strand, counting down.
TGTCCATTAGTTTCCCCAGCAATTGCTTGGCACGGTCTAAACGGGTGGGTTTAATATCCTGTGCCAGCATACTTTTGCTTACATCCAGCGCAATCATTACATCTATTCCGTTACGACTTACTTTTTCACTGCCTTTTGGGTTTCGTAAATTGGCTAGTGCAAATATGCCGGAAGCAAAGGCAGTAACAATTAATATAAATTTTAAAGCAAATCGTTGTGCAGAATAGTTGCTGGTCATTTCCTTTACCAGCCTTTCATCGCCAATCTTTTTAATGGTTTTCTTTTTCCAGCGAAGCACCAATATGTATAACAATACCAGCACAGGAATTACAGCCAGCGCCAGTAAATATTCTATATGTTGAAAGCCAAACATTGGGGACAAATTAGTTGATTGTTTTTGAAGCAATTTGTTAAAAAGGCTAATCGGGCATATTTATTATATCATCCAGTGCAGTATCATCATTGGTTTTATAATTGACAGATTCGCCTTTTTAATTTTTATAGTATATACCAATAATTGCACCAAAAATAACGAGTACAATAACGCCAAAAACGATCCATTCCTCAGCCATAGTACATGAGCTTATTTTTTGCCTTCAAAAAAGCCAAGTTGCTTTAAGATACCATTGGTAATATTCATTCTTACAGCTGCCATATCTATTGGCCCTGTACCCGCCTTAACAAAAGTTACAAAAAAGTACACATGATTATTCTCTTCAATCCAGCCAACCAGCCAGCCAATATTGTTTTTGGATTCATCAAATCCCCATCCGGTTTTATAGCTCAGTTTGTATGCAGTATTAGTTTCCTGTAACATTACATTACGTACCATTTCATGCACACTTTTCCTAAACGGTAATTGATCAAAATATAATCTTTTCACTAAACCCAATTGTTCATCTGGAGATATTTTCAATGAATTATCGAGCCAAAAACTATCTGTGGTTCTACCCATTTTTTTATTGCCATAGCTCAGACTATCTAACCATTTTTGCATGGTGTCTTTCCCAATTCTTCTGGCTACTTCCTTATAATAGCCCACATTACTCAGCTTAAAGGCCTCCGTCATACCCATATCCTTATTCCATGCTTCAACTGCTCTTGGTTTACCATCCCATTTAATAACCATAGTATCATTGGTGATTACCCCGGTTTGCAATCCCACTAATGAGTTTACAATTTTGAATGTAGAAGCAGGTGAAAAACGCATGGTATCCAGTTCCATATTATATACGGTTACCTTGCCGGTAGCATTATTCAATAAAGTAAAACTTCCTTCAACCTTATTGTCGTCAAAATATTTTTTAAGACTATTATCAATTTTAGCTTTATTAACGGAGCAGGAAATAAGAGTTATAAGTAGTAATATTTTTTTTGTAGACATTGCTATTACTATTTAGAAGTGGTATTAAAATGTTTTGCGGTGGCATCGAGAGCATCATAAAATTCCTGGCCAAATTTTCGCACCAGAGGTTCCTTTAAAAACTCATACACAGGCACTTTTAATTTTTTGCCCAAAGTACATGCGGCCTTACAATGATCTTCACGTGGCTCGTAGTTCACATATACATTGGTGCTGCGTTTACTTTCTTTGGTTATTACCGGAAACAAATGGCAACTGATTGGTTTTTTCCATTGTACTTTCCCATCTAAGTAAGCTTGTTCAATTCCACACTTTACAATTCCTGCAGCATCTTTAATACCATATACACAAACCTTACTTTTTATTGTAGGAGTTACCCAGCCAAACTCTCTTTCATAAACATAACGTCCCTGCTTTTCAATTTCCTTTTTACTTTCTTCGTTCAGATAAGGAAGTACCTGATCGAATACTTCATTGATCTTTTCCAGCTCAGCTTTTTCAAGCGGAGCTCCGGCATCTCCATCCACGCAGCAGGCGCCTTTACATTTAGAAAGATCACATACAAATTGCTCCTTTATTATTTCGTCGCTTATTAATTTATTATCAATTGCAATCATAGGCGGCAAATTTACAACAATCGAAGAGTAAAAAGGTAAACTTATTCGGGAGTGAAACAGGTTAGTTTTTATTTACAGCTTCGCCAGAAGAACCGGAAAATTTTGAAGTAGGAAGTTTTTCTTTACCGGAAGCAGTATTGACCCATTTGAATGTATTGATCATATGTTCAATATCTGTTTGCAGAAAATCTTGTACCGGCCTTAATGAATCTGCATTGGGTGTTACATCGAAATACAATGCGCCACGGATGAAATTTTTAGTGGTATCGCTTAAAAAAAACTGTTTGGCGGTAGCGGCATTTCCTCCCACTTTAAAAAAGATTCCGGAAAGACCGTTGGTAGTATGCATCAAACTATCTTTAATTACAGAAGTTACCGCCTGATTTTTATTGGTAAGATTAAAGGCATCATTTACCATATTGTCGAAAGCGTTAATGCCAGAAGAATCTTTATATGATCCATCAGCCTGCCTGATTTTAAATATAGATTTGCCACCAATGATTTTATAACTTAAAAATATACGGCCACCAAATTGAGGAAAATCCAGATTTATCCAATATGGATTTTCGGCAGTGGCATCAAAATAAGTACTGTCTTTTATTACCTGTGCATAAACAGGATATTCAAAAGTATAAGGATAGCCTTCCTCATGAAAGATCACATATTTTCTTTCCGGAAAATCGACTTTATAGTATCCCTTTTTTTTTGAGGTATAAGTTGAATTACAGGCGAAAAACAATGAACATGAAATAAAAAGAAGCAGAACTGCTGTTAGTCTTTTATAAATAGATGGTGGTTGATGCATTATACTCCTGTATTATTTGTGCTTATTCTTTTACTTTCTGATGTATAGTTATTTTAACCTTGTCGATACGGTTTTTGCTGATCTCAAGTGGTATAAAAATAAAATCGCCGCTCATCAACTCTTCATTTATTTGCGGAAATTCACCCGCTATTTCCAATACCAGTCCGGCCAGAGAATCACTATCGCCCCTGATAGTTTCAAATGTATCCACGGGTATACTCATTGCTTTACATACATCGTTGATCATTGTTTTTCCTTCAAAAATATAATTGAACTCATCAATTTTTTTGTTGCCGCTTTCCTCGTCATCAAACTCATCTTTAATATCTCCAATGATCTCTTCCATAATATCTTCCAGAGTAACAATGCCTGAGGTTCCGCCAAACTCATCCACCACTACTGCAAAATGATTTCTGCGGTTACGAAACTCCTGTAACAGATCTTCAATCAGTTTTTGTTCGTGCACAAAAAAAGGCTGACGCATTAAACTATGCCAGTCAAAATTTTCAGGCTCATCCAATCTGGGTAAAAGATCCTTGGTGTGCAGCATACCCACTACTTCATCCAAACTATTTTTATACACCGGCAAACGGGAGTAATGCAGTTCTTCCACTTTTTTGATAGCATCCAAAAAATTGCTGTTGTAATCAATACCACTCACATCCAGTCTGGTACGCATAATCTGTTTTACAGTGGTATCCCCAAATTTTCTGATTCCTTTTAATATTTGCTTTTCCTCCACTGTGGCTTCATGATCGGGTAAAAGATCAATGGCATAATCCAGATGAATGCTGTCCATTGCAGCAGTAGAATCGGAAGAAAATTTCTTTTCGATACCATTGCTAAAACCAACCATGCGTTTACTAAAGCGATAAAAAAGACTGTTGAATATTTCCACTACAAGAGATGCAGTTGCTGCAAACCATATTTTATGATGCGTAGCCCAAACTTTTGGTAATACTTCTGCAAACAACACCAGTAAAAAAGTTACAGCCACAACTTTAATTAAAAAAACGGTCATAAAATTAAGCTTCAATCCGCTTATCCATCCTTCAATTAGAATATTGGAGATTAAAATAATTCCGATATTAACAAAGCTGTTGGCAATTAACATTGCTGCCAATAAGGTTTTGGGCTGTTCCAGTAAATTAACAATTCTTCGGTATGCCGGTTGCTGCTTGGTTTTAAGGATATTGATATCTTTAAATGTGAGCGAAAAGAAAGCAACTTCCGATCCGGCAAGCAAAAAGGAAATGGAAAATAACAATACCGCTAAAAAAATAAGTATAATATTAGCCGCAGGGGTAATTGCGAGTATTATGGGGTTTAGAAAATGTAAAAAAAACGTTCCCGAATGATAATCCAAAATAATATATTTAGGTAAACAATGGTATCAGTAACAAAGATACTATTACAAAAATGGTATCAGAAAGGCAGTCTTTCAGGCCCATCCTCAATTGGTGGAATATCCGGTCCACCCATACCTTCTATACCCTCCACTCCCGGAACAGCAGTGCCATCGGTTCTTTTTTCCAGCATAATTAAATTATCGCCAACAATTTCAGTTGCAAATTTTTTATTGCCATCTTTGTCTTCCCAGCTGCGGGTTTTTAATCGCCCTTCAATATATACCAGACTTCCTTTATGCAAATATTTATGAGCAAGGTCTGCAAGCCCTCTCCAAAGAACTACCGTATGCCATTCTGTTTGTGAAATAAGCTTGCCGCTTCTGTCTTTAAATGTTTCAGTTGTAGCCAAAGAAAATTTAGCAACGCCAATATTTCCTTCCAGGTACTGAATGTCGGGATCTTTGCCCAGGTTGCCAATTAACATTACCCTGTTTACACCTCTCATAAATAATATTTTAAGATCTGTATTAGTTATCCGTCTATATCAAATTTAAAGATACATTTTTATCTTTCAAATAGCCGGCAATAAATTTAGGAAAAGGTAAGCTGTTCAGTTGTTTTTTTGAAACCAGTTTATAGCCATCCATCACCGGTTGATTAGCCAGTTTAATTGTAATAAACTGGCCATATATGGTTTGGTGGGTTAATTTTTGCTCATATAGTTTGGATACCAAATCAATGATAATTTTACTCTTCCCTGAAATTTGCTTTACTGAGCGTAATTTTTTTATTTGGTCAAAATCAACAGGTTCAGATTTTTCTTCCAGTATAAATTCGTACAGATTTTCCCAAATATCCCCGGCAGTCCTTTTGCGTACCAACAGTTTTCCATCAAATTCCGCAATTATATAATAGAACCACCGGGTTGTTTTTATGATCTTTTTTTCTTTAACCGGAAGTTGATCTACAGTTTGATTCTCATAAGCCACACATTTTGATTTTAATGGACAACTTGTACATAAGGCAAGTTTGGGCTTACATACTACTGCTCCAAAATCCATCAAAGCCTGATTATAAATACCCGGTTGCTTTTTGTCCAGTAAAGTTTCTGCCAACTGTGTAAAAAGCTTTTTGCCCTCATTACTATCTATAGGAGTTGAATTACCAAAATAGCGTGACAATACTCTGAAAACATTTCCATCAACCACCGCATAGGGTAAATTAAATGCAAAAGAAGCTATGGCTGCGGCGGTATAAGTACCCACCCCTTTCAATTTCAATAGCTGCTCATATTGGTCAGGAAATTTTGACTTGTACTCTTTTACAATAATTTGAGCAGTAGCAATTAAGTTTTTACATCGGCTGTAATACCCAAGGCCTTCCCATAGTTTAAATACCTTTGTTTCTGATGCTGCAGCCAGTTTTTGTATAGTAGGAAAAGAAGTAACAAACCTGTTATAATAATCCCAGCCCTGCTCCACCCGGGTTTGTTGTAAAATAATTTCGCTCAGCCAAATTTTGTATGGATCTTTCTCACCTTTCCAGGGCATCGGCCTGTTATTTACAGAGTGATTCCACCTAAGTAAAGTGCTGGAAAAAAACTTTTTTTTGTCCTCCATTTGCGTATTTATCCTCGTTTATAAACTTTTATTAACACATTCTTTATACATATCAAATAAATCACATGCTGTTAATAATCAATTAGTTATTGCTTTTTTTTAAATTTTGGACCTATATTTGTGTTAAACAAAGTAATTGATTATCACCAACTTATTTGGAATTTTAAAGCATTTTTTGTATTTTTCTAAAAGAAAATAAAACTTATTATGAGAAAAGCTGATCTTATTAACCAAATTTCTGAAAAAACTGGTATCCCCAAAGTAGATGTTTTGGTAACATTGGAGACAATGTTTAAAGAAGTTAAACAATCTCTTGTTAATGGAGAGAATATCTACATAAGAGGTTTTGGCAGTTTTATTACAAAGAAGCGGGCTGCAAAAATTGGCCGTAATATCAAAAAAAATATTGCAGTGGAAATACCTGAGCATTTTATCCCTGCTTTTAAACCGGCCAAAGAGTTTATGCAGGAAATAAAATCTTCTAAAAATATTAAAGAGAGCAGCGAAAATCATAATGAAAGCGAAGACTAATGTACCTTTGCTTTCTAAATTTAAAAGGTGAAGAAACAATTGATACTTGCCGCTGCAGGATTAACATTAGTAATTATTTTATTTGTTTTTGGAAAAACTGAAACAAAAAAAATTAAATCCGAAACTGCGATGCCGCAAAATGCGGTGCCTTCATTTAATATTTCTCAATTCATAACAGAAATAAAGCAGAAACTCACTCCTGCTCAAACCATTACACTTGGAAAATTAGAGAATAGTGTTAGCCGTGGTGATGTAAAAGCTCAGCAAATAAATGCTAATAATCAACTGGCTGCTTACTGGAAGGATAGCGTCAAAGCCTTTGAACCCTATATTTATTATTTAGCAGCCGCTTCGAAGTTGGATAATTCAGAAAAAAACCTCACCTTTGCAGCCCAATTAATTTTAGACAATTTAAAAGGTGAGCAAGACCTGCCTAAATTAAACTGGGAAGTAGAAAACGCAATACAGTTATTTGAACAGGCTTTACAACTTAACCCTAACAACAATGATTTAAAAATTGGTTTAGGCAGTTGTTATATATATGGCAAGGGGCATCTGGGGAAACCCGAAGAAACAATGAAAGGAATTCAATTGCTTCTTTCTGTTGTAAAAGAAGACTCTGCCAATATGAAAGCCCAGTTGGTTTTAGGTGTGGGAGGTTTTGTTTCGGGGCAATATGATAAAGCTATTGACCGTTTACAAAAAGTGGTAGCCGCCCAGCCGGGCAATATGGAAGCCATTGCTTATCTGGCTGATACCTATGCCAGTAAAGGCAATAAAACCGAAGCTGTAAAATGGTATACAATTTTGAAAAAAGTGGCTAATAATCCGGCCTATTCAAAACAGATTGAGGAGAGGATTAAAATGTTGCAGGAAGGAAAATAACAAACACAACTGATTAATAATATTATTTTAAAACACAAAAAGACTTAGTTATGCCTTGTGGTAAAAAGAGAAAACGTCATAAAATTGCAACTCACAAGCGTAAAAAACGTTTAAGAAAGAATCGTCATAAAAAGAAATAAACTCTTTTTATAACGTGCCGGGTATCCTCATCCGGCACATTTACTACCTGTATGCGGTACTGATTACGCTATGTAAAAGTGTATTCTATGCATACAGGTATGCTTTTTTTTCATGATGTACAGGTCTTATCAAAAATCTTCGCTTGACCAAGGAACTTATTATTAACGCTGCACCGCAGGGGGTTGAGATTGCCCTTTTGGAAGACAAAAAGCTGGTAGAGTTGCACAGTGAAAAAGCTGATGCCAGTTTTGGCGTGGGAGACCTGTATCTTGGAAAAGTTAAAAAACTGATCCCCGGATTAAATGCAGCATTTGTAGATGTAGGATTTGAGAAAGATGCCTTTCTTCATTATACCGACTTAAGCCCATATGTTCGCTCCATTTTAAAATTTACTACCGAAGCCATTAACGACAAAACAGAAGGTGGTTTTGACTTTGCTAAATTTAAGGTAGAGCCTGAAATTATTAAAACGGGCAAAATAACGGAGGTATTAAATGGCCGTCCGAATATTCTGGTACAAATTTTAAAAGAGCCCATTGCTGCCAAAGGCCCCCGCCTGAGTTGTGAATTGTCGTTACCAGGCCGCTTTGTTGTGGTTACCCCTTTTAATGATATTGTTGCTGTTTCAAGAAAAATACATTCCTCCGACGAAAGAAAAAGACTGCAAAAAATTATTGAAGCAATAAAGCCTAAAAATTTGGGCGTTATTATTCGTACTGCAGCAGAAGGTAAACATACAGCTGAATTACATGAGGATTTACTTAGTTTGATTGCAACCTGGAAAAGCATACAGAGTAATCTGCAAAGTGCTACCCCTCCTACAAAAATTTTAAGTGAGCAGGGTAAAACCACTAGTATATTAAGAGATCTGCTAAATGAAGACTTTAACAAAATTGTTGTCAACGATAAAAATATATTCAGCGAAACCAAAACCTATATTCAGCGTATAGCACCGGATAAAGCTGATATTATTTCTTTTTACAGTAATGGCGCTCCTATATTTGACAGCTTTGGCATTACCAAGCAGGTTAAAGCCGCTTTTGGTAAAACAGTTAATTTACCCAGTGGAGCTTATTTAATCATTGAGCATACTGAAGCCTTACATGTAATAGATGTAAACAGCGGCTATAAAAGTGTAAGCAATAATCAGGAACAAAATGCATTAGAGACCAATCTTGAAGCTGCTGAAGAAATAGCAAGGCAACTGAGATTAAGAGATTTGGGTGGTATTATTGTAGTTGACTTCATTGATATGAAGTTGATGGAGAATAAGAAAAAGCTTGCTGATGCCATGGAACAGTATATGCGTACCGACAGGGCTAAACATGCAGTATTACCCATCAGTAAGTTTGGGTTAATGCAAATTACCCGTCAGCGCATGAAGCCTGAAATGAATATTAATACCACAGAAATTTGTCCAAGTTGTAATGGCACCGGAAAAATTTCTTCTACTTTAATTCTGGAAGATGAGATAGAAAAGAACCTGAGTTATCTGATAATGCAAAAGCATAAAGGACTTACTGTTGAAGTACATCCTATTCTATATGCATACCTAACAAAAGGGATATTCAGTTCAAAGCTTACCAAATGGCGCCGCAAATACAAGCAGCGTATCAAATTAAAGGAGAATAATAATTACCACCTTACTCAGTTTCATTTTTTTGACGAGAACGAAGAAGAAATAAAACTTTAATTACAACATTAGTTTCAACTTAAGTTTATCAGTATTACAATTATATACTAAAGCGGTATATTAAACTCTTTGCCAATTTTATTTACAAAACTTTGTGTACTGGCATACTCTTCAAATATTTTTTTATACGCATTCTGATCCACTTCTTCCAGCAACAACTCTTGTAACAAAGGTAAAACAGCTTCAGTATCGTATGAGTGATACACCCTCGCTCCTTTTACCCCATTAAGTTTATCAGCCCATCCGTTTTCCTTATAAAGCAATATTTTTTTGTTATTAGCCACTGCTTCGGCTACGGCAAGCGGAAAGCAATCAAATTCCGCAGAGAAAAAAAGCAGGTCGATCTGTTGTAAAAATCCATGTACATCCTGATTTTCTCCCAGCCAGTTTACAGCCGGAGGAAGGGTTTTGAAATTAATATTTTCAGCTTTATTTCCTAACCAGTAAAATTCAAAAGCTGCCGCCTCCGGTCTTTCAGCAAGTGCCGAAAAAAGCTGATACCCTTTTCTCTTACTTATATAACCCACCATTCCAATAATAAGCTTATCAGATTTTTTTAATTGTACAGGAGGAATGATATTTTCGTACCAAAAATCCGCGTTCTTTAATTGAAACCGGTTAATATAAACCCTGCTCTGCCATTCAGAAGCAAAGAATACCCTGTTGTTTTGCAGTATTTTTTTCAGCCACATTACTTTAGCAGGATGAGCTTTGCAGAACGCGTCTAAATGGGTCTCATCCTCATGTAAGTAAATTCGTAGCTTTTTTGAAAATAAGGCTGCAAAAACAAATTTCCAGCTGTTAAAATTGGTTAAGCCATTGGCAACAATATTCTTTGTAAATAAGAAGCTGTAAAGTAATTTTCTGAAAGAACGTTTTTCATTCTGCACAATCATCCTGTACGGGTAGTCATTCTGCTTTAAAAAATCCATATAGTTTAAAACTGATCGGCCACTTCCCCCACTTGTTGGAATACGCGAAAATATAAAAGTAATTAGGCTGCTATTTTTTAACATTAGTAATATGATAAATAAAATGTGCTGCAAAAAACGATACCAAACAAAAATAACATATTTGCTATCAACAGTAATTGCATGCGCAGATTTTGTTATTAATTAACGCAAATACATACAATCAGGCTTTATAAATTGTATTAATACAGGTTGATTGTATTTTAAAAATTCAGAAAAACGATAATGAACTTAATGCCTTATTACTGGTCATTGAAAGCTGCCTTTCATCAGACATATTAGCCATTTAAACAATTACAAAAATATTTTATTTTTAATTTTTAGTCACAAACAATTGATTTTCAATAACTAACTAAAAACATTAAACTGCTACTGTAAATTATTTAGTATTATGTTTTGCATAGTACTAAATTTTACTCTATCTTTGTGTAACAAAAGGGAAAAGAAACCCGTTACACATAAAAAATTAAAATATAAAGTCATGAAACAACAATCAACCAGTTTATTTACCCAGTTAAATAAACAAGAATTAGAAAGCCTTACAACAGTAGTAAAAGAAACTTTAGCCACTGGCATCAGCAGTGCAACACACAAAACTTTTAGCACTGTGGATCTATGGAATATACATCGTCAGCGCAGAAGCCTGGCCTGCAGAAGGTAATCAAGTATAGGAAAAGTATAGCCACTTATCCTACTGGTAAACAAAAATGCGATAGTTATTGACTATCGCATTTTTTATTTGATTTTGTAATCCAATTAATGTTGGTGGTTATGCATCATTTCGTTTAACTGCTCACCGGTTACTTCTTTTTCGGTTGGTTTTACCTGTCCTTCCACCCATGTAAATAATTTATCGGTGATCAAACGTCGGTAACTGCTGTCTACCTGCTTTTCATCTTTCATCATCCTGTCGATATAACTTTCAATCCAGCTTGTATCTTCTCCTAAATTCATCGTGCCAAAATAACGCATGATTTCATTTTTCATACTTTCCCTTAACTCTTCATTGGTAACCTGTAATTTGTTATCCTGAATTAATTTATCGCTGATTAAAGTCCATTTCAACTGATTGCTGAAAGAAGGGAATTCTGCTTCTGCTTCTTCTGCAGTTTTAGGTTTTTCACCACCGGTTTGTAACCAGCGTTTTAAAAATTCAGCAGGAAATTCCATTGGTGTTTCATCAATTAAATAATGATACAACTGATCCTGTAACTGGTTACGGCTTTGTGCTTGCCAGTACTGCTGAATTTCTTCCCTGATAGCAGCATTCAATTCTTCAACAGTTTTGATATCTTTTGCTGGATATATTTCTTTAAAGAACTCTTCATTCAATTCTCTTTTTTCAACCAATCCTACTTTTACTACAGACAGGTTAAAATATTTTTTGCCGGCTTCTTTATCAGCTGCTTCAAAACCCAGATCCTGCACAATTGCAGCCAGTTTATCTTCTTCAAATGCTTTGCTCAATTGAACTGTAACTACATCGCCCAGTTTTTTACCCATGAATTTCTTCTGAGTAGCTGCAGTAAGATATTTTACAATTACTGAATTTTCTTTTGATGCGCCGCCTTCAACTGTATTACCATCTTTATCACTTTCAGTAAATAAAATGTTCAGCACATTCTCTTCATTATCCACCGTTTCAGGCTCAGTCATTTTACCACCTTTAATTTGCATGCGGGTAATTTCTTCGTCTACCATTGTATCAGTAGCCTGTACCTTATGCAGCGTAAGTTTTGCCTTGTTTAATTCTGCAATTTTATACTCGGGTTTCAATCCCATTTCAAATCCAAACTCATAATCTGCAGGATTATTTACGTCCATTTTAGCCAGGTCGCTGCTTAAAGGCAAAGGCTGGGCAAAAATTTCAGGCTTCTCGGTATTCAGGAAATTATATAATTCCTTCTCTACTGTTTTAATTACTTCATCAGTAAAAATAGAATTGCCATACATTTTCTTTACCATACCTGCAGGC
>JBAXET010000009.1:0-47361 GCA_037140275.1 Ferruginibacter sp. | reverse complement strand
CTATAGGGTTTTCTTCTCACTGCTTCTGTCAGCTGGCCGCCTTCATCGTAGCCCACATAGCCCGGAGGTGCACCTACCAGCCTGCTCACCGAATGCTTTTCCTGATACTCACTCATGTCTATCCGGGTCATCATACTGTCGTCGTCAAACAAATAATTGGCCAAAGCCTTAGCCAGCTCTGTTTTACCTACTCCCGTGGTTCCCAGGAAGATAAAGGAGCCAATGGGCTTTTTAGGATCCTGTAAACCCGCCCTGCTGCGGCGAATGGCATCAGAAACGGCTTCAATGGCTTCTTCTTGCCCCACCACTCTTTTGTGCAATTCTTCCTCTAAAAGTAATAGTTTTTCCCGGTCACCCTGTAACATTTTAGCCACAGGAATTCCGGTGGCTTTAGCTACATTTTCGGCAATATCTTCGGCATCTACTTCTTCTTTTAATAACCTTTTTTCAGTTTGGGTATCCAGTTGTTGTGTAAAATCAGCAATTATTTCTTCCTGTTCCTTTACTTTACCATACCTGATCTCAGCCACTTTCCCATAATCGCCTTCCCTTTCTGCTTTTTCAGCAGATTGCTTCAGTTGCTCAATTGCAGCTTTGGCATTTTGTACTTTTTCCACAATTTCCTTTTCCTGCTGCCATTTGGCTTTGTAAGTATCTCTCTCTACAGCAAGATTGGCTATTTCGGTGTTCAATTCTTTCAGCTTCACGGCATCATTTTCTCTTTTAATTGCTTCCCTCTCAATTTCCAGCTGACGGATCTGCCTTTCCAGTTTATCCAGTTCTTCGGGCATACTGTTCATTTCCAGACGCAGTTTTGCTGCGCTTTCATCTATCAGATCAATGGCTTTATCCGGTAAAAAACGGTCGGTAATATAGCGGTGCGATAATTCTACTGCGGCTATAATGGCCTCATCTTTTATACGCACATGATGATAAGTTTCGTAACGGTCTTTCAGTCCTCTTAATATTGATACCGCATCTTCAATCGTTGGCTCATCAATCAGTACTTTTTGAAAACGGCGCTCCAGTGCTTTATCTTTTTCAAAAAACTTTTGATATTCACTTAATGTAGTGGCGCCTATCGCTCTTAATTCACCTCTTGCCAGTGCAGGTTTTAAAATATTAGCTGCATCCATTGCACCATCTCCACCGCCGGCACCTACTAAAGTATGAATCTCATCAATAAACAAAATAATCTCCCCGTCGCTAGAAGCCACTTCTTTTACTACAGATTTCAATCTTTCTTCAAACTCGCCCTTATACTTTGCTCCTGCAATCAGCTGCCCCATATCCAGCGCAAAAATAATTTTAGATCTCAGATTTTCGGGTACATCACCATTTACGATACGCATTGCCAAACCTTCGGCAATGGCTGTTTTACCCACGCCGGGTTCACCAACCAAAATAGGATTGTTCTTACTTCTTCTTGATAAAATATGTAGTGTTCTGCGGATCTCCTCATCACGACCAATAACAGGATCCAGTTTGCCCGCCCTCGCCATTTCATTTAAGTTTTTGGCAAATTTATTCAATGCATTAAACTGTGTTTCGGAGGTTTGAGAAGAAACAGTTGATCCTTTTTTTAATTCCTTGGTAGCAGCAATCAGTCCTTTTTCTGTTAGTCCGCCATCTTTTAATAATTTGGCTGTATTTTCATTGCCCTGCAATAAGGCAAGCAGTAAATGTTCTGGTGCTACAAACTCATCATTGAATTGCTTTAATACATTTGCAGAACGTAATAATACATTATTCATATCCCTGCTCACATTCTGTGCTGGCTCCCCTGAGGTTACTTTAGCCAGCTTTGCAATACTCTCGTCCAGCTTGGTTTCAACAAATACCGGGTTCACATTATTTTTTTTCAATAAAAACTCAATAGCCGAATCTTCGTCTTCCAGTAAGGATTTCAGCAAATGCTCGGTTTCAATATTGGCATTATTATTATTGAATGCCAGTTGCTGGGCATGCTGTATGATTTCTTGCGATTTTATGGTCAAATTTTGTAAGCTCATAATCGTAATTTTAAACTTAGTCGTCAAATAACAATCCAACTAAAAATCTCAGCTAATATGTCATATAAATTCGGGCCTTTCTGCCGCAAATTCAGCCTTTCAACAGCTTTACTGCTATTGTTACAGGTGAGTTTTGCACAATATAATTTTAGTAAGGTGGATGCCTGGCTGAATGATAATTTAAAAGCCATTGGCGGCAGGGCAGTTTTGGTAATTTATAAAGATGGTAAACTGGTATATAGTAAGTCGCAGAACGGTATGAGCGGCCGCCAAAAAATGATCACCAAATTTATAGCAAAAAAACAAGGTAAAGATGCGGCTGAAATGATGCAGGATTTTACTGCGCAAACAAAGGAAAGAATTGCCAGTTGCAGTAAATGGTTAAGTGCAGCCATGGTAATGAGTTTTGTTGATGAAGGAAAACTTAGTCTGGATGACAGCATAGGAAAATTTTTACCCATTATGACTGCCAATGGGAAAGGCAATATCAAAATATGGCAATGCCTGAGCCATTTAACCGGCATTAAATCGGGCAGTCTGAAAGAAAGTCTTGATGCGATGAAAGACATGCAATCAATGGACGAAGCGATGGCAGCTATTGCAACACAGCCCATGGAAGGTGAGCCGGGTAAGACTTTTCATTACAGTAATACCGGATTGCAGATAGCCGGTGCTATTATTGAAAAGATCAGTAGCAAAAATTTTGAAACTATTTTTTCAGAACGCATAGCCCGGCCCTGCAATATGATCAACAGTGATTTTGGTAAAAAGACAATGGCTTTACCCGCTGGTGGAGCATGGAGTACCGCAGAAGACTATTTGAATTTTTTACAGATGATATTGCAGGAAGGTGTTTTTAATGGCAGGCAGGTACTGAGTAAGGCATCGGTAATTGAAATGCAGAAAAACAGAATTGGCACTGATACTAAAATTATTTCGTCACCTGCCGAAGCGGGTAACTGGGGCTATGGTTTTGGAGAATGGATGATGAGCAATGCAAGTGGTGCTACCCGTTCTGATGCAGTTACAAGTCCGGGCCTGTTTGGCAGTTTCCCCTGGGTGGATAATAAAAACCAATATGCCGGATTTTTAATGACTTTTAATATTAACCACAAAGGAAGAAATGATCGATATACAGCGCTTAAAAAGCTGGTTGACGAAGCATTAACCATTCAATAGCCCAACATCGGCTGATTTCCATTATTTTTGCGCAAAATAAAAAAATGGGATTTTCCTTTAACACAATCCGTTAACTGCTTTACCCTAATTTGAAATTTACCGCATGAAAAAAATTATTGCAGTCCTGCTGGCAGCAGGATTTGTTTTGGGAGGCTTTGCACAACAAAAACAAGCGAAGAAAAAATTATTTACCGGCATGTATATTCAGTGGGGATATAATGCAGAAACTTATACCAAAAGTACTATCCATTTTAAAATGTCGAATGGTAATAATTTCACGCTGCATAAAGTAGTGGCGCACGACAAAGGAGATTTTGATGCTATTTACAAAGAACCCGGCGATATATCCATCCCTCAATACAATTACCGTTTTGGTTTTTACTTAAATAAAAAACATACCAAAGCACTGGAGCTGAATTTTGATCATGCAAAATATGTGGTTACCGACGGACAAAAAGCCCGTGTAACCGGTACCATTGATGGCATTGCAGTAAATGGCGACAGCATTCTGAATCCGGGAAGTTTTTTGCACTTTGAACATACTGATGGTGCCAACTGGCTGCATTTTAATTATGTACAGCAGCAAACGTTTTTATATACCGCATCAGGGGCAAGGCCATTATTAACAAGTGTTTGGAAGATTGGTGCAGGCATTAACATACCCCGTACCGATTTTACCTGGCGTGGTGATAAATATAATAACGATTTTCATATTGCAGGTTATAATGTTAGCGCAGAGGCAGGTGCAAGATTGTATATGGCCCGAAAGTTCTTTTTTGAGCTGACCGGCAAAACAGGTTATGTAAAATATATAAATGCATTGGTTTGTACCAATGCCCAAAAAGGCAACAGGGCAACACACAGTTTTGGATTTTTGGAAGCCATTGCCACACTGGGCTTTGATATTAATTTTAAATAATCAACTTATTTACAAAAGCCCTGCAATGTATTGCAGGGCTTTTGTATTTTTATATAAACAGCTTTACCATGTACGAGCATAAACGACAACCGCTGGCACCTAAAAGGGTATTTTATAAAAGGCTTTGGAAAAATTTTTTGTTTTCTAATTTTATATTACTGGTTTGTTTATTAATAGGGATTGTGGGTTATAAAACAACAGTGCCTGAATTTGACTGGTACGACAGTCTGCTCAATGCCTCCATGATTTTGAGTGGTATGGGCCCGATAATTGATGCGGGCATTGTACTTACGCCTACTGCAAAAGTTTTTGCCTCTGTGTATGCATTGTTTAGCGGAGTAGCATTCATAAGTACAATTGGTATTTTGATTTCACCAATAGCACATCGTTTCTTTCATAAACTGCACCTGGAAGATCAATAAACCATGAACACATCCGGCCATACCATTTTGATAAAACAATATGCACAGCAACTGGGCTTTGAGTATTGCGGCATTGCTAAAGCGGAGTTTTTAAATGATGATGCCAGACGACTGGAACAGTGGTTAAACAAAGGCTTTAATGGCCAGATGCAATACATGGAAAATCATTTTGATTTACGTGTAGATCCTTCTAAACTGGTTGCGGGCGCAAAATCGGTAATCACATTATTACTGAATTATTTTCCTGTACAATTGCAACATACTGATGCACCAAAAATTTCGAAGTATGCATACGGACAGGATTATCATGATGTGATAAGGGATAAACTAAAACAGCTCTTACAAAATATTAAAGAAAACATTGGCGAAGTTAGTGGCCGGGGCTTTGTTGACAGTGCACCAGTTTTAGAAAGAGCATGGGCCGTAAAAAGCGGACTGGGATGGATAGGAAAAAACGGCAACCTCATCAATAAACAATCTGGTTCATTTTTTTTTATTGCCACACTGATTATTGATCTTGAACTGTCATACGATCATCCTATTGCAAAAGATTATTGCGGCAGCTGTACCAGATGTATTGACGCCTGCCCTACTGATGCAATAACTCCAGATAAAGTGATTGATGGCAGCAAATGCATTTCATATTTCACCATTGAATTAAAAGATGCTATGCTGCCGGAAAATATGAAGGATAAGTTTGACAACTGGATGTTTGGTTGCGATGCCTGTCAGGATATTTGCCCCTGGAACCGTTTCAGCAAATCAACAAAAGAAGTGCAGTTTTCTCCTGTGCAGGAGATATTGAATTTTTCTACTGCAGACTGGGATGCACTTACAGAAGAACAATTTAAAATTGCATTTAAGCATTCGGCGATTAAAAGAACAAAGTATTCAGGAATAAAACGTAACCTGAATTTCATCAATCACAAACCCTAATTATTACTATACTGTTAAAATACAAAAGCCGCATTGCTGCGGCTTTTGTATAATACTCATGCATGATTTAGAATGCAGGATCTGCAGGTGTATTGGGGTTATTATCTCTTTCACGTAAAGGATAAGGCATCAGCTTCCTTTTCATTTCTGCATTGGCACGGCCAAATCTTCTCATATCTTCTAATTTTTGACCGCTCATAAACAGCTCAATACAACGTTGTTTATAAATTTCATCCAGTAATACTGCATAAGATCCAAATGAACTAATTGCAGGCAAATTTGCTCCCACACCAAATGGGTCCGAAGCTGCAGTTTTAGTGATCACTGAATTCAACAATGTTTTACTAGTAGTACTATCGTTAGTACGGGCATAACATTCTGCTTTAATCAGTGTTATTTCACCGGGCAGATATACTGGTATTGCTGTAGCAGTAGCATTATAAAAATTATTGATCCTAAACCTTGGTGCAATGGTAGCATTAATGGTAGTATAAAAAGGAATCCTGCCATCCGTTAATACCGGAGCCAGTGCAGGCACCAATCCTAAAGTAGAATCTTTTGGCTGTACCACATTATTTGTAGAAGTAGCCGTTTCAAAAACCGGATTCAGTGAAAGTGCATCAAAATTAAATGTTGACTTAACTGTAAGGTTTACCAGATTAGCAGCTGTTAATGCCTGCGGATATAAACCAGCATACAAAGAGTATCTTGCTTTCAACGCATTACATGTATTGGTTAAATCAATACCTGCTGGAATACTTGAATTAAATGAGCTGCTTGAAGGATTAGCTGATAATGCTGCTAGGCCTTCATCTAATGCTGCTATGGCTTTTTTAAAACCTTCCACCCTGTCGATAAAACTTACATTAGAGCCTATATCGGATGGTACTTTTTCCCAGAACTGTGCCATATCTGCAATCGATAATGCTTTAAAAATATTAGCGTAGGCAATTAATCCGGAAGCATAATTTTTATCTGCCAGATTTTTTGCATTACTGATTACCAGATTTGCATCATAGATTACCTTATTACAAGTAGTCCAGTATGTAGTAAGCATAGAGTTATTACCATCAACAGATGTTCCTCCGGTTCCTATCTGTAATTCAGCTGTATTACCCGCATTAACCACAAATAATTCATTGGTGGTTAATCCGTTTATAGTAATTAAATTATACAAAGTACTTCCTCTTCCTAAAGTGTACACTCTTTGTAAACCAACGGCAACACCGGTCAATCCTTTTGGTGAACTAAACACCTGATCTTCGGTGGCTTTTGTAGGATCTACATAATCTTTTTTACAGCCTGTTTGCAAAAATGCAATGCTGAGCAGTGCTGCAATAGTTACTATTTTAAATTGTATTTTTTTCATAATAATTTTTTTAAAGGTTTAGAATTTAGCAGATACTCCTATGCTGAAAGTTTTAGGAATGGGCACTGCGCCAAAATCTATCCCGCGTAAAATATTACTTTGTCCGCCTGCGTTAACTTCAGGATCGTATCCTTTATAATGATCCCAGCTTTTAAGGTTTCTTCCGCTTACAGAAGCAGTGATATCCCTGAACCATTTTACTTTACCTAAAGAATAGCTTAAAGAAATTTCACGAAGCTTTACAAATGATCCGTCATCAATACGCCATTGTTCAATGGTGCCATAAAAACTACTAATGTATCCGCGCGGATAAACGCCTGTTTGTTCTTTTTCTGCTTCCTTACCATTACCCACACCCTGTCTTGTTCTCCAGTCAGCATTAAATACTTCATTACCTTTTACGGCATCAATCTGAACTCTCATACTTATTTTTTTATAAGAGAATTCGTTGGTCAGCGTTGCAGTATAATCAGGATTAGGATCTCCGATTATTGTACGTACTAAAGGATTGGTGGTAATAGGCAAACCACCCGCATCTCTTGTAACAGTATAGGTTAATGCTCCTGTTTGAATACCTCTTTCACCCTGCGGGAAACCGGAAGCATTTTTAACTAAATTACCACTGGCATCTGTTGCAAAGTATGCTCCATAAAAAACACCGATTGGTTGTCCCTCAATAATTGAAACCGGTGCTCCAGAGTTAGTACTCAATAAAGTTAATGCCTGACCAATTTTAGTGGCTTTGTTTCTGTTATGATTATAAATTCCGGTGATGGTCCAGTTGAAATCTTTAGTTTGAACCGGAGTTCCTGTCAGCATCAATTCAAAACCTTTATTTTCTAAACTTCCGAAATTATCCAGCAAGCTGCTAAAACCAGTTGTGGGTGCAATAAAACGGTTGATCAAAAGATCATCTACTTTTTTATTGTAGATATTAGCTGTCAAGTTTACTCTGTTTCCAAGGAATCCTAATTCCACCCCAAACTCCAGTTCATTTTGTCTTTCGGGTTTCACGTTGGTATTAGCCAAAGTGCTGCTTGAGCCTAATGCTGTACGGCTGATGAATGAATTGCTGCTGTAAGAGTTAAATCTTGAATAAGCACCGATACCTGTAAGGTTTCCGCTTTCACCATATGCCAATCTGATTTTTGCAAAATTCCAGTATTTGCTCCAACTCATTTTTTGCCAAAAATCATGCTCACTGATTACATAGCCTGCACTTGCTTTAGCATATTTTTGATTGCGCTGGTCTTTACCAAAAACAGAAGAACCATCCACACGAATTGCAGCAGTTAAAAACAATAAATTTTTATACTTTAAATTTTGCTGTGCATAATAACCTGAAACAGATAATTCTCCCCTGTCATCCACACCCTGTATAATTGTACTAGCACCACCAACAGCTTGTACAAAAGGAGCCATACCGCGTCCCTGTGATAACAGGTAGCTGTTCTTTTCATATTGTACTGAATAACCTACCTGTGTGGTTGAAGCAAAATCTTTATTGATATTGAACTGGTAAGTTCCGTTCAGTTCATTATTGATCTGAAAGAAATTATCAGTTGCTGCGCTGGCATATCCATTTAAAGTAGGATCTAAACTTACACCACCACCAAAAAATCCAGTGCTTACATTATATGCAAATGGAGGAATAAAAGTTTCGCCACGCTGTGCATATTGATCAATACCTAATTTATAATCAAATGAAAGACCTTTAAAAGGCCTGAATTTTAAACCCATACCGGCAATGATCCTGTTGGTTTCTTGTTTTTGTTTAATGTCTTCAATAACAGAAACAGGATTTGCACGACCTCTTTCGCCAATGGCTTTAATATTACCCAATGCATCTCTGGTAAACAGATCGTGGAAGTTACCAATGATATTAATAGAATTCATTGGAGAGAAGAAAGAGTTACCATCAGGTTTTTCATTACTGAAACTGTTTACATAATTCAGTCCGATATTGAAATTCACTTTGTTTCCAATAGCCTGATCTAAATTTACCCTGAAGCTGTATCTTCTGTAATCGGTATTCTTAATTATACCTTCGTTTTTAAAATAAGATCCTGAGGCGTAGTATTTAGTTTTGTCGTTACCGCCCGATATAGAAACATTATTATCAGTTCCTATAGCACTTTGAAAAATATAATCATTGTAATTGTAACGGGTAACAGCTGTGGTATTGGTTAAAGCGGGTGTTAAAATATCTTGTGTTTGAGCACCTGCACCGTCAGTTGGTCCGCCGAATTTTACCGGAGACTGATTTACTTCCACACTTTTTCTAAGTTTACTGAACATTACACTGGAAGAAAAACTTACAACAGGCGCACCAGAAGCACCACGTTTAGTAAATATCTGAACCACACCGGCATTTGCTCTTGATCCGTAAATAGCTGCAGCAGCGGCACCATTCAGTACTTCAATTCTTTCAATATCTGCAGGATTAATATCGGCCATTCTGTTTTGCCCAATAGCTCCTACAAAACTTTGTCCATCATAGTTACCACTGGTATTGGTAACTCTTGTAGTGGCATTATTAATAATTACACCATCCACAATATATAAAGGTTCACTACTACTGGAAATAGAGCTGATACCACGTAAGCGTACCGAAATACCACCCGAAGGATCTCCGCTGTTTTGTGTAATTTGCGCCCCTGCAGTTTTACCCTGCAATGCAGCCAGCACATTGCCGGTGGCACCTTTAGTTAGCTGATCTGCTTTTACCGTACTGATATAGCTGCCCAGTTGTTTACGGGTAGTTCCGGTAGAAGTACCCGTTACTATCACTTCATCCATGCCTAATATATCATTTTGCATAGTTGCGTTTGCAGTTAGTTCTGCAGCACCACTTACAGTAATGGTTTGCTCTATGCTTTTAAATCCAACACCGGAAAATACCAGAATGTGTTTGCCACTTTTTAAATTGGCAAAAAACTGATACGTACCATCAGCATTGGTTGATGTTCCGTTATTCTCATTTTTTATGGATACGGAAACTCCGGCAACAGCATCACCTTTTTTATCGGTGACCTTTCCGCTTATTTTTACCTGGGCCGTAGCGGCAAAGGCAAAAAGATTAAGTACTAGAAAGAGGCGCAGCATTTTTGGTATGCCCAGCCACTTTGAAATGTAATTGCTCATATCGCAGTTTTTATGGTTATATAAATAAAAAATCTATTATAAAATTTGAAGTCCTGCATTTTTATAAGGTTCCAGTACAGGTGCCACTCCATCCAGTTCGGTTATCAGCACATCAATATCTTTGATATCGCAAACCTTAATGCGTTGCGTGGTATTTAATTTTTCGGAGATCACCAGCGATACCACTTTGGCTGATGCTTCAATCATGGCTTTTTTTACCTGCACCACTTCCCAGTCGTTATCCATTAACCCACTGTTAACTTCCAATGCATTGGTGCCAACAAAACAGATATCAGCTTTTAATTGTCTGATCTGCGAAATGGCTTCTCCCCCAACAGTAATTTGCGAACTTTTGGATAATTTATCGCCAATAATAATCACTTCAATATTTGGATGATGCATGTATTCCAATGCTGCAGGCAAACTTCCTGTGATAAAAGTTGCATGCAAATTTTCAGGAAGTGCTTTTGCCAGCTCAATTATTGTAGTTCCGCCACTGGTAAGTACAAACATGCCATCTTTTATAAGACCTGCAGCTTTTTGTGCAATCTTCTTTTTATTTTCTATGGCATATACTTTTGAGGTATTAAAAGAACTATGAAATGATTTTGAAAGGGCCCCGCCGTGAACTTTTATGAGTTTACCATGGTCGGATAGTTCTTGCAAATCCCTGCGGATAGTATCTTCCGATACATTTATAGCACTGCTTAAATCGCTGCTCAAAACCTTATTATGTAGGTTTACATTGTGGAGAATGAAAGCCTGTCGTTCTTTCTTAAGCATGTTTGTTCTGTAGATTGCAGCCGTAAAATAGGGTAAAAAATCAAATTCCTGCAAATAAATGCAACTTTTTTTTGCTAATGTTGCATAAAACAGCAGTTTTGAGGCGCAAAACTTAATCATTATATTAGTACAACAACTTTATATTTATAGTATGAGCAACAATGCAGCAAAAATTTTTTCCATTTCAAACAAAAAGGAAAGGTTAATTATAGGATTGATGAGCGGTACATCTTTAGATGGACTTGACATTGCTTTATGTAAGTTTTCCGGTGCCGGAATGCAAACCACAATTGATCTGTTGCAATTTATTACAATCCCTTTTGAGGAGGATTTTAAAACCGAGATTAAAACCATTTTCAGCAAAAAGCAAATTGATTTTGAAAAATTATGCCTGCTTAATCCATGGGTAGCAGTACAACATGCAAAATTGATCAATGCGGCTTTAGCAAAATGGAATATTAAATATGAATCTGTTGATCTCATCGCAAGTCATGGCCAAACCGTATACCATGCCCCAAAAGCTTTACATGGTCAAAACAAATTCGGCAATGCCACATTACAAATTGGAGATGGCGATCATTTAGCCGTTGCCACAGGTATTATCACCATCAGTGATTTCAGGCAAAAACATATTGCGGCCGGCGGAGAAGGTGCTCCCTTAGCAGTATATGGCGATTACCTTATTTTTGGAAAAATAGGAGAAGACAGGATTCTGTTGAATATTGGCGGCATTGCCAACTTCACTTATTTGCCGGGCAATATGAACAGCGCCGAAATTTTCAGTACCGATACCGGCCCCGGAAATACCATGATGGATGCATATACACAACAGCACTTTTCGGGCAAACATTATGATGCTGATGCAGCAATCGCATTACAGGGTACTATCAATGAAGCCTTACTTGCAGCATTAAAGGATCATGATTTTTTTACTCAGGCCTTTCCTAAAACCACAGGACCGGAACTCTTCAATATGGACTATCTGCAAAAAGCTAAAACAAAAACAGCAACAGAAGCTATAAGTGTTGTGGATACAATGGCTACATTAAATAAATTTTCTGCAGATACCATTACTGCAGCATTATTAAAAACCATCAACAGTAACAAAACATATAAAATATTCAGTAGCGGAGGTGGTATGCACAACCCTTTATTGATGCAGCATCTTAAAGATGCGTTCCCCAATCTGAGTTTTTATACCACCAGCGAATTGAATATTCATCCTGATGCAAAAGAAGCAGTTTTGTTTGCGGTACTGGCAAATGAATGTATTTGCGGAGATAGCAGCTATATACAAAAAGGTATAAAAGGAATGCCGGCAGTTACCATGGGTAAGATCAGTTTTCCTGAATAGCGTTATTTGGATACCTCAAGCTGTTTTTTTAATTTATCCAGTGAGGTTTCAATGGCATTACCTACCGCTTTATCAGAAACCATTGCCCTGAATTTTTCCCATGGATACCATTTTAATTTTTCTGTTACCACAAAACTAACCGGCGTTGAATCGCCGGTGGCATGATATACTAATATCTCGCATTGCATATTTCTGCCTTCATTAAATTCCCAGGCTGTGCTTACCGCATCAGCATTGGTGCTAAAAGTTAAATCCGGCACATTGCCCAATTTGGAAAAACTGTTCCAGTCTTTCCAGGTATGTATACTGTTTACTTTTGTAACGATATTATTTTGTGGGCTTGCTACATTAATGGTTTTACTGGTATGAATTACAGAGGGGAACAGTAAGGATATTCCGGTTATTAAAGTACCAAACACAATAATATTAAGCAGCGCAAATTTTACATATCTCATATTACTCCCATTTAAAAACTTTAATTGCAATAGCATAAATAATCACCATCCATATAGCCAGTATCCCCATTTCTTTACCACAGTCCCATAAATGCAGTCCGCTGAATGAAATTTTACGAATAGCATCATTGTATTGCGATAGCGGCAAGCCGTAACGGCAAATCACCTGCAACCAGCCCGGGAATACATCAATTGGAAAAAAAGTGCCCGATAACAGCATTTGAGGAAATGCAAATAAGTTAATGAATAAGGGAATGGAGGTATCTGACTTAACAATACTGCTGAATATAAGCCCTACACCAAGCAATAGCAATAACATATAAATGGTAAGCAGGGTCATTTCTAAAAATGTATCCAGGCCATGTATCAGTGTAAAGTGCAGAAAGAAATACCCCAGCCCTATCAGCATCACCACATTAATCAATTGAAATACCAGCCTGCTGATACCAATTCCTAATAAAATATTCATCCGGCTTACCGGTGTGGCATAAAACCTTTTTAAAATAAGTTGCTGCCGAAATTGAAAGAAAGTAAAGGAAATGCCAAATAAGGTAGAAAACAATATTGAAAAGCCCAGCATGCCCGGCAATACAAAATCTATATTGCGGTATTCTCTTACTTTGTAAATATTAGGGATTACATGATAATTGTAAGCCACGCCTGCTTTTTTTAATGCAATAGTATTAAGTATGCTGGTAAATTTTTGGCGAAGGTCTTCTATTGCCTGTCCGCTTGCAGTGGTACTGGTATATACAATCTGATACTGGTTATTACCCGTACTGTCGGTTGCTTGTTTAATATCAACAATTGCAGAAATCTTGTCTTTTTCCAGCGCCTTACGACGGGCTACAGTATCAATACTGCCATCTGCATTTTTGAAAGTTACAATCGTAATTAATTTATTGGCTTTAATACTGTCATACACTTCATTATTAATAGCCGCATTTTCTGAAATAGCAATATTATAATGCACTCCTCCCCCGCCTCCAAAAGAACCAAAAATGAAAATAAAAATAATGGGAAATAAAAAACTAAAAAACAATGCACTGGGATTGCTGAAAATAGATTGAAAACTGGCTTTAATAATGGCCATAAAAGCCTTCCCCTGACTGTACTTTTGCATCCGGTAAAAAATTTGAATCGTAAAGCTATTGGTAAAAAAGGATTTTAAAAAATTTGTAGTTGCGACAAATGTCGTATATTTATGCGTCAAATGTCGTATAATGAAAAAAAATATTCCAAAAAAGAAAGGCATTGCGTATAAAACTAATGAGCTCCTTAGCAAAGCCGAAGAGCCGGCTGCATTTTTGCGTCCGGCAAAATCTATTCCCGCTACTAAAGATTTTACCTATGCCGAGTTTAAAAAAATTGCGGCTAAAGCTCCTTTTACGCAATCAGAATGGGCAAGCATATTGCATGTTAGTGAGCGTACCCTGCAGCGGTATGCCAAAAATAATGGCTTGTTTGCTCCCATCAATGCAGAAAGAGCCTTGATGCTGGCAAGGGTAATAAAGGAAGGCGTTCTTACATTTGGCACTACCGAACTTTTTTATTCCTGGATCAAAAGAAATCCCCATATGCTGGAAGGCGCTCTTTCTTTTGAATCCCTAACTACTACAGATGGCATTCAAAATGTGCTTACTCAATTAGGAAGAATACAACACGGAATTTTTGCATGATAGTATCCCGTATTACCAATTCGCAATTTAAAGATGACCTATCCGGCAATGGTGCAAAGCTTTTTGGGGGCAGATGGAATGTGCAGGGATTACCGGCCCTGTATACCTCAGAACATATTTCCCTTTGTGTGCTGGAGATGCTGGTAAATATCTCTTTACCCGAGAGCCGGTTGAATTATCATTTGATTCAACTGCAGGTGCCCGACAATGCCCCGCTTGCAATTATCACTTCAAAAAAATTAAAAACCAACTGGCAAAATGATGCAGCATATACCCAGTTTATGGGCGCTGAGTTTTTAAAAAATAAGCAATCCCTTATATTGCAAATTCCTTCTGCTGTAATCAGTGAAGAACACAATTATCTGCTCAATCCCCTGCATGCCCAGTTTAATAAAGTGTCGATTGTGAAAAGTTTTCCATTTAAATTTGACAAACGTCTTTTTAATTTCTAATGAATACTATTTACCTGTTACTGGGCAGCAATCAGCAAAATCCGCAAAAGCAATTATCAATTGCACAAAAATACATCCGTAAAAAAATTGGTGCTATTAGCCGCAGTTCAGGTATTTATCAAACTGCAGCATGAGGTAATACCCAACAACCCGATTTCTTAAATCAGGTAATTATTGCTGAAACAGCACTGCCCGCTACCGCGCTAATGCAAACCATTTTGGAAATTGAGGCCCTGATGGGAAGAATAAGAACAAAAAAATATGCGCCTCGTATTATTGATATCGATATCCTGTTTTATAATAAAGATATTATCCATACCAAAGGGCTGGATATCCCTCACCCCCGTATTCCCGAAAGAAATTTTGTACTGATCCCCTTAAACCAACTTTCTCCTAATTTTAAACATCCGGGTTTACATATAACGATACACCAACTATTAATCAACAGTACCGATACCTTAACTGTGAAAAAGTTTTAATTGCCTGTGCAAACATTCCGCTTATTTTGCAGCAGATTTCAAAGAGTTGCCAACCTTTGCAAAATCATTTTAAATTAAATCAGTTTTCTTAAGGTGGGCAACCCTGGACATTTTGCTATTTACTTATGAAGTATAATTTTGTAACTATTGAGGGAAATATTGGTGCAGGTAAGACTACTTTGTCGCACCTGCTGAGCAAGCACTATAATGCAAGATTAATATTAGAAGAATTTGCCGACAATCCTTTTCTGCCAAAATTTTACAATAACCCTGCTCAATATGCCTTCCCTTTAGAGTTGTTTTTTATGGCAGAGCGTTATAAACAATTGAAAGACCTGCTGCAAACTAAAGATATGTTTCAGGCAGTAACCATTTCTGATTACCTGTTTACTAAATGCCTGCTTTTTGCCAAAGTAAATCTGGCGGATGAAGAATTTAGGTTGTACCAAAAACTATTCGACATAATCAATCCTCAGATTGTGCAGCCAGATATTTTAATTTACCTGCACAGTCCGGTTAATAAATTGCAGGAGAATATAAAAAAACGCAACCGCGATTACGAACAGGGTATTCCCAATGATTATCTTTTTTCTTTACAGGAAACCTATACCCAATACATCAAACAGCACAATATTAAAACCCTGTTTGTTGACTGCAGTAATGCCGATTTTATAGGTAATGAACTGCACCTGAAAACCATCATCGATGCACTGGACAAGGAATACGAAAATGGCCAGCACTATGTGAGCCTGCCATAATTTTCATATTTGGTAACTTTCAGTTGAAAAAAAGATTGCACCTTCGCAATAATGAATCTATCGTTCAATAAAGAAGCACTTGCTCCATTAAAAGAGAAAGAGTTTGCTTTGTATATCCTTTGCCGTTTTATTTACATTATGGCGCTGCGCATGGTGGGCACTGTGGTGGCTTACGAATTGTTTCAGCTTACCAAAAGTTCATTTGCCATCGGACTGGTGGGCTTATCAGAATTCATTCCCGTATTTTCTCTGGCATTATATGCCGGTCATGTAATAGATAAATCAGAAAAAAGAACCCTGCTGCTTAAAGGAATGATTGCTTATGCCCTTTGTGTAGCCTTATTGATAGCCTGCACCTTGCCTGCAACACAACAACAAATCGGCAAACACTGGCTCGAGTATTGTTTTTATGCCATTATATTTTTAACCGGTGTTATCAGAGCTTTTGCGGGGCCGGTATCACACGCCATTGTGGCGCAACTGGTGCCAAGAGAAAAATTGCAATACGCTGCCAATATCAGTTCCTCTACCTGGCTGATTGGCTCCATTACCGGACACGCCAGTGCAGGATTTTTAATTGCAGGCATCGGGGTTAATTATACCTTCATGATTGTACTGTTCTATATCATTATTGCAGCAACACTACTCTCCTTTATCAAAAGAAAACCCATCATGCTGAAACAAACAGATGTGGCGGCATGGGAAAGTGTAAAAGAAGGATTGCGTTTTGTAATAAATAATAAGATCATGCTGGGGGCTATTTCATTGGATCTTTTTGCCGTTTTATTTGGCGGCGCTGTTGCCATGATACCGGAATTTACTGCCACCATTTTAAAAGTTGGCCCCATTGGTTTTGGATGGCTTACCGCAGCAAGCGATATCGGATCTATCACAGTAATTATTTTGCTCACCTTATTTCCCATGCGTAAAAAGCAGGGTAAAAGAATGATGCTGGCAGTTGCGGGCTTCGGACTTTGCATCATTGTTTTTGGTTTATCAGATGTTTACTGGATTTCCTTTATTGCCTTATTATGCAGCGGCGTATTTGACGGCATCAGCGTTATTGTTCGCGGCACTATTTTACAACTCACTACACCCGATGAAATGCGGGGCAGGGTATCTTCTGTAAACTCCATGTTCATCAACAGCAGTAACGAACTGGGCATGTTTGAAAGTGGTTTTGCAAGGCAACTCATCGGTCTTGTTCCATCTGTTATATTTGGCGGCTGCATGACTTTATTAGTAGTTGGGGCAACCTGGTTTAAAGCTCCTGCGTTAAGGAAGATGGAATACTGAGTTGAACAATGCTGTTGGAAAATTGTTCTTCTATTCGTAAGTTACAATACCAAATCAACCTTATATGCAACGTAGAAACTTTCTCATCAATACAGGCCTTACTTTAACCGGCCTGGCATTATTCAATAAACAAATAGCCGCAGGTTTTTTCAGTCAGCCTGCCTGGAAGATAAAAATGCTCACTGATGAGATTGGCGCTTTTACAGAAAGAGGCGGCACCATCTTATTTTATATCGCTAAAAAAGATGTGGTAGTGGTGGATGCGCAATTCCCCGACAGTGCTCAGCATTTAATTGATGAAATAAAAAAGAAAACCGAAAACCCTTTCAAACTGCTGATTAATACGCACCACCACGGTGATCATACTGCAGGAAATTTTGCTTTTAAGAATATTGTACCACATGTACTGGCACATGCCAATTCATTAACCAATCAAAAAGCGGCCGCAGCAAAAAACAAATCAGAAGACAAACAATTATTCCCCGACCTTACTTATACAGATACCTGGAGTGAAAAGATTGGAAAAGAAAAAATCAGCCTGCATTATTTTGGCGCCGGTCATACCAATGGCGACAGCTTTGTTCATTTTGAACATGCCAATATTGTACACATGGGCGACCTGTTATTTAACCGCCGTCATCCATTTGTAGATAAATCTGCCGGAGCCAATATGGCCAGCTGGATAAAAGTATTAGACAAAGCAGTAACCACTTTTGATAAAAAAACACAGTTCGTTTGCGGACACAGTGGCGAAGGATACGATATTGTTACCAAGCCCGAAGACCTGAAAGCTTTTGGCGATTACATTGGTAATGTGTTGAAATTTGTTGAAGGCGAAATTAAAGCCGGTAAAACAAAAGAGGATATCCTGAAAAACAAAAGTATCCCCGGGTCAGACGAATGGAAAGGTGATGGAGCAAGCAGACCGCTTGAAGCTGCATATATAGAGATTACTTCAAAAACGCCTTGATTTTTTTAATTTATGCCCGTCTGGACCAGCGGGCTAAAATTGCGTAACTTTAAATTTAATGAGCCAAGTGAAATATACTTGGCTCATTAAATTTAAAAAAATATGAAATATACTATTTTAATATTTTTATTCCTGTTCCCTATCATAATTTTTTCACAGGTAATTTTGAAAGGAGTTATTTGTGATTCAAAAAAAAATGCACTCCCTTATACAAATATTGTTACTCAAAAAAAACGCATCGGAACTTCTACTAATGAAAAAGGAGAATTCGAGCTTATAAATGTTCTTGCAGATGATTCCATAAAAATTACGAACATAGCTTTTCATCCAAAATTAGTTTCTCCAGATTTTCTTCACTTTAACGACACTATTTTTTTAGATGACAATATCAAAGATTTAGAAGAAATTATAGTAAAAAATATTGGAAGTTTTAAGTATGAACAAAACCTCGGCTTTATAGATTTAGGAAATAATGCTGAATTTAAATTAATGCCAGGTAGTCAAATGGCAGTATTCATAGCTAATAAAGAAAAAAAAGAAGGTTGGATAAAAGATATTTCATTTAAAGTAAAAAAAAGTGGTTTTTGTAAAAATAAAATTAGGGTAAGGTTGCTGAAACTTGATTCAATGGGAATCAATCCATCAATTGACTTGCTTAAAGAAAATGTAATTTTAAATGCGAATGAGTTAAAAAGAACTAATCACGTTGATATTAGTGAGTATAAATTACTCCTTCCTACAGAAGGTATTTTTGTTGTTTTAGAATGGGTAGCATCTGACATAAATTGTGAAAAAAAATCATTCACATCTATTACAGCTAACATGGCAATTTCAACTAATTTAGTATGGCTTAATTTTCGGGATAAATTATGGAGCCACAATAATAGCCCAAGGCTTCCCAATGGTAACTATATGACCCCGAATATTAGCATAAAGGTTGCTTACTAATATTTTTACATTCCGATCGGTGAGACACCGACCAAGAAGGAAAAAGTTATTTTAACGACACCATCAACTTTTCCAAAACAAAATATACTGCCGGACAAAAGCTGGAATTTTTCAATGTTAAGGGCTGACGTTTAATCAATACATCTTCATCAGTGTAAGGGAATCTTGCACAATCTGATGGACGTGCTTCGTAAATGCTGCAATAATTATCGCTGCCTAAAAAAGGGCAGGGTTTTGATTGCAGTACATAATCGCCTTCGCTGTCAATATGCAGATAGGTGTCAATAAATGCCCCTTCCCTCATCCCCATGTATTTACTGATGCGTTTAATATCCGGAGTTTTAAACCGCGGCGAATAACTTCTGCAGCAATTACCACATTGTAAACAATCAATTTTTTCAAAAGCTTCATCATGCAAATCAGGCAATGCTTTTAATACTTTATTTTTATCGGCCCGGTGCAGCAGCTGCTTATATTGTTTTTGATGATCTGCCGCTTTTTTTTCCCAATTGGTTAAAATATCCTCTTCCATTAAACAAATATCGGTGTAAGTGGGTTATTCACATACATAAAAATTAAAGACTGTACAACTTTATAGAATTTAACTTATTTTGTAAGCAAATACATGTTTATGCCGACAGTAATTATCGCCACCGACTTTTCTGAATCATCCCTCAACGCTGCCCAATATGCATATGACATGTTTAAAAACCAGCAGAATACTACCTTAATTCTTTACCATTTTTATAATCCTGTAAGCGACCTGGCATCTGAACGGGAAGCGCTGGATGATTTGAAAGCCAAATTCTCTGGTGACTCACTAACCGTTGAAACTTTATTGGAATCGGGAGATGATTTTATAGAAAGTCTGGCTGCATTTGCACATGTAAGAGCAGCTTATATGATTGTAATGGGATTGGTGGGCAAAACCGCAATGGAACAACGTTTTTCAGGTGGTAATACACTTAAAATGGCAGAACGCAGTATTTGCCCGGTGCTTATTGTGCCTTCCCAGGCCGTGTATAAAAGCACCAGCAATGTGCTTATTACATCCGAAATGAAATATGTGCATGAGACCCCCGTACTTATGGCGGTTAAAAAAATACTGTCAGATTTTAAACCTTCCCTTCATATTCTGAATGTAGACAGCGAACATTATATTTCATTAACCGAAGAAGTAAAAGCTGAGCGGGATAAAATGGAGGTTTTATTGGCCGAATTCAATCCTGAATTTTATTTTATGCGTTTGTACGATTTTCATGAAGCGGTAGACCTTTTTACAGCCGATAAGAATATCGATATGATCATTATTGAACCCAAATACCATAGCTTTTTCGACAACCTGTTTAAAACCCAACATGCCAAATCGCTTATTTACCACAGCAAAGTACCTGTTCTGGCTATTCATGAATAAAAAAGTCTGAACAATTATATAGTTTTATCAATACGTTGATGCTTGTTTAAGGAATTTGCAAACGTTTATCCTTCAGTTTTCCACAGATCTAAATCCCTGAACATTATCACCTGAAATCTTGTTGTGTTATCGTAATTTTGCAGCAACTTTTTACCACGCTTTATTTCACTACAATGCTGCGCTGCTACTTAAGGAGGTATTAGATTGATTACAGACGTGAAAGATCCATAAGCAATAAGCAAAAGGCTGGCACAAAAACTACTAAACTAAACAGGTATATGAATCTTTTTGAACAACAACAACAGGAATTTACAGCAAGGCATATTGGCCCAAATGAATCTGAAACCAGGTCCATGCTTAAAACCATCGGCCTTAGCTCTATTGATGAATTGATCAGCAAAACCGTACCGGATTCCATCCGCTTACAAAGCCCCTTACAAACTGCAGGTCCGGTAAGTGAATTTCAATACCTGACCGAACTTAAAAAAACAGCCAGCTTAAATAAAGTATACCGTTCTTATATTGGTCAGGGTTATTACAATACCATTGTACCCAGTGTTATTTTAAGAACAGTGTTTGAAAACCCCGGATGGTATACTCAATACACTCCTTACCAGGCAGAAATTGCACAGGGCCGTTTGGAAAGTTTACTGAACTACCAAACCATGGTGAGTGATTTAACCGGATTGCCCATTGCGAATGCCAGTTTACTGGATGAAGGGACTGCTGCAGCAGAAGCAATGGCCATGTTATTCAATCATAAAAACAAAGACCACGACAATATCGTTGCCCCTAAATTTTTTGTTGACGAAAATATTTTTGCACAAACAAAAGATGTATTGGTTACAAGAGCCACACCAATTAATGTGGAGCTGGTATTTGGCGACTATAAAACAACCCTTTTAGATGAATCGTTTTTTGGAGCCATAGTACAATATCCAAACAGCAATGGAGCCGTGGAAGATTACAGCAGCTTTATTGCAAAAGCACATGCCGTAAATGCATTAGTGGTAATGGCTACAGATCTTTTATCACTAACCTTATTAACGCCTCCGGGCGAATTAGGTGCCGATGTGGCAATAGGCAATGCACAAAGATTAGGTGTGCCCATGGGATTTGGCGGACCACATGCTGCCTTTTTCTCTACCAAAGAAGAATTTAAAAGAAGTTTACCCGGCAGAATTATTGGAGTAAGTATTGATGCACAGGGCAACCGTTGTTTAAGGATGGCTTTACAAACCCGCGAACAACATATCCGCCGCGAAAAAGCTACTAGTAATATTTGTACTGCACAGGCACTGCTGGCAAATATGTCGGCCATGTACAGCATTTACCATGGTGCTGATGGTTTAAAAAATATTGCCAAAAGAGTAAGTCTGCTGGCATTAACATTAAGTGAGGAACTGGAAGAACTTGGTTTAAAAAATGTGAATGAATATTATTTTGACACATTGAAGGTGCAGACCAATGATATTGCTGCGATACGTAAACAGGCCGAAGCACAGGAAATGAATTTTCATTATTATGAGAATGGATATATCGGCATAGCGATAGATGAAACCACATCGCAGCGAGACATTCTTGATATACTGCATGTATTTGCAAGCTCACAAAATAGTGATACTGCAGTTGCCAATTTT
Organism: Ferruginibacter sp.; assembly: GCA_037140275.1. Taxonomy (GTDB): domain Bacteria; phylum Bacteroidota; class Bacteroidia; order Chitinophagales; family Chitinophagaceae; genus Ferruginibacter. The sequence continues at coordinate 25,152 of JBAXET010000009.1, read as the reverse complement.
GATGCAGAAAGTTTATTAGTGAACATCCCCGCAGCATTAACCCGCACATCAGATTTTTTAACGCACCCCGTATTCAGTTCACATCACAGTGAAACAGAGATGCTGCGGTATATTAAATCTTTAGAGAATAAAGACCTGAGTTTAAATACTTCCATGATCAGTTTGGGCAGTTGTACTATGAAACTGAATGCAGCTACTCAATTAATACCTGTTAGTTGGCCGGAGTTTGCTAATATCCATCCCTTTGCTCCTGCAAATCAGTGGAAGGGGTATCAGCAAATTGTAAGCGAACTGGAAAACTGGTTGAATAATATTACCGGTTTTGCAGCAACCTCTTTACAACCAAACAGTGGTGCACAGGGCGAATATGCCGGCTTACTCACTATCCGGGCATATCATGCTGCAAGAAATGAAGCACACCGTAATGTTATACTGATACCAATATCTGCACATGGTACAAATCCTGCAAGTGCAGTAATGGCAGGCTTTAAAGTGGTGGTAACAAAATGCGATGAAGCAGGTAATATTGATGTGGCCGATATGAAAGCCAATGCAGAAAAACACGCTGCTAATTTAGCCGGCTTAATGGTTACTTATCCCAGTACACATGGTGTGTTTGAAGAAAGCATCAAAGAAATCTGCAGTCTGATTCATAACAATGGCGGATTGGTTTATATGGATGGGGCAAATATGAATGCACAGGTAGGTTTAACTTCTCCCGGAAATATTGGTGCAGATGTTTGCCACCTTAACCTGCATAAAACATTTGCTATACCACATGGTGGTGGTGGACCGGGCATGGGACCAATTTGTGTGAATGAAAAACTGGCTCCTTACCTGCCCTCACATGTTGCACAAACAACCGGAGGTAATAGTGCTATTCATGCAGTAAGTGCTGCCCCTTATGGCAGTGCAAGTATTTTGCTGATCAGTTATGCTTATATCAAATTATTAGGCCCTGCAGGATTAAAAGCCAGCACAGAATATGCGATACTGAATGCAAATTATATGAAGGCCCGTTTAGAAGGCGCGTATAAAATTTTGTACAGTGGCAAAAACGGCAGTTGCGCACATGAGTTCATTGTTGACCTTCGTCCGTTTAAACAAAGTGCAGGAATTGAAGCAGAAGATGTAGCCAAGCGTTTAATGGATTATAATTTTCATGCCCCCACATTAAGCTTTCCTGTTGCAGGCACCATTATGATTGAGCCTACAGAAAGTGAAGACAAGGCAGAACTGGATCGTTTTTGTGATGCCTTACTGAATATTAGGGAAGAAATTAAAGCTATTGAGAATGGTAGTGCCGATAAAGCAGATAACGCATTAAAAAATGCACCACATACTCAGTTTGTAATTTGTGCCAACGAATGGAATCATCAATATTCAAGAGAAGCGGCAGCATTTCCTTTGGAATTTGTGAAGCAGAATAAGTTCTGGCCAGGGATCAGCCGTGTAAATAACACCTATGGCGACAGGAATTTAATTTGCACCTGCGAGCCGATGGAAAGTTATATGGAAGTAACAGCGCACTAACCAACACATACATACCAACGCATCCCGGCCATCAACTGGCCGGGATTTTTTTGCTAAAAAATGATACCTACCCCCTGAAAATCATATGAGTTGTGCTTTTAAAGTGACGCATTATAAAAAATATCTACGTTTACACATTAAAACCCTATCTTTGGCGCTTATTAAATAATACAATACAATTAAAATGGACAAACAAACAGGTACCGTTAAGTTTTTCAATACTGAAAAAGGATTCGGTTTCATCAAACACAACGATTCTAACAAAGAAACTTTTGTACACGTAAGTGGATTAAAAAGCCAAAATATTAAAGAAGGCGACACTGTTGAGTTTGATTTGCAAGAAGGCAAAAAAGGAATGAATGCAGTTAATGTGCAAGTTGTAGGATAACTTATCATTTAAAAAAACCTTTACGGGCTATACTTTAGTATAGCCCTTTTTATTTGCCCTGCTTTAATTAGTGAGATAGGTTACCGTTTATTCTGCAAATAGCTAAACCCAAATGCGGTAATAACACAGAGCCCCGCCAGCACCCACCACAAATTAGAATATCCGAAACTATGAGCAATTTGTGTTCCGCTTAAACTGCCAATGACCTGAGCACTGCTCCAGGCCATAGTGTATAATGCTGCATACTGACCCCGGTTTTCGTTGGTAGTGCGGGCAATATAATAGCTGTTCATAAAAGGCATGCCCACAATTTCTGCTATGGTTACCATTATGATAACGATAGTACCTAAAACAAATCCATTGGCCATGGGTATATTCAGCATACAAAAAGATAAGGCCAGCAATAAAGTACCATAGCGCATCAGTTTAAGATATGGCATAGTGCCCTCCAGTTTAAATACCAATACCATTTCAAATGCAGCTATTAATATACCGTTCATCGACATGATGGCTCCAATCCAGAATTCATTAATATGCAGTCCCTCTTTAAAGTACAATGGTACAGTTGTAAACAACTGGAAAAAGCTCAGCGAAAACAACAGCATAAAGCCAACAAATTTTAAAAAGGTTGGATCCTGAAAAGGCCCCTTAGCTTTAACATTGCTTACATGACTGGTGGTGTGTTGCTGTGCCAATGTAACTTTTGGTAACAGTATCAGTAATACAATAGCTGCAGTAATATTGGTAAACCCATCTACCCAAAACAATAATTTATAACTTACAGATGCCAGCATGCCTGCCAGTGCGCTGCCCACACCCCAGCCCAGGTTGATGGCCAGCCTGTTTAAAGAAAAAGATTGTGTACGATTTTGCGGCGTGCTGTAATACGCAATAGCACTGGAATTAGCCGGACGAAAAGATTCATTGACCATACTGGTAAAAAAAATACAAATACAAATGCTCAGATAAGAATTCATTTGTCCCAGTATAAGGAACATGATTCCGCCAAAAAAAAGTGCAGCAAACTGCAGATAATAAAATCCAAATTTATCACTTAATCTTCCTCCTAAAAATGCACCAAATAAAGAACCTACTCCATAAATAGCAACGGCTAATCCTCCCTGTGTTGCAGTGTATCCCCTGCTGTTGCAATAGAGCGTCATAAAAGGCAATACCATGGTACCGCTTCTGTTGATCAGCATTACTACAGACAACATCCAGGTACGTCGGGTAAGCCCGCTGTATGCATTTCGATATAAGTTTACAGTTGAAGAGATCATAAAAAAAGCGCTGTAAAGATATTTATTTACAGCGCATAAAAATATTAAGAATATTTTTCCGGAAAATTATTCTGTAGTGCCAAGCCTGTTTAGGATTTTATATCCTTCTGATTGCAAGTCAATAGCACTGTTGGCTAAAATAACTACGGCAGTTTTTTTATCAGTATCAAAAGAAATTGTTGTTCTGAAGCCTCCCGTTCCTCCCCCATGCGATAATATCATATGGTCGATCAATTTTATAAAATGCCAGCCCAATCCTACTTCATTAGTTCCTTTGGAGAATGTTTTTACATGAGTTAGCTGCAAAGCTTTATTTAATCCGGCTATAGTAGTAGATAAATTTGCATTGGCATATTTTATCAAATCAGTTGTATTGGTACGTATGGCTCCTGCTGCAGCAATCGCTTTAAAGTCCCATTGCGAAACCGGCTTACCCTGTTCATTATGCCCGCTTACAAATAAAGCAGTATCTTTTTTACCAATATACTGTTGGGTCTGGGTCATCTGTAATGGTGTACAAATCTTTTCCAATACCAGCTGATCATATGGTTTCTTATACACTTTTTCCAGTATCACACCCAGTAAGCCAACTGCAAAATTAGAGTACTCATATTCTGCCCCCTGCTCTCTGGTTAATTTTACATGTTTCAAAAACTCCATCATTGCGGGTTCATCATAATTTTTATAGGGATTGTCCTCCATAACTTCTTTTAAATTATCAGGTAGTCTTGGCAGCCCGGAACTGTGATTGGACAAACCTTCCAGAGTAATTGGCTTTCCATTAAACTGCAGTGCTGGAATATCTTTGGGCAAATATTTATTTACCGGGTCAGTTAGTTTTACTTTTCCTTCATGTACAGCAAAAGCAAGTAATGTGGCGGTGAATGTTTTACTGATAGAGCCTATTTCATAAATAGAATGTGCTGTTGGCAATTGATGATTTCCCTTTTTGGTTTCACCATAATTATAAAAAAATATTTTGCCATTTTTTAACACACTAATACTGGCACCTACTGTATTAGGATCAGTAAAGTATTGCTTCACTACAGTATCAATAAATTTATCCTGTTCGGTTAACAGCGGATTGTCTGTTGCAACTGCGCTTGTTCTTTTTACAGATTCATCCTTATAAGGCTGAAACAAAAATACTTCCAGTTTATCTGTGGTATCCAAACTTAAATACATTCCGGCAGTAAAATTGTCGAATGTAACTTTATACTTGCTGACGCCTTTTGTAAATTTTTCAAAATCCACCGATTTCATTTTCCCCAAAGGAAACAACTGATTTTCGGCAACATTTTTAAAATTGGCATCACTTAATTGTTTTTTGAAAGCAGCGCCCGCTAAACTGTAAATACTGTCTGCCTCTTTATTATTAAAAAAAACAACCACTTTATCTTTAACATTATCGATCTTTTCTTTCTGCTGCTGCGCAAATAAAAAAGCTACAGCTGTAATGGCGATTACTGTTACTACTATCTTTTTCATACACTAAAATTTAAATCCTTCCCCATTGCTGAGGAAGGATTATTGTTTTCATTAATTTTCCGGCTGATTTTTTGGCTCCTCCGCTTTCTTTACTCCTTCATTTTTCTTAGCCACTTCTTCCAGCAATTTTAATCCAAGTAAACCACTGATGGGTCCGTTGGCACCGTCGCCGCTTCCGCCGCTAATTAAAACATCCGGCATAATTTTTATATTTTGAGCACCGATAGCTTCCATTACTTTTAACTGCGTAAAATTATTGCCGCCCATTGCTTCCACTGAAAGTTTATAGGATGCTGCATTAGACTTACCAATTGCCAGAATTTTTTCCGCTTCTGCATTACCGGTCAATGAAATTTTTTCGGCGTCTGCTCTTGCCAGTAATTCAATCTGCTCTGCATTTGCTTTTGCCAGCACACGAATTCTTTCTGCATCACCATTCGCTAATAATTTTAAACGGTCGGCTTCTGCGGTAGATTGTAAACGTACACTATTGGCTTCACCGGTAGCTTTTTTAACTGAAGCATCTGCTACTCTTTCTGCAATTAATACACCCTGATCGGCTTTTACAATTTCTTTTTGTATGTCTGCAATCGCGGTTTCTTTTTCCAAACTTTGTCTTGTTTCCTGTGCCCTCATCTCTGTTTCATAAGTCACTTTTTGTTCTTCGGCAATCTTACGGTCAGTCAATGTTTTCATCAAACTTTCAGGAGGAACAATATCACCAATCAGCGTATCCACCCCATACACATTATACAGGTCAAGTACTTCACCAATATGCAGTTTAGCAGATGCCTGTCTTTCTTTACGGGTACCCAGAAAGGCGATCACATCACTATCCTGTGCACTGTTACGGAAGTAGTTACCAATGGTTGGTTCAAGCACCTGACTTACCAGGTTATTCATATTACCAAAGCGGGCAATTACTTTTGGTGCTTCTGTTGTAGGAATATGAATGATCTGTGATACATCCAGGTTAAAAGGGAACCCATCTTTACTTCGTACAGTGATAGTAGAGAGGTTCTTATCTAACTGATGACTTTCACTTCTTGCATTGGCCCAGTTCAGCACTAAGTTAGTTGTAGGTACCAGTTCCACTTTCATGATGAATGGATTGATAGGATATTTACCCGGACCTAATGGTTCGGCCCAAACACCTTTCTGTCCTTTAGAAACTATATTCCCATGTTTAAATTCCACACCACTTAAGTCAACACCTTCGGCTCCAACATAACTGATTACCACACCTACATGTCCAATAGGAATCTCTGTCATGTTTACCATATCTACTTTTCCAAACCATGGGTTTAAAAAATAAGTACCGGCCAGTATTACCTGCTCCTGCAAACCTTTATAACCACCCTTTTGCAAAAAGACATCTACGTCCTGAAATTTATTATGGCCCTCAATAATCCTACCTGCTATTTGGCCTTCTTCCAAAGGTTTACCTTCTTGTGTGGTTACCACACCTACTGCGTTATCGGGAATAGAAGTCATATCGGTCATCATCACTTCAAATAAAAATGTATTGATACGATAACTACCCGGAGTAATGATAGCTGTTTGACGGCCTTTACGTCCGCCATTTTTCAAAAAGGCTTCTGCATTTTGAAAACTATCACAGTCAACTTTTTTACCTAAGATAGAGCCTGTTTCCAGTTCAGCTCCATCTTTTGCCAGCACCAGACCTAACTGCCCGGTTGGAATAATAGTAAAGGGTTGAAAAGTAATTTCATACTGCCATATCCATTTACCAAAATAGATACCAGGTGGTAATGTTTGCGCCTGATAACCTGCTTCGCCGTTGGTGGCCACAATACGGCCTTCTGGTAATTCCTGGTTACCGAATAAAACGAATTTTTTGGTTACCAATCCAATCCTGTCTTCCGGCACTATTACCACGCCAAAGAAAACACGAAGAATAAAACGGTAAAAAATAAAAATAAATAATACACTGCCCAAGCCTATTGCCCAGGGGATTAATTGTTGTGGCATTTTTTTGTATTTAGGGTTTGTTGAATGGAATAAGAAATACGTTTCATCAGAGTATTGCTTACCGGCTTACAGGTGCATTAAAAAATTAGGTACATTATTAATGCAGTACAAGCCGATACAATGCTAATGAGAAAAAACAATATTGCAATTTTTTTTGATGCAATTTTATACAGTTGTGCTGTATTACAATCCCGGAGGTGAGGTATTGAAATTGTGGAGGATAAAATCGCACAAAAAGTAAGGTATAAAAGCCGTTAGCTGTTTCATTGTAAATAAATTACCACACAAAGATGATACTGTTTTTAATATGCGTATCAGTAATTCGTGAAGAATGGCAGAGTATGTATTAAGACTGGTATAAAAAGCCTTAAGAAAGGTATTGTAATAAAAAAGGCGGCTATTGCCGCCTTTTACAAGTTATTTATACATGATATCGTAGTATTCCTGAGCCATCCGGTTACTGTCGAATTGTATCCGTACATCACGCATACCATTTTTCATGATTTGCCTCCAGGTGTCATGGTTATCATAATACAGCGGCAATACTTGTTTTTCCAATATTTCATACAATTGATTCAGATCGTACTCATCCTGTTCGTGTACGCTTATATTTTCGTAATCAATTGGCGGCACTACAAAGCCATTATTGCCATGATGAATGAATTCACAGATCCAGCCATCGTTGGTACTGCAGTTTACAGCACCATTCATAGCGGCAGTCATACCACTGGTACCGCTGGCTTCCCTTGGCACACGGGGATTATTTAACCACAGATCAGAAGCCTGTTTTAAACGTTTACTTAATGCCAGTTCGTAACCGGTGCAAACGGCCACATTATTATATCCTTTACTTAAATGCACCAAATTATTGAAATCGCTGATTGCAGGATAATCAACAGGATAAGGCTTACCTGCCCAGATGATTTGCACAGGATATTTTTTACTGTTCAGTAAAGCTTCAAATCTTTCCAGATCCCTGGTCAGCAATTCAGCTCTTTTGTATCCTGCAAAACGACGTGCCCAAACAATAGTAAACACATTTGGGTTAAACAATTTACCGGTTTGATCTGCCACTACATCAAAAGCCCTTTTCTTTAAAAAAGTCTTTCTGTCATCAAAACCTGCATCATTATTATCATTCATAAATTGATACAATTGCTTATCTGCCCAGTAAGTCCAGTTTTGTGCATTGGTAATGGCTTTAATTTCGCAGATGCCTGAATATTTTTTCCACATTTTGCGGCTTACTTCGCCATGCAACTGACTTACGCCATTAGCTATTCTTGCAAAACGCAATGCAGCCAATGAGTGATTAAACTGATCGCCTTCCATTCCGGTTAATGCCCTTACTTTATCTAAAGGAATACCACAGAAATAACTCATTTTTTCGCAAAGGAAAATATCGTGTTTTTCGTTACCGGCTTCTTCAGGAGTATGAGTGGTAAACACCATTCTCTTTTTTACTTCATCAACACTGCCAAACTTATTATACAAATAAAAAGCAGCGCTGATAGCATGTGCTTCATTCAGATGGTATACATCTGGTTTAAAATTCAATTCATCAATCAGCTTGGCACCACCCACTCCCAGTAAAATAAACTGAGCTACTTTGGTGGCCACATTAGCATCATATAAACGATGGGTAATGGTTTGAGATACATAATCATTCTCCGGAAGATCTGTAGAAAGTAAAAACATCGGAGCACTTTTAAAAGTCTCCGGATTTAAATACATTGCTTTAACCCAAACCGGATGTTCATGAATCTGTATTTGAAATTTGATTCCGGTATCTTCTAAAAAATTATATATTTTTTCGTTCCACTGAACCTGTAAGGTTTGATCCTGATTTCGTGCCTGATCGTAATACCCATATTTCCATAGGATACCAATACCTATCAGATTCTGACGCAATTCATATGCACTGCGCATATGTGAACCACTTAAAAACCCTAACCCACCACTATAAATTTTCAGTGGCTGATGCACTGCAAATTCCATTGAAAAATAAGCAACACGTTTGTTGTAACGCTCATCTACAGAATACGGAACATTAAAATTGGTAAAACTCATTTTCTTTTTTCTTTTTGAGGTCGCAATATAAACGTAAATTTTAGTAAAACCGTATGCTTTGAGCAAATATTGTGTAAAATATACACTTTGTGGTTTTAGCTCTTGAGGTATGTTTATAGCTTAATGATGATTAAATACGGGCCATTAGTTTCAATTTAAAGCATATTAGCTTAAATGCTTACAGTTATATACTGGTATACCATAAAAGTAACCCCTTGTGCAGCATTGTTTTACTGTCGAGATATTCACATTTTTTCTTTTTGTTTATAAAAATTCAAATGCCTGCAAAAGCTTTTATTTTTAACAAAGGTTTGCGCTATTATTTTTTACTATTAGTTATCCACCTTTTCCAGTAGCATATCACTGTAAGAGAAAGCAATATAATCTGACGGTGCTATATTGAAGAATGCTGCATAATGATTGCATTGCTGCTGTAATTTTTCCACTCCAATACTTCCATCGCTGTCAATGGCTTCCACTTCAACAAAGGTTCCCAGCCCTTCCACTATATCAAAATGAAATTTTACATTCTCAATAAAATAGATTTTACGTTTTTTATCCACCACCACTTTTATGCCTAATGTTTTAATTAAAATATCTTTTAAAGATTTATCCGGCGTATGCTGATACAAGAGAATATCAGACTGCTTTGCTCCTGCGGTATTAATTCTGTCGTAGTGGATCAGCGAGTTTTCAATATTGCCTTCTCTTAATTTTAATCTTCCTGTATTAACATTGAAATAAGTGTCTGCCTGATTATCTTGCCCTATAAATCTGGGATTAAGCGTTTGTAATTGTTGTTCCAGTGCGATGATGTCGGATGCTTTTGCTTTAAATTCAAAATTTACTGTTGCCATTGTATTTTTTTATTCAGTTATAATTGCTGTGACTTCAATTTCAATTAGCAGATCGTCATTAATTAACCTGCTTACTTCCACCATTGTTGCAACCGGTTTAATATCCCGGAAAAATTCGCCATGTGCTTTCCCGGCCTGCTCCCACTGATCCATTGCAGTTACAAACATCCTGGTTCTTACCACATCTTTCATTGATGCGCCCAATGCTTCTAGTGCTTTTTCAATTTTTTCAAATATAAATTTAGTTTGAACATACATATTACCCCGGCCAATCAATACATCTCCATCCATTGCTGTGGTACCGGCCACTTCAATGGTGTTTCCAACACGTATGGCCCTGCTGTATCCCACAATATCTTCCCAAGGAGACCCAGAACTTAGTTTATTTTTCATTTATGCTGCTTTGGGCTACAAAATACTAAAGTATCCCCAACCCGTCAGTGGATTTAATATTTTGTCACTATTGATTTTATTTTTAGATTTGTCTAAATATTATTTTACACTTTATGAACTTTACTGAAAGCGAAGAAAACTACATTAAAAGCATTTACCATCTTCAGCAGGAAACCGGCATGGTAAACACCAATTCATTAGCTGCCGAAATGCAAACCAGAGCAGCATCTGTAACTGATATGCTGAAAAAGCTATCCGGAAAAAAAATGCTGCAGTATGAAAAATACAAGGGTTTCAAACTAACCGAAAATGGAAAAAAAGTAGCCCTTTCAGTGGTGCGTAAACACCGTTTATGGGAATATTTTTTGGTGGAGAAATTAGGTTTTGAGTGGGACAAAGTACATGATATTGCAGAAGAGCTGGAACATGTGAGCAGCAATGAACTGATTGAAAGGCTGCAACAATTTTTAGGCAACCCGTCTTTTGATCCGCACGGAGATCCAATACCCGACAGTAATGGGAAAATTCCAAAAATCAATCAGCTCAACTTAAGTGTACTGGCTTTAAACAAAACGGCAGTGGTAAGCTCGGTAAGCAATCAGTCGCCGCAAATGCTTGAAATGCTGAAGCATTACGCCATAGCCATTGGCACTTCTATTAAAGTGATTAAACGTTTTGAATTTGACGGCTCTATGGAAATAAAAGTAAGCAAACAACCTGCCTGTATAATAAGTGAACTGATTGCAAAAAATATTTTTGTGCATTATGATGATAAATAAAAAAGAGGGTGACTTTTCATTAAGTGAAGTACATGAATCAGTAGACACTACGAGCGGTGTAAAAGGCTGGAAAAAAATATTGTCTTTTTTTGGACCGGCCTATCTGGTAAGTGTTGGATATATGGATCCGGGTAACTGGGCAACCGACCTTGCAGGAGGTAGCAAATATGGCTATGCGCTCATTTGGGTATTACTCATGAGCAATATCATGGCATTGCTATTACAAAGTTTGAGTGCAAGGCTGGGAATTGTAAGAGGCCGCGATCTGGCGCAGGCCAACAGAGAAGCCTATCCCAAAACTATTAACTTCTTGCTTTGGGTACTTGCAGAAATTGCCATTGCAGCCTGCGACCTTGCAGAAGTGCTGGGTATGGCCATTGGTATACAATTGCTCACCGGACTCCCGTTAATATGGGGCGTTAGTATTACTATGCTGGATACTTTTTTGTTACTCTACCTTCAAAGACTGGGCATAAGAAAAATGGAAGCATTTATCATTATGCTGGTAGCCATTATCGGGGTTTGCTTTTTAATAAACATCATCATTGCTCAGCCGGATATTTATGGCGTATTAAAAGGATTTATACCTACGCTGCCGGATGCAAAAAAACTATACGAATCAAAAGGTATGACCAGTGTATTACCGGGCGAGACTGCTTTATATCTTGCTATTGGAATCATTGGTGCTACTGTAATGCCGCATAATCTATACCTGCATTCTGCATTAGTACAAACCAGAAAAATTGCTAAAACAAAGGAAGGTATCAGGCATGCTTTAAAATGGAGTTTTATTGATAGTGCAATTGCTTTGAATATCGCGTTCTTTATTAACGCTGCCATATTAATTTTAGCAGCCACTACTTTTTTTAATACCGGAAAAACTGATGTAGGAGATATTAAACAGGCGCATGAATTATTATCCCCCATGCTGGGCTCCAGTTTTGCCTCTACCTTATTTGCCATTGCATTAATTGCATCCGGACAAAGCTCTACCATTACAGGAACCCTGGCCGGACAAATTGTTATGGAAGGATATTTAAGTCTGCGTATTAATCCATTGTTACGCCGGCTGATCACCAGATTACTCGCCATTGTTCCTGCACTAATTGTAATTGCATTATTTGGAGAAGAAGGCGTAGGCAGTTTATTAATTTTCAGTCAGGTGATATTGAGTTTGCAATTAGGATTTGCTGTAATTCCATTGATTCATTTTGTAAGTAATAAAAAAACAATGGGTGCCTTTGCTATCAGCACCCCCACCAAAATTTTTGCCTGGCTTATTGCATCAGTACTGGTATACCTGAATATAAAAATGGTAGGCGAACAGGCGGTAGATTTTTTCAGTACATCAGACAGTATTGTATGGAAAATTGTCATCATTATTGCAGTTATGCTGTTTATAGCATTACTGGTATATTCTGTAATTTTTCCTTTACTTTCTAAAAAAGAGAAATCAGTGTCTATACAAATGCATCCCGATATTGTTGGGCTTCACAATCTTGAAGTACCTGTATATTCAAAAATTGCAGTGGCGCTGGACTTTAGTGAAAATGACGCTAAGCTGTTAGCATCCGCTATTGGACAGGCAAAAAAAGATACTCATTTTTTGTTATTGCATGTTGTTGAAAGTGCAAGCGCGGTTTTACATGGCAAAGAAACGGCCGATTACGAATCACAAAGAGACAAGGAGCAATTAGATTTTTTTGTAAGCCAGCTTAACGAAAGAGGGTTTGATGCATATGGCCAGCTGGGTTTTAGAAACCGGGTAAAAGAAATTGTACGGATCGTAAAAGAAAATAATGCCGACATGTTAGTAATAGGTGCACACGGACATACGGCAATAAAAGATTTTATTTATGGAGAAACGGTAAATGCCGTGCGGCATGAACTAAAGATCCCGGTACTGGTGGTTAATTTGTAACCAAAGTGGCTAATTGTTTTTCAACTTTTTTATTCCATGATGCCTGAACAGTTTCGAGCTGGCCATTCTTTGTCTGGCCATCATAATCATTCTGCATTTTCTCAAGCTGCTTACTACTTTCAGAATAGATCCTATTCAATACATCGTTATAGTTTTCCCAGGTAAAACTGGCGGCTTTTAATTTTTGCATGAATAAACTGGTAGCGATATAAGTGATATCAAAATGATGCTGCTCGTGATTTAAAGCATAAGCAGATTCTCTGCCGGACTTAACCCATGAACTGCTTTTTCCAAAATAACAATACACGGCAATGTCAATATTCACCTTGCCATTTTTATACTTTACTCCCGAAATAAAGCCAAAGCCCGATGCGGTGATGGCTATGGCTTCGCTTTTTGCATCTGCAATGCCTTTAAAATCGGGCCAGCTTAATTTTCTGTTGGGAGAATAAAAAATAGTATCGCTGCTTGCTGCAGGCACATGCTGTACCCATTGGATTTTTACTGTGGTTTGTGCAAAACCTGCAATGGTAAAAAAGAGTACCCAAAATGTAAATGCAATTTTCATTTCTGATTTTCTACTAATAAGCGAAAAATGATATCATTTATTTTTGACCCAGGCGGTGATGCACCATATTTACAATATCATTAACAGCGATTTTTTCCATACATTTAAAATGACCTAACGGACATTTTTTGTAGCCGATTTTGCTGCAGGGCCTGCACCAGAGTTTTTTTATTTCTACTATATCGTAATGTTGTGAAGACAGGTTGCCATAGTAAGGATACATCCCAAACTCCGGCACTGTATTACCCCATATAGAAATGACGGGCTTTTGTAAGGCTGCCGCAATATGCATCAGGCCGGTATCATGCGTGATCACCAGTTTGGCGTTGGCAACAATATCTGCAGATTCATTAAGGTTGAATTTTCCGCAGGCATTATAGATTTTAATATCATCTTCCATCGCAATGGCCTTGCCTTCTTCAGCATCTTCTTTTCCACCGAGTAATACAACCGGATATTTAATAGCAGCACATAATTCCTTCCATTTGTGCAATGGCATTTTTTTAGTAGCCAATGCAGCGCCAATCACTACAGCGACATAACCATACATATGCGCTGTTGGCAAATCATTTTTTTTAATCCTGTCTTTATCCGGAATAAAATAATCTAAGCCCAATCCGTCATTCTTCACACCCAAAGCAGCAAGGATTTCTAGATTACGGTCTACAATATGTTTTTTAGGAAGTGTATTGATCTTTAAATTAGTATAGATAAATTTTTCTAGATTCAATTTATTATAGCTGAAGGAGGGCACTCCTTTTAAAAAACGTTTAATACGCAGGGTACGCAGGTTATGGTGCAGATCTATCACATAATCGTATGCTTCATTCTGTATTTCATGCAGCATTAACTCATAACTGTCGCCCAGTGTATGTATTTTATCTAAATATGGATTAGCAGCCAGTATTCCTCTGAAGGATTGCTTGGTTAAAAAATGAATTTCCGCATCGGGATATTTTTTCCTTAAACAACGTATTACCGGTGTGGTGAGTACGATATCGCCAATGGATGAAAAACGTATGATGAGAAATTTTGCCAATGCTGTTTATTCTTCTATATAATTCAGATCCTGATGAAAAGTTTCTTTAATGAATACTACCGCAACAGTAGCAATAACCATAATAATTAAACCGGTTAACCAGCCTCCGGTGACATAATCAGTGAGGCCACGCATCCAGCGGAATAAGGGCAAAATAAATACAGCCAGCATACCTCTTACCATATTAGGAATAGTAGTGGCTGCAGTAGCCCTTAAGTTTGTACCAAACTGCTCTGCACCAATGGTAACAAAGATTGCCCAAAAGCCGGTGCCGAAACCCAAACCTGCACAAACCCAGTACATGGCAGCCGCAGAACTATTATGCAAACCCGTAAAAAACAAAATGATGAAACCTGCCGTGATTACATAAAAAATATACAAGGCCTGTTTCCTGCTTTTCAGCCATTGACTTACTAAACCTACCAAGATATCTCCAACTGAAATGGCAGCATATGCGTACATAATGGCTTTCCCCGGATCTATCTTTTCTTTAATACCCATCTCTCTGCCAAAATCATTAGAGAATGTAATGAGAATCCCTATCACATACCAGGTGGGCAATCCAATTAAAATACTTTTTAAATACCGTTTAAATCTGTCGGCATTAGTGAACAGCATGGTAAAATCTCCTCTGTTAACATTCAAGTCTTTTACCTTACTGTATATTCCCGATTCAGCAACAGAAATGCGGAGTACTAATAAGAGCATTCCCAAAGCACCACCTATAAAGTAACAGGTACGCCAGTTAAAATTTTCTTTCATTACAAATGCCACAACAGCACCTGTAAGGCCAATACCTGCTACCAGAGAAGTGGCTATACCGCGTTTCTCCTTTGGTGTTAGTTCCGATACCAAAGTTATCCCTGCACCCAGTTCTCCTGCTAATCCAATACCTGCTACAAAACGAACTAAAGAATATTGCATTTCGGTTTGTACAAACCCATTGGCGATATTAGCCAGTGAATACAAAATGATAGAGCCAAATAATACACTCAGTCTACCCTTTTTGTCACCCATCATTCCCCAGATGATTCCACCAATCAGCAGACCCACCATTTGCCACATCAAAATGTTTTCGCCGGTGATTTTAGCCTGATCTTTATTGAGTCCTAATGAAGTGAGGCTATCCATTCGAATTATACCAAACAGCAGCAAATCGTAGATGTCTACAAAATAGCCAAGGGCGGCAACAATAACTGCAATGGTTACAACAGACCGATTATTTTTCTCCAATGTCATCTCCTGTTTTTTTCTTTTTTCCGGTTAATAATTTTATAAAGATGGGGGCTGTAGTTACCAGCACGATACCAATAACTATTACTTCCAGATGTTTTTTTAAATCGAAATTAAATTGCGATTCGAACAGCCTTTGCAGGTAGTGACCTGCAAACAGCATGGTAAATACCCAGGCCACTGAGCCCACTATATTATAAAAGCTGAATTTCTTTCTGTCCATTTCAACAATACCGGCAACTATTGGAGCAAAAGTGCGGATGATGGGTAGAAAGCGTGCAATGATAATGGCACCACCGCCATGCTTTTCATAAAAATCATGAGCTTCGTGCAGGTATTTCTTTTTAAAAAGCAAGCGGTCTTTCCAGTTAAACATTACAGGGCCAATTTTTCTACCAAACCAATAGCCAACTGTATTCCCAATTATGCCGGCGAGTGCAATTATTACGCCCAGAATAATCAAATTTAAAAATGAGCTGTGTGTATCTACTCCAACACCGCTTTTCACCAGTTCGTTACTAAATATACCCGTCACAAAAAGCAATGAGTCGCCGGGTAAAAAGAAACCTGCAAACAATCCTGTTTCTGCAAATACCACAAACACTACAAACCACAATCCCCCATTTTCGATATACCATTGCGGTTGTAATAACTGCGTCCAGTGAAAATCTAAAAAAATAAAATCTAACATCGCTTTTTTTTATGATGAATTAACTGTGTTCTAATTGTCCTTCCCATTTGCTTACTGCAGCAGTGGCTAATGCATTGCCTAAAACATTGGTCATGGTACGACCCATATCGCAAAATACGTCAATGGCTAAAATCAATCCCACTCCTTCGGGTGGGATACCAAACAATGCACCAGTTGCAAGTACCACTACCAGTGAGGCTCTTGGCACTCCTGCAATGCCTTTACTGGTGATTAAAAAAACGAGCAGCATAAGTATTTGCTGACTTACATCTCCGGTTATAGAAGTGATATTAAAAGCCTGTGCGATGAACATACTGGCAAAAGTCATGTACATCATACTCCCATCTAAATTGAAGGAATAGCCCAGTGGTAACACAAAACTTACAATTTTATTATTACATCCAAAGCGTTCCATTTCTTCTACCAGTTTTGGATACACGGCTTCGCTGCTGGCGGTGCTGAAGGCAATAGACATAGGGCCGGCAATTCTTTTTAACAAAACAATCAATCTATGTTTAAGGAACAGATATCCTACAAAGAGTAACAAGAGCCAAAGTATGGCTAGTCCTAAATAAAATTCGCCCACATATTTTCCAAAAGTAAAAAGAATACCCAATCCATTTTTAGCAATGGCAGCAGACATTGCACCGAACACCCCTAATGGAGCCAGGTACATAACATAGGTCACCATTTTTAAAACCACATGTGCCAAAGAGTCTAACGCATTTACAATGGGCTCTCCTTTTTTTCCCACTGCAGTTATGGCAACGCCAAAAAATACGGAGAACACCACCAATTGTAAAATTTCATTAGTGGCCATGGCTTCAATTACACTGCGGGGCACTACGTGTTCAACAAATTTTTGTAAAGAAAAGCCCTGCGATTTTTCCAGCAGGTCTTTTACGGATGTCATATCTGTTTGGGTAATATCTGCACCTACACCGGGTTCAAAAATCGTTACCAAAATAAGGCCAAGCGATAAAGACACCAATGATGCCGAAATGAACCAGAGCATGGCTTTACCACCAACCCTGCCCACGGTTTTCATATCTCCTAATTTTGCAATACCAACAACAAGTGTTGCAAAAACAATAGGAGCAATAATCATTTGCACCATTCTAAGAAATATGGTAGTAAGCAGCTTGCTATTATCTGCAAAGGTTTTTATTGTAGTGGCAGAATAATTTTTATTTATATATGCACCTGCAGCAATGCCCAATACCATTGCTATTAATATATATAAAGTAAGCCTGCTTTTTTTTGCCGGCTGTGATACAATCTCCATGCATTCCAGTTTAGTAACGCAATATAATATTTAAAACCTGTTATCCACATACAGCGCATAAAAAAGTGGCAGTGGTGTTAGTTTTAAAAATTAAATGCTTATTTTTCCAATTCATTATTAACTAAAACAAACCAACTGTATGAGTTTATTTGTAAAAAAACCACTGAGTTCATTGTTGTCTGAAGCCGATGATTCGGGTAAAGGCCTTAAAAGAACACTGGGCGCCGGCAGTCTGATTGCCTTAGGTATCGGTGCTATTATTGGTGCTGGTTTATTTGTAAGAACCGCAGCTGCCGCCGGTGGGCATGCCGGATCTGCTGTTACTATTTCCTTTATCATAGCTGCTATAGGTTGTGCTTTTGCGGGTTTATGTTATGCTGAATTTGCATCTATTATTCCTATCGCGGGAAGCGCCTATACTTATGCTTATGCCACAATGGGCGAATTGGTTGCTTGGATCATAGGATGGGCATTAATTCTTGAATATGCTTTGGGTGCAGCCACTGTATCTATCGCTTGGAGTGAGTTTTTAAATAATCTGTTAGGAGGCAGTATTCCCTATGAATGGTGCCACTCTCCGTTTGAAAAAGCATTAGATGCTGCCGGAGTGCTGCACCATGGAATTATCAATGCTCCTGCTTTACTGATCCTTATCTTACTAACCTTATTATTAATAAAAGGCACACAGGAATCTGCTGTGGTAAATGCCGTTATCGTTATCGTAAAAGTTGCCATTGTATTACTGTTCATTTTTATTGGGTGGGCTTATATAAAAAGTTCTAACCACACCCCATATCTGATTCCTGCTACTCAACCAGATGCGGTGCAGCCTGATGGCACACCATATTCCTATGCAGGATTCTTTAATCATGGATGGGGAGGTGTACTTAAAGGAGCTGCAATTGTATTTTTTGCCTTTATTGGTTTTGATGCGGTATCAACCGCAGCACAGGAAGCTAAAAATCCAAAAAGAGATATGCCGATTGGTATTTTAGGATCATTAGCTGTTTGTACTGTACTATACATTTTATTCTCATGGGTACTTACCGGAGTAGCTCCATTTACAGATTTTGTTAAAGCTGGTAAAGAAGCTTCTGTAGCATATGCTATTCAAACTTATATGGTAGAATATACATGGCTGGCTAAATTGGTTACTGTGGGTATTCTTGCAGGATTTTCTTCTGTAATATTAGTAATGCTGATGGGACAAAGTCGTGTATTTTACACTATGTCTTCAGATGGTTTATTACCTAAAGCATTTTCTGATCTGCATCCAAAATTCCGCACTCCATATAAAAGCAATATGATCCTGTTTGTTTTTGTAGGATTGTTTGCTGCTTTTGTACCGGGTAGCGTTGCGGGTGACCTTACTTCTATCGGTACATTACTTGCTTTTGTACTGGTATGTTTTGGGATAATCATTTTAAGAAAAACAAATCCTGATCTGGCCCGTCCATTCAAAACTCCATTGGTGCCATTAGTTCCAATTTTAGGTATTATTGTTTGTACAGCAATGATAGTGAGCTTGTGGGGCACTACCCTGCTGAGCGCATTTGCCTGGATGCTATTTGGATTACTGGTTTATTTTGGATACAGCAAAAAGAACAGTAAACTACAAAATCTTAAATAGTTATAATCTCACTCATAATAAAAATCCCTGAAGGTTACTTCGGGGATTTTTTATTGCACAAACTGCAAAAGACAATTTTTACAACCCAGTAGGGTTATCAATATATTTATTTCAACATCATTTTGAATTGGCAATTAGTATGTAGAAAATACTACAATTGTCAATAAAAAAAACGACGCAAATGATTGCGCCG
This sequence comes from Ferruginibacter sp., assembly GCA_037140275.1. Taxonomy (GTDB): domain Bacteria; phylum Bacteroidota; class Bacteroidia; order Chitinophagales; family Chitinophagaceae; genus Ferruginibacter. The sequence continues at coordinate 5,812 of JBAXET010000009.1, read as the reverse complement.
TTTTTTTAGTAAAATCAATAAAATTAAAATGGAAGATCATCCGTTTCGGGAACTGATGGCCTTGCTACCGGAGCTACAGTATTAGAAACATGACTAACATTACCTGTATTATAAGCTGCTCCCTGATTGGCGCCCGGATTATCACCTGGATTATTACCGCCTAATAATTGTATGTTTTGTACCCTCATACGAAGTGTAGCAGCTACCTGCCCTTCTTTATTGGTATATGCATCTGCTTCCGGAGATCCCTCAGCATATACTGTTTTACCTTTGGTAAGGTATTGTGCTACTGCGGTCCTGTCGGTCCAGTACGCACATTCTACCCATGTGGTACGTTCTTTTTGATTGCCCTGAGCATCTTTGTAGCGTTCGGAATGTGCTACACTGAAATTAATTACTGTTTTTCCGTTTACTTCTTTTACGATGCAATCTTTTCCTAGATTGCCAATCACCTGTAACTTAATCATAATGTTGTGTTTTTAGTTGTTAATCGATGTATCTGAGTTAAAATTATGAATTAAATATGCAAAGAACTTTTACAGCGGGATTATTAGTTGACAAGTTTCCCACGAATTATTGTATATCATTTTTCCCACTAAGGCACTAAGGAGGCAAAGTTATTTAAACCCTATATTCTTAGTACTTTATTTACCTAAAAGTCGTTTACCACTAAGATTTTCTAAAACCGTTTCCCACTAAGGCACTAAGGACGCAAAGTTATTTAGCCCCCTATCCTTAGTACTTTATTTACTTACTACTTATTACTTACTACTTACTACTTACTACTTATTACTTACTACTTACTACTTACTACTTACAACTCCCCTCTCAATCCCAAATCCTCGGCCTAGCCACATTAGCTGTACGCAGATAATCTAATAATTGCCCCGCATGAACCGATTCGTGATAAGCAATGCGTAATAAATAATCGCCCAGTTTTCGGCGCTGTTTTAAAGTAGTTCGGGTGATATAAATTTCTTCCAGTTCTTTATTGCTAAATCCATGTACCATTTTTAAAAATTTTTCGCGGTAAGGCTGTGCATTTCTCAATTCATCTTCAACACATGAAAACGGATTGCTTTTTAAAGGACTTTCAAAATCACCAATATCGCCACCATGTAAAATGATATGATGATAAATGTTCTCTCCCTCCAAAACGTGCCGCACCATTTCAATACAATTCATCGCATCCGCATCGGGCCGCCAGAATAATAATTCTTCGTCAATCCCTTTCCAGAGCTTGATGCTGCGCCGGCGCACTTCCTCAAAATTTAATATCAATAATTCTTTTGCATTCATATGATTTGCCAGCGGCATTTAACAATTAAAAATTTCGCACAAGCAGCGGGTAATACTACTGCTAAAAACAGCACGGAAAAAACGGGCACAAAACTTTCCAGGACGCTATTTCAAGCTCTGTAACCAAAACATTGTTACAAAGAAAATACGCCCCCCAATTAACCAATTTACTGATTAACCAATTTACTGATTAACCAATTTACTGATTAACCAATTAACTGATTAACCAATTAACTGATAACCTCCTTAATTCATCTTTTTCTTTAAAGTACTCACCTGATCCTGAAGATTGTTTACCAGGTTGGCCAATGAATTAACATCCCATCTTTGCTGTACAGTTACTTTACTGATAACAGATTGTGCCTGCCACAATTCCACTATATCATCAGCATTTACCTGATAAGGCTGGTATTGCGGATTATCACTTACCAGCGTTAATTTATTTTTTGCCTTATTGCTTTTTACAATTCTTTTATACACGATACCTTCATTACGGCTCACCACTATATACGCCATATTATTTTTGATATCATCAATACCACCATCTACTTTTTCGCCTACAATAATACTGCCGCTTGGAGTAGGCAACATACTATCACCAATGATTTCAAAGGCACGATAATTACCACCCGCCAGCATCGGTAAAGTAAATGTATTGAGCTCATCAATAAACTCACTATCAGCATAACCGGCCAGATATCCTGCCGCTGCTTTTACAGGAACAAAATGAATCAGGTTCCTTTCGGCACTCATCATTTTTTGTTGTCGTCGTTTTGCCAGATAACTGCCACCTGTATCGCTCAGGTCTTTCAAAAGCAGTTCATCAAGACTCAACTTAAAAATATCACCAACAATTTCCAGAATATCAATTCTTGGATCGGCACGTTCTTCTTCATAGGCTCCTATTAAAGAGCGTTTGATACCGAGCTTATTGGCAAATTCCTCCTGTGTCCATCCACGGAGTTTGCGTAAGTATTTCAGGTTTTGACCGGCTGTTGACATATAACAACTAATTTGATTAGCACAAATATACTAATTATTTTAGTTTGTCCAAATTTATTTTTTTGAAGCAAGGTTCCGGTTGGTGGGACACCAACCAGGAAAAGAGTATTCGTCCTTCTATATTCTTTCTTCCATATTCTTTCTTCCATATTCTTTCTTCCATATTCTACATTCGATATTCGCCATTCTCTTTTACTCCTTCTTCCACTCAGGCAAACGGCCCGGAGTATAAGGCGCTTTGTACTTTTCTAAAATACTTTCTACCTGCTGAATATCTGTTGTTACTTCTTTTAGAGATTGTAGTATTGAGCCAAATCCGTCAGCTGCAATACTGTAAGAATTTTTAAAAGTTTCGGTAGGTGCTGCAGTAGTTCCCCATAAAGCTTCTGCTATCATATCCACCCTGCCCTTTAATGAAATGGGTGCTGCAGATTCGTATCTTGCCCTTAACCCATCGCCATTCAGATTTTTACTGATCTTGTTCAGTTTTATTTGAATGGCCAATACTTTATCATAAGTATCTGCAGGCACATTGGATGCATCTAATACGGCCTGTTTTAAATAAGGAAACTTGTTCACCTGCTCTCTTAAATATTCGTATGCCCCGCTCATGGCCCTTGTTAACTCTGCCACTTTTTTATTAAATGCATCTAATGCAATTTTATCTGTTGCAGCAAGTATATTATTATTTAAAGGCACACATTTAAATTTTTGTGGCGCTGCCAGTTCGGTGAATTTTCCGTCTTCAAATTTTTGCAATGCAACTGTATAATTTCCCGGCATTACCATATACCCTTTATCCGGCTGATTCCATGCATAGCTGTCATCAAATGCAGTAAAGTTTACAGCAGTAAATGGCAGGTAACGCATATCCCAGGTTAACCGATTAAGCCCCTTTGTTGCCGCAGTTTTTATTTTACGGATTACATTACCCTGTTCATCTGAAATAGTAAACAATAAATAAGGCTCCGGCTGATCGGTTTCTTTTTTCATTACATCATATACCGGATAGTCAATATCCTCACCCTTCTTCTGTTTTTCTTTTTCCGCATCACGCCTTTTTTGTTTGAGTGTTTTTATTTCATCTTTTATAAAATAAGTAATGGTGGCACCCAGCTCAGGGTTAGGTGTGGTAAAAAAACCTGCTCCCATAAATCCCTTGCCCGCAAATCCAAATGGATTGGCTTCTATATACATCAACGCATCTTTAACAGGAAAGATAACCGCTGGTTTTTGTATGGTTTCATTGGTCATTTCTCTTAGCGGTGCATAATTATCGAGTATATAAACACCTCTGCCAAAAGTAGACACTACCAGATCCGTCTCTCTTTTTTGTATGTCAATATCCATTACAGTTGCGGAAGGCAAGCCTGAAAATTTGATCCATTCTTTTCCTCCATCTGCTGTAAAAAATAATCCAAATTGTGTGCCGGCAAACAGCAGGTCGGCTTTTAAAAAGTCTTCTGCAACAGTATATGTATTTCCTTTAACCGGAAGATTAGCGGTAATAGATATCCAGGTTTTTCCTCCATCAACAGTTTTTAATAATAGTGGTTTATAATCGCCATAATTAAAAGCCTGACATGCGGCATAAGCCACCAACTTATTATGTGCCGAAGCAACAATATGATGTATCCTTGTAAATTCGGTAACACCTGGTACAGATGCTGCCTTATTCCATGTTTTACCACCATCATTGGTATAGTGTATTAATCCATCACCGGAACCAGTGTATAAAATATTTTCATCAAGGGGTGATTCTGCAATGGTGGTAATATTGGCGAGTGATCCCTTGCTTGACAGTTCATCAATACTCCAGCTTTTACCCATCAGTTTTTGCATTTGCTGCGGTACTCCTCTTGTTAAATCTCCACTAATCACTTCCCAGGAATTACCCTGATCGTTTGTGCGGAATAATTTATTGGCAGCAAAATACAATCGTTTATTATTGTGTTTGGATATCAATAACGGTGCATCCCAATCAAAACGGTATCCCGAATCCACATTATTTACCGGCTGTATAAATAATGCTTCGCCACTTTTTTTATCAAACCGTACCAAGCCTCCATTTTGAGATTGTGCATATAATGTATTGGGATCTTTCCAGTCGGCCTGCGTTTCAAATCCATCACCGCCTAATGTAAATACCCAATCGTAATTGGTAATGCCTGATGAATTGGTTGTTCTTGAAGGCCCTCCCAAACTATTATTATCCTGTGTGCCGATATACACATTATAAAATGGCAGGGCATTATCTGTACTTACTTTGTAAATTTCTGCAATAGGCATGCGTGATTTAAAATCCCAGTTCTTACCCAGATCCCAAGTTTCATATACACCTCCATCATTGCCTGAAACTAAATGCCGGGTATTGGCCGGATCGATCCATAGCACATGATTATCCACATGCTTATATTTCTCTCCCAATGCAGTAAATGTTTTACCGCCATCAGTACTTACCTGTATCAGCAAGTCCATACTGTAAATCCTGTTTTCATCTTTAGGATCGGCATAAATTTTTTGCATGTAAAATGGATAGGCCGGATTAAACCCACTTTGTTTTGCCCATGAGGCACCTCTGTCTGTACTCTTATAAAAACCACTGCCTTCTTTGGCCTGTACCAAAGCATATACAAAATCCGGATTGGCAGGTGATATAGCCAACCCAATTCTGCCCACGCTTTCGGTGGGTAAACCTTTCATTGATTTTTGCCAGGTGGATCCGCTATCCAGGCTTCGGTAAACAGCCGTTTCATCCCCACCGCCAACGCCGGTATATCCTTTGCGCATACGCTGGTGTGCCACTGCATATAAGCTATTGGCATTTCTTGGATCCATATGAATTTCGAAGCAGCCGGTATAATCACTTACAAACAATGCCCTGCGCCATGTTTTACCACCGTCATTGGTTTTGTAAATCCCTCTGTCGCCGCCACTATTACGTATAGAACCATATGCAGCCACATACACTACATTTGAATTGTTAGGATCAATAGCAATACCGCCAATATGTTCTGAATTTTGCAGCCCCATATTTTTCCAGCTTTTTCCACCATCTTCTGATTTATAAATACCATCCCCATAAATAACATTGCCCTGATTATTATTTTCGCCTGTGCCGGCCCAAACGATACTGGTATTAGACGGATCAATTTTTACTGCACCCATGGCAAAGGAAGTCTGGTTCTCAAAAGCCGGACTAAAAGTAGTGCCATTGTTCTGCGTTTTCCATAATGAACCATGACCAGATGCTACATAATATTCACTGGTATTTTTTGGATTAACGGCAATGTCTACTATTCTTCCTCCTGTAACTGCAGGCCCTATACTGCGAAAGGATAATCCCGCTAAAGAAATATTTTTTAAAGAATCGGCTTTGCTTTGTGCAAATAATAATGAACAGATGCTTAATAAGTATGCCGTAAAAACGGTTTTAAGAATGGCCATAAATGTAGTTTTGGATATACTAAAGTTAGGCGATTATTTTAAAAAAGGAGTTTTTAAAGTGAGC
>JBAXET010000008.1:0-47430 GCA_037140275.1 Ferruginibacter sp. | reverse complement strand
TTAAAATTTTCTTTGCGTGCCTGTATGGCAATGGGTAATGCGCCTTTAATGGGACGAATAGATCCATCCAAACTCAATTCTCCCATAATTACGTAGTCGCTTAATTTTTCGGGATTGGTAATTTGTTCTGTAGCACCTAAAGTACCAATAGCGATGGGCAGATCGAATGCCGTTCCGGTTTTACGGATATCAGCCGGGGCAAGATTTACAACTAGTTTGGTACGGGGCATAAAATAGTCATTGCTTTTGATGGCGCTTTCCACACGCTGCAGACTTTCTTTTACGGCACTGTCGGGCAGGCCCACAATAAAATAATCTTTACCCTGATTGTTGACGGATACTTCAACGGTAATGGTGATGGCTTCCACGCCGTATACGGCGCTACCAAAAGTTTTCACTAACATATACGGTACGAATTATAAGAAAATGAAAATAATAAAAATTTATGGGAACTGCCAGCAAAAATATTTCGACAAAGTGCCGCTGCTGAATAAACATTATTTTTACTGAAACTCAATTTATGAAATCACTACTATCTTTTTGTATTACTATGCTCATTTGCAATGCTGTAAATGCACAGCAGAAAATGAAAGAGGGTACTTATCTGGTTCCGGATTCAGTAAAAGCAACAGGTTTTATCACTGATATTACCATCAGCAATAAGGGTAGTGCAAAAAAAGTGCATGCATCTGTAAATGTAAATAATGCCGTTTCAGTTGGCCTGAGTAAAACAAAAAATACAGCAAGCTTGCAATGGCACCAAACTGCGAGGATGAATGTGATTACACAAGAACTGCCCTTTCAGTGGGAGTACAATACTACTTATTCGCTGCTGGTAATGACGGCCAGCGATTCTGCTGCAAATACCACTTTATATTCCGGCTACATTCATCTGCCCAATGAGAATAAATGGAAACTGATACACAGTTCAATGATCAGCGGTTATAATACCATTAAAAATATTTTTGCGGCAAATATGGATACAAAAAAATACAGCGTACTGTTCAACAACCGCTGGCTGTTGCGAAGTAACAATACCTGGAAGGCACTGGACAGTCAGACTACAAAACCACCTGCACTGCGCCCCATGAGTAATATCGACAGTATTACACAACAAAAAACAGAAGTAGATGAGTTGAACAGTAAACTTTCAAAAGACAGTGTAACTTATAAGGATGGCATATTTTATCAATCCCTGAAGGAAGGCAGCGGAAGGCAGGTGACTATTTCAGATACTGTAGTAATAAATTACAAAGGCTGGTTATTCAGTAATGGCAATGTATTTGACCAGACAAAAGAAAAGCCCGCCACATTTCCATTAAGCAGATTAATAAGAGGCTGGCAAATTGGTGTACCGCAATGCAAGGTAGGTGGTACAATAAGATTATTCATTCCCTCGGGTAGTGCCTATGGCATACGTACTTTCAGCACTAATATTCCGCCTAACAGTACCTTGGTATTTGATGTGGAAGTGCTGGAAGTGAAAGAGAAATTATAAATAAATTGAGCTGCCTTGCTTGTAAAATCGTCGGTGAATAAATTTCACCGACGATTTCCCCCATCTTACCGAAAAATTACTGCAAACAACCTAATCCCGCTTTACCTGCTGATGCCTGCGTATTAGCTTTGTGGTATCACAATTAAAAAAACAATTCTCATGGATCAGAACAATAGCGATAACGGCATAAGCAGACACCGTAAAAACCGCGTGGTGGGCGGACTAATTTTGATAGGCATTGGCACAGTATTATTTGCAGAAAAAATGGGTGTGGTTTGGCCTTCATGGCTGTTAAGCTGGCCCATGCTGCTGATTGTAGTTGGCCTTTACAGCGGTATAAAACACAATTTTAAAAATGCTACCTGGATCATCCTCATTGCAGTAGGCTCCCTTTTTTTATGGGATGATATGGTGGATGATGTAAATCTTAAACAATTTACCTTTCCCATTATTTTAATTGCCGTGGGACTGTTAAGTATTTTAAGGCCGCGCTTTGGCTGGAGCGGCAGAAGACAGCAAAGATGGGAACGAAAATGGGAACGAAGAAAAGACAGGTGGGGTTTTACAGAAACAACGGCATCTGATAAAAATTTTGAAGCGGCTATCCCAGTTAGCGATGACTATATCGATATCAACTGTGTGTTCAGCGGTATAAAAAGAACCGTGTTGTCTAAAACTTTTAAAGGAGGAAAAATATCCTGTGTATTTGGCGGTGCAGAAATAGATCTTACCAAGGCTGATATGCAGGGCAGCGCTGTGCTTGACCTGCATGAAGTATTTGGCGGTATCACATTGACCGTGCCTTCCAATTGGACAGTAAAAAATGATATTGAAGGTATATTTCACGGGGTGGACGATCAGCGGAATAATCAGGTACAGCCTGATGCGGATAAACTGCTGATTCTGCAGGGCAGCGCAATACTGGCTGGTGTGGAAATAAAAAGTTATTAAACTATTCACTGAAATTTCAATTGATTATTATGAACTGGTACCTTTCAAAAATCATTTATCAGATCATCTGCGATAAAGGCCTGCATACCCCGCAGTTTGATGAACAGCTTCGTTTGATTTTTGCAGAAGATGATTTGCATGCTTTTAATAAAGCAAGATTATTGGGAGAAAGTGAAGAAGATCATTTTTTAAATAACAGCAATAAACCGGTTTGCTGGAAATTTATTGATGTTTCAGAAATACATAAGTTGAATACCTTAGCAGACGGAACAGAAATGTATTCGGTGATTAAAGAAGAGCAGGATGCCGCTTTTTTTATACAAACCACCAAACTAAGGGCCCGGCATTTATTTGAGACCTGTATTGAAGAAACCATTAAACAAAATTAGGCATTGGCAAAATCTCCGCTCTCGTTTGGCATTAGCCGCATTGTATTTGCTGCCTGGTGGCTGGTATGGTTTTGCATACAATGGAGTGTGCTCTCAGAAATGGGAATAAGTACCGAAGAAGCCATTACCGACAGTGCTGTTTCAAATATTTTACTGGGAGGCTGCTGCCTTGTCATCATCAATAATATGCGGTATTATCTGCCCCGGCAGGAAAAGTACTGGTATGTTTTTACCGTTAGTCTTATACTTAGTTTTTTATGGTTGATCATAATGCGTTCATTATTGTATTTTATTTTTAAGTCAGACAGTCATTACACCCTATTACTTAAACAATCTTCCACCATTCGTTTTGGTTTTGCTTTTTTAATGATCGGTTGTGTATCTGCCATCAGCCTGCTTTGGTTTACACAGCTGGATAAAATACTTTCGGAAAATAGGCAAAAAGAAATTGAACAATTGGCAAAAGATGCCGAACTTTTTAAACTGCGTCAGCAGCTACAACCGCATTTTTTATTCAACAGTTTAAATTCGGTGAGTGCGCTGATTGGCAGCCAGCCTGAAAAGGCAAGACATATGATACAGCAGCTTTCTGATTTTTTACGCGGCACAATAAAAAAAGAAGAGCACCAGTGGAATACCCTGCAGGAAGAAATACAATACCTGCAATTATATTTGGATATTGAAAAAGTGCGTTTCGGCCACCGCTTACAAACCACAGTACAGGTGGAAGAAACAGCTGCAGAATGCCTTTTACCAGCTTTACTATTGCAGCCTGTTGTTGAAAATGCCATCAAGTTTGGCTTATACGATACTATGGAGGAAGTAAACATTACCATACATGCCACGCAGCAAACTAATATGCTGCACATCATTATTACCAATCCATATGATGCTTCCACCGCAACACCCTCCAAAGGAACGGGCTTTGGCCTTGCCTCTGTAAAACGGCGTTTGTTTTTATTATTCGGAAGAGCCGATCTTTTAATAATACAACCGGAGCACAATATCTTTATCACTACTATTTTGATACCGCAAAAAATATGAACGCAATTATTATAGACGATGAGCCGCTGGCAAGACTGGTGATCAGAGAATATCTTACACCATATAGCAATATTACTGTAGTACAGGAATGTGCTGATGGCTTTGAAGCTGTAAAAGCCATAATGCAACATCAGCCCGATCTGATTTTTTTAGACATACAGATGCCCAAAATCAATGGCTTTGAAATGCTGGAACTGATAGATACTCCACCGGCGGTAATTTTTACTACGGCATTTGAAGAGTATGCTATCAAAGCATTTGAAGCTCATGCTGTAGACTATTTATTAAAACCCTTTAGCAAAGAAAGATTTGCTAAAGCCATTGAAAAATTAGCCGACGGAAAAGAAAAAAATACTGCCGGCACAAAACAGTTACTGGAAAACGATACATATTCAACAACTCATTACAACCGCGTGGTGGTAAAAGAAAATGGCAAAATAAAAATCATTCCTTTGGCACAAGTACAGTTTATAGAAGCTGCAGATGATTATGTAAAACTGCATACAGCCGATGGAAGTTTTTTAAAAAATAAAACCATGTCGTATTTTGAATCGGCACTGGACATTAATAGTTTCATCCGTATTCACCGTTCGTATATTGTAAATGTACAGCTGATTACCAGACTGGATCCTTACGAGAAAGAAACCTATCAGGCAGTATTATCAAACGGAAAAAAATTGCCGGTAAGTAAAACCGGCTACACAAAATTGAAAGATGTGTTGGGGATATAATATCAAAGAAAAACAGGTATCAACACTGATGGGCTTGTATGATTAGTTTAGTGATATAATAAATTTGCAGTTGTCATGACAGCGTAAATGCTGTTTGTTAAATCCGTTAAACTTATCAATACCAATTTACCTCAACAAGGCAATCCTTAATTAAATAAAATACTGGATAACATAGCCACTCCCTGCTCTGTAAATGCATTGGGAAGGCTTCTTCTGCCACCCCAACTTGATGTCGCATTTTGCGACTTCAAGTTTTCATACTCTTTCGCTGTAATAGTAAACATGAAATCTTTAGGAAAGCGACTGGCATTGCGTTTTACCTGTTCATTCAGTCGCCTTGTTTCAACTTTATACATTTCTGCCAGATCTTCATCAAGCATAATTTTTTGGCCCCGCAAAAAATATATCCTGTTTAATATTTTTTGTTCTGCAACCAATGCAAGTAATTCCTTCTTAGCCATAGGGGTACGTTTATATCTGTAAATATAAAAGTTAAAACAGAATTAACTAATTCGAAATAAATAAATTTTAAGAAAATATGGCTATAGTTTACTCAGCAACTCCACCACCCCTTCCCGCTTTAATATCAAATAACCCAGCCTGTCATTACTGATACCATCTTTAAGTTGATAGCTGAAAAACAATTGCTCGTTTACAACGGAAGTTTCAAAATATTTGAACTGAATATGAGAATACTTTTGCAAGTCGGCACCAATTTCATATAAGTGGGTAGAGAGTATAAAAAGAGAGTTTTTTATTTTGAGCAGCCCTTCAATTACGGTACTGCTGCACTTCATGGCATCCTGTACATTGGTGCCTTTAAATAACTCATCAATCAGTATCAGCCATTTTTTTCCATCACTAATCTTCTCAATAGTTTTTCTGATGCGCTGTACTTCATTAAAAAAATAACTTTCGCCCTGTATAATATTGTCTACTACATTAATATTGCTGAGCAACCCGTCAAAAAAAGTTAGCTTCATTGCTGCAGCAGGAACTCCCATTCCGGTATGCGCTAAAAATACCGCCACCCCTACTGCTTTAATGAAAGTACTTTTGCCTCCCATATTGGCGCCGGTTAAAAATAAAAAATTCTGATCGGGATTCAGGTTTACATCATATGCCACAGGAGTATGCAATAAAGGATGAAATAATTTTGACGCAACAATCACCGGTTCATCTGATTCCACAAACTCAGGAAAACAAAGCGCATGTTTTTTACAGGCGCAGGCCATGCTGTAATAAGCATCCAGTTTACTGTACATTTCTATCAGTTCGTGTGCTTCATGCTTAAATCTTCGTTTTAAAAAATACCCTAGTTCCAGCACTTTTTGTTTAGGCAGTTCATTGGTATCTGTACCCTGTAATAACTCCTGTAAACCCGCTTTATGTAAACGAAGCTGAATGCTGTCGATAATGGTTTGTAATGGCGCAGGGTTCTCTTCTTCGGGAAACAATGCTGCTATCAGCTGCAGCCCTTTAAAAAAATCTAAAAAATGTTTTACTGAATAACTCACCAGAGAAAAATCTGAAGCACTGAGGATACTGTATAGTAAAGTATTTACCGGACCGGGATTATTGGGTATATCATCAATGGGTGTTTCGTAAAATTTTTCAATCACCATTATGGAGCCATTGCTGATGAACTTCGTGTCCCATTGATCATGCACTTCCAATACCTTTTTCACTGTAAGCTGGGTATTGCTGATAGCGGTGATATCATGCAGCGGATGGCTGATAAAAAACCTGAGCCACTCTTTCCCTCCAACTGTTCTGGTAAAATTGATATAGTGAAAAACAGAATGCTCTTCTTCAGTATCAAAAATTGCCAGATCGGTAAGCGTGGTTTTATCTGCCTGCATCTATTGGTAAATTAGTTAATTGGGTTATTTGTTAATTTGTTTATTCGTAAGAGCTATACTCGTTATGATTTGGACACACTATGAACTATCAACCATCAACTATCAACTATCACTCCCTGTCGAACAACAAGCGTTTTCCCTTAACAGATTCATCCCATACCCCGTTTCCATAAACCATTCGGCCGTTTACAAATGTTTGTTCTATACTGGCCGGGAAAGTAAAATTTTCCAGAGGGCTCCAACCACACTTATACAAGATATTTTCTTTGGTCACCGTATACGGTTTTTGCAGATCCACCACTACCAGATCAGCAAAATATCCTTCCCGTATATAGCCTCTGTTTTCTATTTGAAAACAATCTGCAACAGCATGGCTCATCTTTTCGGCAATTTTAACCAACGGAATGCGGCCATCGGCATAATGATACAACATCATTAAAAGCGGATGCTGCACCAATGGCAGTCCTGCATGTGCGTGCTCGTAATCTCCCTGCTTTTCTTCCCAGGAATGCGGAGCATGATCGGTGGCAATAATATCTAACCTGTCGTCTAACAATGCTTCCCACAATGCTTTTTTATTATGCGGTGCTTTAATGGCAGGATTACATTTTATTTTATAGCCCAGCGCTGCATAGTCATCTGCAGTAAAATGCAAATGGTGTACACATACTTCTGCAGTAATTCTTTTATCTTTTAATGGCAGCATATTGCCAAACAGCTGCAATTCCTTTTCGGTACTGATATGCAGGATATGTAAGCGGCTGTTATACTTTTTGGCAAACTGAATAGCGGTTAATGAGCTTTCAAAACAGGCTTCTGCATCTCTGATTAACGGATGATCGGAAGATGATAAAATATCTTTCTCTTTTTTTATTCTTTCGTAATTCTGTTTAATGATGCGTTCATCTTCGCAGTGGGTGGCAATCAGCATTTCACTTTCGCGAAACACTTTATCCAGCGTTGCATGACTGTCTACCAGCATATTTCCTGTACTGGCGCCCATAAATATTTTAACACCGCATACATCTCTTTTATGTGAATTCATTTTAAGTACTTCATCAGCATTGGTATTGCTGGTACCCATAAAAAAAGAATAATTGGCCAGTGCTGTTTGGGAAGCAATCTGATATTTATCTTCCAGTAATTCAGGAGTTAAAGCATTGGGCACAGTATTGGGCATTTCCATAAAACTGGTTACCCCACCTGCTATGGCTGCTTTACTTTCGGTATAGATATTGGCTTTATGTGTAAGGCCCGGTTCACGAAAATGCACCTGATCATCTATCACGCCCGGAAAAAGATGCTTGCCTGTGCCATTGATTTCAGTAACATTTGCTTTTAGCTCAATATTGCTGTCAATTCTTTCAATGCGCTCGCCATCTGTTAAAACATCACATGTTTTAATTTTTCCCTCATTTACTACTTGAATGTCTTTAAAAAGGTATTTTTGCATAAGTTGAAAATTTACATACCTGTTAATCTAAAATATTTAAATGCAAATTATTAAAAGCTTAACCAAACTGTTATTTTTTATTTGTCCTGTTTTTGCTACTGCTCAATCCACCTATATCAACCAGGGCAGCAAAGATATTCATTTTGTGGAGCGGCTTGAAATTAAGCAGCAAACTAATACCAATCTCAATTTTTCTACATTAAGGCCTTTTAACCGTAGGGCAATTGTGCGTCAGGCCGAATTTTTAGACAGTGCAAGAATGGGGTATCCGGATTCTACAGGAACGGATAAGTATAAAGAATGGACTGACCTTGATCTTAGTCATATAGACGAATACAACCTCCATAGTTTTTTAATGAACAATTCCGAATGGGTAACTGTTCCCAAAAAAGACTTTCTGAGCAAAAAGCCTTTGCTGGGCACTTTTTACAAAACCAAAACCAATTTTATTGAAGTAAATAATAAAGATCTTTTTTTAGCTGTAAACCCGGTATTGCAATTTTCCGAAGGCTTTGAACAGGGCAGCAGCAAGCCTTTATTTTTAAACAGCCGCGGTGTTATGGCCAGAGGGCTGATTGCAGGAAAGATTGGTTTTTCTACTATCATTACCGAAAATCAGGAGCGGGGCCCCATATTTTATCAGCAAAGGGCAAACCTGTTTAAAGCCGTGCCGGGTGTGGGCTTTTACAAACCATTTAAAACAAATGGTTACGATTATTTTGATGCCAGAGGCTCCATAAATTTTGCTGCCGTTAAAAACTATATTGATGTTCAGTTTGGATACGATAAAAATTTTATTGGCAATGGCTACCGCAGTTTATTCCTGAGTGATTATGGCAACAGTAACCTGTTTTTAAAACTCAATACCAAGATCTGGAAACTGAATTATCAAAACCTGTTTATGGAATTGATGCCGCAGTTTAAAAAAGCTGGTGACACTTTATTAGACCGTAAATATGCTGCGATGCATCACCTGAGCATGAACGTTACCAAATGGCTTAATATTGGGCTATTCGAAGGCGTTATATTCGGCAGAAAAAACCGTTTCGATCTTCAATACCTTAATCCGTTGATTTTTTACCGTCATATAGAAGGTACTGTGGGCAGTCCGGATAATGCAGTAGCAGGATTAGATTTTAAAGCGAATATTGCACACCGTGCACAGTTGTACGGACAGTTTTTACTGGACGAATTTCAGCTAACCACCATCAAAAATGACCCGACCAATTGGGCTAATAAATGGGCCGCACAACTGGGTGTAAAATATATGGATGCATTTGGAGTGCCTAATCTTGACCTTCAGCTAGAAATGAACCGTATTCGTCCGTTCACCTATTCACACAACGATACCATTGCCAATTACACACATTATAACCAGCCAATGGCACATCCTTTGGGTGCTAACCTGCAGGAGTTTATTGCCATTGCAAATTATCAGCCGGCACCTAAATGGTATGTAAATGCCAAAGTGATTTATTATTATCAGGGGTTAGACAGTGCAGGAATTAATTTTGGCTCTAATCCATTCAGAAATTATACCACCCGTACAAAAAATACCGGCTTTGAAATAGGCAGCGGAAAAAAAGTGACCTGTTTGAACAGTATGCTACAGGTATCGTATGAATGGAAAGAGAATCTTTATTTTGACCTTTCGGTACAATACAGAAACTACAGTATTGCCAATGTAGCGGGCCAAACTAATACCACAATGGTATCTGCAGGTATTCGTTTAAATATGTTTAAGAGAGATTACGACCTTTAAAAATTATTCCCTTATTTTTGGAACAGTAAACCTTCTCAACCTAAGCCTTATCCCGGTAAAATCGTTGTTTAAAGCAATGAAATAAGAATATCAATCAACCTTAATCATTTTATATGATCAGCCGGAAATTTGCCGTTACAGGCATTTGTATGTTGTTTACACTGGGGGCTTTCTCTCAAAAAAAAGAAAAACTGCAATTACCTCTCGAAGCAATTTGGAGTGGCTTTTTTGATGAAAAGAAAAAGCAAACACATATGTTGCACAGCAGTAACCGATTTGCATTTATTGAGGCAAGGCCCGAACAAAATCTGGAAATGATTTTTTCCCTTGACTTTGAAACCGGCAGGCTGGTAGATACTCCCTTTACCAATCAGATTAAACAGGCCGGCGATTCTTTACCCACCACATTTACATTTTTTGAAGACTATGAGTTTTCTCCCGACGACTCCAGAATTTTAATTAAAACACAAATAGAACCACTCTTCAACACTTCCACCAAAGAGTTTAATTATATCTGGGATATTGGTAAAAAAGTAATGAAAACTGTTACTGCCGAAGGCAAACAATGGTACACCACATTTTCGCCCGACAGCAAAAAAATTGCCTATGTAAGAGAGGGCAATCTGTATGTAAAAAATTTGGAGAACGATCAGTTGCAGCCCATCACTTATGATGGTGCCATGGGGCAGAATATGTTTGGAATGGCAGACGCTTTGTACGAAAATAATTTTGGTTTAATGCAGGCCTATCAATGGAGCCCCGATGGACAGTACATTGCTTTTTTACGCTTTAACGAAACTGCAGTAAAATCATTCCCTATTTCTTATTACGACAGGGTGTATCCCGAAACCGGCAAGCAGCGTTATCCTAAAGCAGGTGAAATGGTGCCGGAAGTATCCGTGTTTATTTATAACATTAAAAATAAAATTTTAACCCCTGTTGATCTTGGACTAAACCCCAATCAATATATTCCCGGTATCAGATGGCAGCCCGATAGTAAAGCCTTATATATTCAGCGGTTGAACAGGCCCCAGACAAAACTGGATGTACTAAAGGCAGATGTACAAACCGGTAATACAGTAACCGTATTTTCTGAGTCAAAAACAAATTATGTAAAAACAGATCCAGCCAATACATATTTTTTACCCAGCAGAAACAGTTTTTTATGGTTAAGTGAAGACAGTGGCTATAACCATATTTATGAAGTGAATATTACCAGTAAACAAAAAAGAAAAATTACTAAAGGCGACTGGGAAGTTTTTGAAATTAAATCGGTAAATGAAGGTACAGGTGATATTTATTATACCGGAAACGAATCGGGAATCAGGGAAAAACATTTGTATAAAATAAATATCGATGGTACTAAAAGAAAAAAATTGACTGACGGTAATGGCTACCACAATATTCAGCTTACCTCAAACAACCGGTATTTTATAGATGATTACAGTTCGGTAAACACTCCCTCCACTTTACAAATGTATAATACGGATGGAAACACTATCAATGGAAAACTACTGGAGAATAAAGAGTTGAAATTGAAAATGGCAGACTACCGGATACCCAATACAGAATTCATTTCATTTACCAATGCAGCTAAAGATGAGCTTAAAGGCTGGGTGATAAAGCCATATGAAACAGTAAATAAAAAATTACCTGCGATCATATATGTGTATGGCGGTCCGGGCAGGCAAGAGGTAACCGATCGCTGGGATGATAAAACCACATTAACCATGCGCTATCTGGCCAATCAGGGATTTTTAGTAGCCTGTATTGACCCCCGTGGTACTCCGGGCCGTGGCGAAGCATTTAGAAAAGCCACCTATAAAAAAACCGGTGATGTAGAAATGGAAGATATCATCGCCTTTAAAAACTATTTAAAGAACAATTATAAAATTGATACTGCCAATGTAGCCATTATGGGATGGAGTTACGGAGGCTATCTGGCATCCTTAGCCGCTACAAAATATGCAGGGCAGTTTAAAGCTGCAGTAGCCATTGCTCCTGTAACCAACTGGCGATTGTACGAAAATGTTTTTACTGAAAGAATGCTGCTGACGCCCGGCGAAAATGCTGAGGGTTACAATATTTCATCGCCGGTAAACTTTGCCAATAATTATCAGGGAGGATTATTATTGCTGCACGGCACTGCAGATGACAATGTGCATTTTCAAAACAGTATGGAATTAAGCAAGGCTTTAATACAATCGCGAAAGCAATTTGACGAATTGTTTTACCCTGATTATTTACACAATATCAGCGACAATACGCCTAACTCGGCAAGGATACACCTGTTTACAAAAATTACTGACTTTTTAAAATCGCAATTAAATGTAGCAGTGGTGACTCCTCCTGCAATTGTACCTGCTAAAAAATAATTATTCCACCGTAAGAGAAAATGTAATGGTTCTGGAATTGATCTGATCAATTACATTGGAGAATTTAAGGTTGGCATCGCGGCTGTGTAAATTACCCAGACCCCATCCCATTTTTAATTCGGGGGTTAATACAAAATAAGGGTAATAAAAGTGAAAGCCCAGTCCTGCCTCAATACCATAATCGAGCCGGTTAAGTTTGATCAGGTTTTCTGCTTTTTTTGCACCGGCATTAGCCGCCATATCATATTCTGCTTTAACTCCGCCCAGCATATACACTTTAAAATTGCCAATTCTATCGCTGCTGAATTTTATTTGCAGTGGAAAGGTTAATGAAATGGATTGTACTTTTTTTGTGGTAAGTGAATCTTCTCCTCCTGGTCTGTCGGGATATTTTAACACATATTCAAATGCCTTTTCTGTAAAGGTGAGATTCAATGGGAATGTACGCAGACTAAAATGATCATTCAACCGCTTCTCTACCAACCAGGCCAGATTAAGCCCGCTGCTGTTGATACTTTCCACTACCATTACACTATCTCTTTGTAAAAAAAGCGGGTTAAGAGTAAAGTTAAAATGAGAGCGATTCATACCAAGGTTAATCCCAAAATGGTAAGGTTTGTCATCATGATCGGACAAATTAATCCCATCCCTTAGTTGAGCCATGCTCAATAAAGGACAAAATAATATAATCAGTATGAGATACTTTATTTTGTACCGCAATAAATGCTGCATATTCCTAAGCTGAGAGGTTTGCAATATGTGTTTGTGAATCCCAGATTATCCAGGATTTGAGTAAAATTTTTTCCTTCAGGGAATTTTTGAATTGATTCGTCGAGATATTTATAGGCGTTGCGGTTTTTTGAGAATAACTTACCCAGATTTGGGGTGATTACCTTCATGTACAAATCGTAAATGCTTTTTACTCCGGGCATATTGGGTTTGCTAAACTCCAGTACTACTAATTTTCCTCCTGGTTTTAATACCCTCCTGATCTCACTTAGTCCCTTTTCAAGATTTTGAAAATTACGTACGCCAAATGCCACGGTTACTGCATCAAACGAATGCTCGTTAAAATTTATTGTTTCGCTGTCGCCATTTAACAACTCTATAATTTGCTGCAATCCGGCCTTTTCTATTTTCTTTCGGCCCACTTCAAGCATACCATCGCTGATATCAATACCAATGATCTTTTCGGGATGCAATATACCTGCACTCATGATAGCCACATCCCCGGTTCCTGTAGCCACATCCAGTATTTTTTTAGGATCTAATGAAGTCAGTTGTTTAATGGCTTTTTTTCTCCATCTGATATCAATTCCGGCACTTAAAAAACGGTTTAAGAAATCGTATTTAAATGCAATATCATCAAACATGGCTGCAACCTGCTCCTTCTTACTGTGGTCAGAATCTTTGTAAGGCACTACTGTATCATGTGCAAAATTGGTCATCGGGTGCAAAGATAACATGTTTTGGGCATCAGCATTCCCGGCAACAGTATATAATATGATTTACAAAAACCGAAAACAGATAAGTAGATATATCTTTGCGGCATGATCATCAATTTTGCTAAATATATCATCAGCAGCCCCGATTATACTAAATGCCCGGTTCCCGACAAGCCGGAGTATGCATTTATTGGCCGCAGTAATGTGGGCAAATCTTCGCTGATTAATATGTTATGCAATTCAGAAAAACTGGCTAAAACCTCTTCTTCTCCGGGAAAAACTCAAATGCTCAATCATTTTGAGATTACATCTTCCCTATCGCCCAAAGAAAAAAACGAAGAAAAAGCAGCACCTGTTAAAGCCGCCAAGGCAATGGCTTCATACACTCCTCCGGTAGGAGGAGATACTTCAAAAAAAACATGGTATATCGTGGATCTTCCGGGCTATGGTTTTGCCAAAGTAAGCCAGAGCAGTAGGAGAAGGTGGGAGCAAATGATTGAAAATTACCTGCGTAAAAGAGAAAATCTGGCCATGGTATTTGTATTGATCGACAGCCGTCACTCCCCGCAAAAAATTGATCTGGAGTTTATGGAACAATTAAAAAAGTGGGAAGTGCCCTTCAGCATAATTTTTACTAAAACAGATAAAGAGAATCAGCGTATAGTAAGTAAAAATGTAAAAGACTTTTTTTCTGCAATGAAAAAAACCTGGCAGTTTTTGCCTCAATATTTTGTTACCAGTGCATTAAAGAAAACAGGCAGAGATAAAATACTGGCTTTGATAGATGAAATGAACAGAGAAGCAAAATAGGGTGACAGATTTACTGCCGGTATTTTTTACCGGCCTGCATTAATTATACAACCGGCTTTTAATTCACCACTTTATTGGCGCAGCTGCTGCTCGCAAAAGCTTCGGGTTTGGCTTTAAAGGCAAAGCCCATTCCAAGAATATACCCCATGGCTTCGCGTAAAGCTTCATTACTTTTAAACTGTGGATTGGTATTTATGTCGGCATGCACCTCCATATCTACTTCATACGCTGTAAACAAATCGCAAAGTTCATACGCTATTTCAATACTTTTTGCCACTTCCACCAGCATCCTTTCTTTAATACTGTATTTGATCAATGTTTTTTCATTGTGAATAAACATGAACCCTCCACGTCCTTCACGTAAAAAAACAATAACAGTGGCAAACTCGGTTTCTTTACCTTTTACCTGGCTGTCGGTACCAATACAAACTTTTAAATGAATGCCGGAATCAGCTTCTCTTTTTATAGCCTGTTCAACGGCCTGCTTGATGGGAAGATGGATGGGGTCTCCATTAAATTTTCTCCATAACATAAATTGAGGTTTCTTAAAGTTACTAAGAAAACCCATAAATCCCCTAAAGGGAACTTTAAAACAATATTAATTTTAAATTACCAAAGCGTTGATGCCTGAAAAGTAAATGACACTCGTAAGCGTAGTGTCTTCGAAGTCCCCTTAGGGGATTTAGGGATGAGATTAGGCAAATAAAAAAGGGCCAGCCCCTAACGCTGACCCTTTGACTTACACATGAATCTACCTTACTGTTTTAAAATCCGTTCTGTTTGTTTTTTATTATTGCTTAACAATTGAATAATGTATATGCCTCCCGGCTGATTGCCGATATTAATAGTATTGAAACCGCCAACCCCTCTACCTCTGCTGATTAGTCTGCCATTCATGTCCATTAACTGATACTGATAAGGCATTGCTGCATTTACTGTTATATCGTTGTGTACTAATGTAGACACTTTAAAAATATTATCGGTAGCTGTAACCCCTTTAAGTACTATCGTATTTGAATACACGGTTTGTGCTGTTACTGATGTTACTTTAACACGGTAATACAGGCTGCTGTTTTTAAACGGACTGTAAGAAAATGCCTTGCTGCTTACCGGTACATTTGCCAGTTCGGTAAAGGTTGTTCCATCTGCAGAAGATTCTACGGTTACAGATTTCACGGGTTCGTCTGCAGTTACTGTCCATGATAAATTATGTTTATCATTATCTGTAGTGCCGCTCAGACTGATATCATGAATGGGTAAAGCAGAGTTAAAGCCGGTTAATGTATATGAACCCAGGCTGCCATACTGGCCAATATTAGTATTACCTGTTCCGTCAATTACTAAATAATAAGTGCCTGCATTTAAAGTGGTATCGATGGTTACGCTCATACTGGCTGCAGGATCGTAGGTACGGATTAAAGTACCGCCATTGTACAGTTGTATTTTAATATCAAGATTAGCACCATTATTATTTATACCTACACTAAACGGATCGGCTGACAGGTGATACACAGATTTTTGAGCCATTGTAAATTTGAAAGCATCCTGATCTATATCTGTAGTAATGATACCCTGTTTTGTAAAGCTGCCTGAAACTGTAGTAGTGGTAGCATTCATCACTGCGGTATAATCATCAGTACGATATCCAAAACCATTTTGAGTTGCAATGATAGAAAGGTTATCCTGAAGGTTAGTACAACCGTAAGGAGTTGGACCGTTATTCCAGTTAGTCATGTTTTTATAATAGCTGTTGCCCATTATTGGAGCCCAAGAAGCTTCTCCAGTTCCAACTCCGCTGTTGTATTGTTCAATCGGTGTAGCACAATTTACACCATCGTATCTTGATTGGTGAGCTAAGCCCACTGCATGTCCACTTTCGTGAGAACAACATTCTGCAATCATTTTGGGGCTGTTTGGACCAAGTTTGTCGCTGAAAATAAATCCGGGTGTATCATCGCCCCAGGTAAAAGAACCTATATAAGTAATTCCACCAACACCGGGAAACCAGGCACTGGTAGAGGTAATAATCATTCGAACTCTTTTAATTAAAGGAGCTGCAAAAAACACTGTAGAGTCTGTTGTAATATTTACAGCGAACGGACGGTAATCTTCCGATACACGGTTAAATATTTCGGTGATTTGCACATCACTTAATGCTGCGGGTGCACAATTGAATGGTATGGCATTATTCCATACGCCGCTATTTACATATTGTCCGTCAAAATCAAGAAAAATAACTGCAGGAGTGCCTGATAAGCTATTGAGTTTGGGGACTGCTAAAGTTGTTTTGAAGATCAGCAATGCCAAAACTAGCATGGTAAGGGTAGATAGTTTTTTCATTTTAGTAGGATTTGGATTATAGGGGATTGTGGTATTCAGGATTGCTTTACTGGCTGCATTCCGGAATTATTCTATTTGTTTCGAATTTTATAAATTGATAATTATTTGAAGCGTCTTTTTTTAATTCATAACCGTCGGCATATTTTTTATTAATGATGCGGCCAACATAGGTTATAGTTTTATCGTCGTTGGTTATTTTAGAAATTGAAAAAATAAGATTATCAAATTCCGGTAATTTGATAGTTACACTTTGCAGGTTACTGTATTTAACAGTATTACCTGTTACAGTTCCATTGAATAATAAATTATTAGAAAATGAAAGACTGACAGTTTGATCAACAGCTGTACTGAATGCTTTGCTCAGTTCCAGTTCGCTGCAAGATATTGTTGCAGGGAAAGCTGCAAATATTTTGGGTTTAGAACCTGTGCTGCTCTGTGCATTTGCGGATACTGTAATTAGGGTAAACAGTAATCCTGTTAGGATTGGGTATTTCATGGTGTGGATTTATTGATGTAAAATTATCAACACGTTCAATCCTTAAACGGGATAAGTGCAGGGTTTATTGATAGAAGAAGGGCATCACTTGTTGTAGAAAAAAAACCACAGTATCGTATTAATATTGCCCCGTACTAAGTAATACTAACGTGCAGGCTTCCTGCACATCTATATTATTTTCAATTGCAATTGCTGTAAGTTCTTCATTCTCAGCACCGGGATTAAAGATGATGCGTTTGGGATGGAGGGATAAAATATAATCGTAGTATTCCTGCTGATGCAGCGGGTTTAAATATAATGTAACAGTATCTATATTATCGAATGCTTTTTTTTCAGTTTCAATTACAATATTCCCAATATTGCCTTTACGTTTACCCACTGCCACCACCGTATGCCGGTACGCTGTTAGTTTTTTTACTGCAAGATTACTGTAACGTTCCGGATTTTCGGAAGCACCCAATACCAGTGTTTTTTTATTTAACATATCAACTTAAGAATCTTTTTCTTACCTCAGGTGATGGCATCATACATTCCTGCCGTACACCAAACCATTTATAACGGTGCCTGGCAATCCAGTCATATATTCCATCTCTTATAAAACGGGGTATAATAATAAATGCAAAACATAAAGGCCATGCACCTCTTAAATACCTGCATACTCTTAATGCAGCAGTGGATCTGGTATAAGCTTTACCATCTTCAATAAAAACAAATGACTTCATTTCGTTTATAGGAAGATTATACTGTCGCAAAAACATCCTGCCTTTTTCTGATTGTAAAGTGGCAAATTGAATAATTGCTTTCTGATCTCTTTTAATAGTAAAGTTTACTGCACTATTGCAAAAATTACAAATGCCGTCAAATAATATTACAGGTTGTTGTTTCATGTACTTTACAAAGTTAATAAAAGGGAACAAGTAGTTTTAAATATAGTATTACTTAAAACAGGTGGTATTTTTTCCTTGGTGTATGCAACAGTATTTCTTTAAATGCATCTTCAATTAAAGGATATTTAAAATCAAATCCGGCCTGAGTAATTTTTGTTGGCAACACCCATCTGCTCTTTAATACCAGTTCGGGTTCGGTACCAATCAGCTTTGCTCCAATAGCCAGCATCCATTCAAATGCCGGTAATCCAATTTTATTTCCGGTGAGTTTACGAAGGGTTTGCATAAATGTTTTGTTGCTAACCGCATTTGGACTTACACAATTATAAGTGCCTTCAAGGTCTTTATGTTGCATTAACCATTCTATTATACGGCAAGTATCGGTAATATGCACCCAACTGTACATTTGATTGCCACTGCCCTGCTTGCCACCTAATCCAAACTTTAATAAATTGAAATAAGGCGTCATCACCCCTCCTGCACCTAAAGTAATGGCCATACGTAATTCCACCTTACGGGTAAATGGCGTACGTTGTTCATAAAATGTTTGCTCCCAAAGTTTGCATACCTGTACACTAAAATCGTTGGCAAAGCTGGTAAAGCTTTCATCTCTTGGTGTATCGGTTGCATTGGGATAAATAGTGGCAGATGCCGCATTGATCCAGAGCTTGGGAGGTTGTACAGCATTATGAATGGCCTGTCCTATTATTTTTGTGGCATTGGTGCGACTATCAAATATTTCCTGTTTATTTTTTTTGGTGTACCGGCAATTAACTGTTTTGCCTGCCAGATTAATAATGAGTGTAGCCCCCTCCAGTTCATTCACCCAATCTGATGTTGTTTTTCCATCCCATTGTACAAAGCGGGTATTTACTAAGGCTGCTGCTGTAATACTGTTTTCTCCAAAGGCATTTGTTTTTTGATGGGCCAGCTGTCTGGTAAGTATTACAATCTCATAATCGTTTCCAAAATAATTGGCTATTTGCTGGCCTATAAAACCTGTTCCTCCAGCAATAATTATTTTTTCCTTTTTCATGCTTGTATATATTATATTTTCAGAAATTATTGAAAATTAATATTCAAATAAAAGCCGCAAAGCGGCCGTACTATACCGGGTATACCCGATATAGTTTATTTAAAGATCTTTAATACATTTCCCAAAAACCAGTTTTCATCTGCTTTAATCATTACATCAAGCATTTTATCGGCCTGTCCGCCAAATTTTCTGATGCCGGCAACTGTATCAATAAACTGTTTGGTATCCTTATCTTTTTTATCGCCCTCAATCTTTTCCAGCTGGCCTAATAATTTCAGCATGGGATCCAGTTCTCTTTTTTTTCTTTCCTTTATAATTTGAGTGGCGACTTTCCAGATATCTTTTTCGGCAATAAAAAATTCTTTTCTTTCACCGGGAATCAGCACTCTGTCTACCAGGCCCCAGTCGATAAGGTCTCGGGTATTCATATTTACATTACCCCGGCTGATATTCAGCTGTTCCATGATATCATCCTGTGTAATGGGATCAGGACTAATCAACAACAAAGCATGAATTTGTGCCATGGTGCGGTTGATACCCCAATGCGTACCAAATGCACCCCAACTGCTGATAAACTGTGCTTTTGCTTCGGTTAGTTTCATGGTATTTTTTTTACACTATAAAGATAAATTCATTTATTGAATTTTCAAAACTTTTTGAAAATTAATTTTTATTGTTAAAGCGGCTTATTTTGATGTATACATAAATACCGGCACAAACGGCAAGCATCCACATTCCGGCAGTAAATATCTCATTGGCATATAGCCGGTGTGTGATTCTTCCCCACATACCAAAAATGGTTAGAAAAGTGGCGATGGCTGAAATAAGTGCAAAATATTTTAACGCGCTTTTCATATTGGTAAGATAATAAATGTTATTTGCAAAATAGAATTAGATAAAAGCGCAACAAAGATATATTGCTGAAGAGTGCGACGCCACTGAAGATCATAAAAGAAAAAATGTTTGTCAAAAAAAAACAAAAAAAGCGTTAGCTTTTTACAACTAACGCTTATAATAATGTTTAAGAAAACTTACACCAGCATGGTTACCGGATTTTCCAGATACTTTTTCAATGTTTGTAAAAATGAAGCCCCTACAGCACCGTCCACGCTTCTGTGATCGCAGCTTAAGGTCAGTTTCATTACATTAATAACGCCAAAGCCATCTCCCTTTTTAACCACTTTTTCTTTAATGGCTCCAACAGCTAAAATTGCACTGTCGGGAGGATTGATGATGGCAGTAAACGCTTCAATATCCATCATACCTAAATTAGAAATGGTGAAAGTGTTACCGCTGAATTCAGCAGGCTGCAATTTTTTATCTTTTGCTTTACCATACAATTCTTTTGCATCGGCAGCAATTTGTGATAATGATTTCTGATCTGCAAAACGGATCACCGGAACAATCAGGCCTTCAGGTAACGCCAATGCAGAACCGATATGAATATGATGATTCTGACGGATAAATTCTCCCATCCAGCTGCTGTTTACATCAGGATGATTGCGCAATGCCATGGCACTGGCTTTTATGATCATGTCGTTAAATGAAATTTTAACCGGACTCACTTCATTCATAGCTACTCTGGCAGTAGTAGCATTATCCATGTTAATTTCCATGGTTAGATAAAAATGCGGAGCAGTAAATTTGCTTTCGCCTAAACGACGGGCAATTACTTTACGCATTTGAGTCAGCGGAATATCAGTGTGCCCTTCTGCACCACCGGTATACACCGGAGCAGAGACTTTTGTAACAGCAGCAGCAGTTGCAGGCGCAGCAGATGGGACATAACTGTCAACATCCTTTTTAGTTACTCTTCCGCCATCTCCGCTTCCGCTTACTTTAGCAATATCAATACCTTTTTCTTCAGCTAATTTTTTTGCAAGTGGAGATGCTTTTACTCTTCCATTAGTAGCAGTTTGTGGTTCGTTGTTGGTAGTTTGTGGTTGTGCAGCAACTTGGGCAACAACGGCCTCAGCAGCAGGAGCTGCGGATGTTGTACCAGCATTAGCGCCTGATTTTTCTGCGGCCACATAAGCACTTACATCTGTTCCGGCCTTGCCCACAATAGCGATGATCTCATTTATTTTTGCAGCTTTACCGGCTTCAACACCCATATATAATAATGTACCTTCTTCGTAACCTACTACTTCCATAGTTGCCTTATCTGTTTCCACATCGGCCAATACATCATCAGCTTTTACAAAATCACCCAGTTTTTTATTCCAGCTAACAATCTTGCCTTCTGTCATGGTATCGCTCAGCAACGGCATACGAATTTCTTTTGCACCTGCTGGAAGAGATACTTTAGTTGACGCTTGCTGGCTAACAGTTGCCGGTTGAGCGGCAGGAGCTATTGCTGTTGCTGCTGGTGCAGCAGGGCCATCTAACAGGCTTTTATAATCTTCGCCTTCCTTACCCACAATGGCAATAATCTGATTGATTTTGGCAGCTTCACCGGCAGGAACGCCAATGTATAATAAAGTACCGTCTGCATATCCTACCACTTCCATCGTGGCTTTATCAGTTTCCACATCTGCAAGTGAATCATCACTTTTTACTTTGTCGCCTACTTTTTTATTCCACGCAATAATCTTGCCTTCAGTCATCGTA
Organism: Ferruginibacter sp.; assembly: GCA_037140275.1. GTDB lineage: Bacteria > Bacteroidota > Bacteroidia > Chitinophagales > Chitinophagaceae > Ferruginibacter. The sequence goes on along the minus strand of JBAXET010000008.1, from coordinate 25,741 downwards.
TCGCTCAACAGCGGCATGCGTATTACTTCTGCCATATATTAATTATTTCTGATTTTTATGAATTGAGGTTCGAAATTAATGCAAAAAGAGGAAATGACCGTACTGAATTATCAGTCTAATTCTAATTTCAACCTTTCTTTAAGTTCTTTTACTAATGGATATTCTTCAATCAGTTTAAGGTATTGTTGTTTACGGCTTAAAGGAGCATCAGTTTCCGTTACCTGGTTAGTATCTTCAATTACTACAATGCGGTAAACCAAAAAGCGGTTATTAAAATAATTTTGAAGATGTAAGATCAGGTCGGCACGTTCATTTTCAATAAATGCCCGGTGAATATCTCCCCTGGTGGTGATCTCTATGGTATTGGGATCAACAATGGTTAATGCTGCATTTTTAAAATTAGTAACTGCTGCAGGATTCTTTCTTTCTATTAGGTTATTAATAAAGATATCCCATGCTTTTTTAAGATCTTCGTCGGTAAGGGGTTTGATATCCTGACCGGCAGTTTTATTTTGTTCCGTTAATTTTTGGCGGATGGCATTAAGAGAGCCTAAACTTGATTTGGGTTTATCGGTTGGAGGCTGGTGGTTGGTGGTTTGTTGTTGGTCGTTGGTGGTTGGTCGTTGGTGGCTTGTTATTGGTTGTTGTACTTCAGAGGTGGCGGCTTCAATAGTTAATTTAGCTGCAGCTGGTTTTGCCGCAGGTTTTTCTGTTGCCGGCTCTGCCTTTTCTTTTACTTCTTTAATACCAACAAATGGTAATGCCCTGAATGCAACCGGTTTTGCTGTATCAATCAGTTTTTTTTTACTTACAACTCCATCGTTGTTTACCAGTTCAATGGCCTGTTGCAGGTAACTGAGTTTAATAATGGTGAGTTCCACCAATAATCTTTTATTTCGGGCCTGCTTATAATTTATCTCCGCTTCGCCCAGTAAATTTAAAGCGCCAATCAGCCAGCCTGCAGCCACCTGCTGGGCCTTCTGCATATATTTTTGCTTAAAATCATCAGCCACTTCCAGCAATATAGCAGCTTTGGCATCTTTGCTTACCAGCAAGTTCCGGATGAATTCTGCAAATCCTTCAATAATGGTATCGCCTTCAAAACCTTTACGGTTAATTTCATCAAACAGCAACATGGCTTCGCTCATGTTTTGTTGCTGCATAAAATCTAAAAACTTAAAGTAATAATCCTCATCTAAAATATTCAGGTGCTCCAGTGTATTGCTGTAATTGAGTTCTCCATTGGTAAAACTTACAATCTTATCCAGTATACTAAGGGAATCCCTCATACATCCTTCGCTCTTTTGTGCTATAATATGAAGGGCTGCCTTATCTGCTTTGATATCTTCCTTAACACAAATTTCCTGCAGATGCTCTACTGTATCATTATTGGTTATTCTCTTAAAATCGAATATCTGACAACGGCTTAAAATAGTAGGTATTATTTTATGCTTTTCTGTAGTAGCCAAAATAAAAATTGCAAATGGGGGAGGCTCTTCCAGTGTTTTTAAAAAAGCATTAAATGCCTGATTACTTAACATATGAACCTCATCAACAATATACACTTTGTATTTTCCTGCCTGAGGTGCAAAACGAATCTGTTCCACCAAACTTCGGATATCATCTACCGAGTTGTTACTGGCAGCATCCAGTTCATGAATATTTAAAGAAGTACCGGCATCAAAGGATATACAACTGTTACAAGTATTACAGGCTTCACCATCTGCAGTTTGATTTTCGCAGTTGATCGTTTTGGCTAAAATTCTTGCACAGGTGGTTTTACCCACACCTCTTGGCCCGCAAAATAAAAATGCATGCGCCAGCTGATTATTTTTAATGGCATTTTTTAGTGTGGTGGTAATATGCGCCTGCCCCACTACCGTATTAAAGTTTTGTGGTCTGTATTTTCGCGCTGAAACGATGAATTTATCCATTTGCCCCAAATCCGCCAGCTGGCGGAGCTTTTTAGATTAAAATAATTTATTGCTCATGCAATTTACTAAGACTTTACTGTTTTAAATATAAAAGCTCTTTTTTAAAAGTAAGACCGGGAATAATTTCTCCCCTTTAGGGGATGGGGGCATTATTCCAATATAGGATGCCGTTTAAATTCTTTACTTCTATCGAATAAATACCTGAATGTAGCCAGATTGCGGCTCCTGTAAGAATTGCCAATACCGGATGCAATATTGAGCATTTTAGGGTTAAAATCTCCTATCCACTGCATTTCGTATTTTTCGTAACGGGGAGGCTCTTTTCGCTGGATAACTTTTGCAGACTCACCAATAATATACGAATCTACACCCTTACCCTGCCACTCAGGTACTACACCAAATACCAGCCCTGTAAATTTAGGATTGGGCTTAAAATGTTTCACCCATAAAAATTGCAGTTTTTGCAGCAAGCCAAATTTGCCATCCAGATATTTAAACCAATTATTCAGATCGGGAATGTTTACAAAAATGGCTACAGGTTCATTATTATAATAGGCAAACCAAACAATATTTTCATCCATCACAGGTTTCATTTTTTTAAAAATGAGCATTACCTGTTCCTTATTCATTTGCTTTAATCCGCCATGTCCGGCCCAGGCTTTATTATACACAGTAGCAAAGTCTGCCGAATATTTCTCCAGGTTATTTTTTTTAATTGTTGATGAAGAAAAACCAGCCATTTTTTCAATCATACAATGCCTGTCCCAAACCTTTTGTCCTAATGGCGCCTGCGGATCCATCCCAAAACATACCTGATTAAAAAATAGTTTGAACCCGTAATTTTCAAAAAGTGTTACATAATATGCAGGATTATAATTCATGCAATACATCGGGCTTTCAAAACCCTGTGTAACCATTCCCCACCATTTATCTCTTTCACCAAAATTGATAGGGCCGTCCATTGCTTCCATACCTTTTTCCACCAACCATTTTTTGGCTGTATCCAGTAACAAATCAGCAGCTGCCTGATGATTGATGCATTCAAAAAAACCAATACCTCCAACAGGCACATCATCTCCCTTGTTCTTATATTTTTTATTGGTGAATGCAGCAATGCGGCCAATCAAATTTCCTTTCTCATCTTTTAATATCCAGCGAACTGCTTCGCCAAAACGCCAGGCTTTATTTTTTTTAGTATCAAAAATATCATTGATGTCTTTATCTAAAGGGCGTATCCAGTTCGGATCTTCTTTATACAATTGTACTGCAACCTGTAAAAATTGCGCCGCTGTAGTAGTATTGTTAACAGGGATAAGCTGCATGATTATTTTTGAATGTGGGCAAATGTAGGATTTTTACCATAATAGTTGCAGGCAGCATGTTTTAAAAGGCATCGCTTATTACAACTGTATTCGATTTACAGCCATCTGCCCTATGATAATGAGTGCAAAAAAAAGCCCACGTAAATACATGGGCAAAATTAATAATGACTTATAAATTACCGGGCTTTAATCATGGCTTTTACCTGCTGCACCGCACCATTTTGTAAACGTGCATAATATACACCTGCCGGTAAAGGTCCACTGTCGAAAGTATAACTGTAAGTACCTGCAGTAAGCTCTGCATCTACAGGAACTTTTACAAGCCGCCCCATGGTATCAAATATTTGTAATAAGGTATGGCCGCCATCTGTTTTGTACACGATTTTTGTGGATTGAGTAAATGGCGTACCCCATATATCCAGATAACTGTTACCGGAGGTACTGGGATTGATCAGTTTGCAACCTGCACTATTTACAATATTCAGATTTTGAAAATTTTTCAGCATGATCTGTTGCAAATCTGCATTTTTTACACAGAGCCAGTTTTCTAACAGGGAGGCATACACACTGCGAAAATCGTATTGCATGGGTATATTATCGTTCACTGTTACATTAGCTGGTATGGTGGGATTATTACCCAGCACTGCAGATACTACATTCTTGCCAAATAAAAACACAGGTGCTGCTGCACCATGATCGGTTCCCACACTGCTGTTACTTTTTATTCTTCTTCCAAATTCACTGAAGGTCATACCCACCACACGTTCTTCAACACCTAAAAATTTAAGATCATCCTGAAATGCTTTTATAGCATCACTTACATTTTTTAATAAGTTGGCATGACTACCCACTGTAGTATCGGTAGTGGTAGTTTGAAGAGAATGGGTGTCAAAACTACCGTACTGCACCATGTATATTCTTGTTTTTAATCCTCCTTTAACCAACCGGGCTACAATTTTCAGCTGATCGGCTAATGAATTGCCTGATGGATAAGGTGACTGAACGGTTACCCTGTCGGCAGCAGTTTTTACTACGCTCGTATATTTAGCAGTTTGTTTTGCCACCAGCCTTACATATTGCAATTCTTTACCTGCCGGTGTATTGGGTGCCGGATCTTCAATACCATTTAATAAATTATAAAAACTGGATGGATTGCTGATGCTCATTCCCATACTTACCGATGGGCCCTGAAAAGTTAAAGTAGTGGTGGAGCCGATTTGTATACCCAATGGATCAGTCATGCTGGTATTGGGATAGCCCACAGGAAAATTTGGAAATTCATAATTGAGGTAACGGCCCCCCCATCCGCTGATTAATACCTGATCACTTGCTGATGCACTCATCCAAATATCTGTGGCACGAAAATGAGAGAAGTTAGGAGTAGGATAACCAACCGCCTGTATCACGCCCAGTTTGCCCTGATCATACAATGCCTTCATTCCTGTCATTGCAGGATTTAATCCGGTTGTATCAGTTAGTTTTAAAATTTTATCCTGGGGAATAGCAATATTGCTTCTTGCATTCAGATAGCTGGAATACGTATCTATCGGAATCACTGTATTTAATCCGTCGTTACCACCACTCAGTTGGACTATCACCAGTACATGATCGGTATCTGTAGTACCACCCAGTAATTGTGCCAATGGAGATTCAGCACCAAAAGCTTTTACAGAAAAGCCATTGATTACCGTTGGCAAAATAGCCGCAGGAACTGTATTTTTTAAAAAATCTCTTCTTTTCATGTATAATTTATTTTGAGCAATCAGGATAATTGATACTCGGCCAGTTTCATTAAGTATTGAAATAATGTGGTCAGTCTTGTTTTTACAATAGCGGCATTAGTGACATCCGCCGGATTAGCGATATAGGCAGTCCAGGCATTAGTCCAGTAATAATCCTGTATTTGGCCGCTGAGTAAAATATCTTTTTTCAGCTGGTCCTTTGATGTTTGTAACAAAGGCATTCTTAACAATCTTATTACTGCATCGTTAATGAGCATATTGGGATCGCCGGGGTTAGATAATGTTTTTGCAAAAGCAATACTATCAATCTTAATTGTTTTACCACTTCTGGTATAACCAGTGCCAATCATCTGATCGGTAAAAATGTTTCGCTTGGGATAAGTATCTGAGTTGAGCCATATCTCATGAAACTGAGGCTCCTGATAATAAGGTTGCCAGCCGGCAACATTTGGAGGATCGCCAATATTTTGCTGAAAACTGATAGATAAACTGTTAAGGGTTTGAAAACAACTGTAGTTACCTGCATAATCGGTTGCCACGGGAAACTGTACATCAAATTCACGGCAAAGGCCCACTGCTAAATCAACCGGACTTTTAATTAAACAACCCTGATTGAGTACATCATAAAAATGTTCGCTTTTAAATAAAGCCAGCAGCGCAGGCTTGATATCGTAATTATTGGTTTTAAAAATTTGTGCCATCGGTGCTATCACTCCTGCTTCCACACCTGCATCAATAGTATAATACACAAACCAGCGGTATAATCTTCTGCATATATTCATGGCCACATCACTGGTGGTAAAAATCATTGTCAGCAAATCGTTAATCTCCAGATCACCAGCAGTAGCACCTGTTCTTCCCGTGATTACAGTATTATTATAAAAAGCAGAGAACTGTTTACTGGTTGAATCGTGCCTTGATGCGGTAAAGAAAGTGGTGTTTGTTGTACCATTCACCTGCCATCCAGTTAAAACTCTTGCTGCAGCTTTTACATCCCCTTCGCTGTAAGGAGGAGTGGCATTATTGGCTCCTTTACCAATAGTAAATAATTCCTGTAATTCTCTGCCATAGTTTTCATCCGGTGCTGCTGCAGTATTCAAATAACCATTCAGATAACGCAACATACCGGTATCCAAAGTAATTTCTTTTACAAAATTTTTAAAATTACCTAAAGCATTTTTACGAAGTATCGTATTGTTTTGATAACACCATATTGCCCTGCCAATATCATTGGTTTCTGTAGCAAAATGATTGTGCCAGAATAAGGTCATTTTTTCAAGAATATTTCTTTCCTGATTCACCAGCTGGCCCATCCACCAGTTTTTAAATGAAGTTATGCGGCGGGAGTTTACTGTACCATCATTGGTGTTGGTATTTACCCAGGTTTGACCGGCAAGTACTCCGGTATCCAAATCGAGCGGATCAGTTGGATTAGCATAATCTTTTACCGGTGGCAATGGTTGCGTTTGTGCAACAGATACATTCAGTAAATAATCCACTGCCTGATTCATTGTCATTGTACTGAAAAAATCCACATCAGATTTTTTAGCTCCAAACATGGTGCGCTTTAATAAATGAATCACTTCATTATTGGTCCACACACCTGTATATGGATTAAGACCGCTTAAAGTACGGGTTGGAGAAAACAAGGTTTCCGGTTCATTTTTTTTTGAAGTGCCGGCAGTAATAAAATCTCTTCTGTCCATTGCAGTGAATTTGAATGCTCTAGTAAAATTTTTCAGACCTGATGTAACGGTTAAGGTTTAATTGGGGCCGTTTTAATAAGATATTATGTTAATCGGGTTTACTGTCTGGATTAAAGATAAAATAAAAGCCGGAATAATTTCCAGCTTTTATTTTAATAATGAAGGGATAATTATCCTTAGCTGATATTCTCAATAATCCCCGCAATACCCTGCCCGCCGCCAACACAGGCCGATACAATGCCATATTTTTTATTCAGCCGCTTCATATCATTAATTATCTGAATACTTAGTTTACAACCGGTACATCCTAATGGGTGACCTAATGCAATAGCACCACCATTGATATTTACAATAGTTGTGTTTAATTCTAACTGACGGATTACGGCTAATGATTGTGATGCAAATGCTTCGTTTAATTCAATCAAATCAATTTGAGAAAGATTCATACCTGCCTGCTTCAACACTTTAGGAATGGCTTCCACTGGCCCAATGCCCATTATGCGTGGATGCACGCCCGCACTGGCACAGTTTACCAAACGTGCAATGGGTTTTAATCCCAGTTCATTAATCATTCGTTCGCTCATCACAATTACAAAAGCAGCACCATCACTGGTTTGAGAACTATTGCCCGCAGTAATACATCCATTGGCTGCAAATGCAGGTTTTAATTTTGCCAGGCCTTCTACAGAAGTATCTGCTCTTACTCCTTCATCTGTATCAATTATAAAATTGCGTTTTTGTTTTTTTGCTTTTTCATCCAGATAAATCTCTTCTACAGTAATTGGAATTATGCCGCTTTTAAAATAGCCTTCCTTAATGGCATTACCTGCTTTAACATGACTGTTATAACTGAATACATCCTGATCTTCTCTGCTGATAGTATATTCTTTGGCCACTGCTTCGGCAGTAAGTCCCATATTTAAATAATAATCAGGCTCATCTTTTGCGATGGCATAGGAGGGTGAAGTTTTCCATCCAGCCGTAGGCACCATACTCATACTTTCCACCCCTCCGGCAATTATACATTCTGCCATACCGGTGCGTATTTTAGCAGTAGCCATGGCAATACTCTCTAGTCCGCTGGCACAGTATCGATTAATGGTTATTCCCGGTGCTCCAATACCCACGGCTCTTACAGAAATCATTCTGCCTACTTGTAAACCCTGTTCAGCTTCGGGTACCGCATTGCCCACAATTACATCATCTACACGTTTTGCATCCAGCTGGGGTACACTTGCCAGTAAGCCTTTTATTACATCTACGGCCAAATCATCAGGTCGGGTAAATCTAAAACCGCCTTTTTTACTTTTGGTTACTGCGGTTCTGTAGCCGGCTACTATATATGCTTCCTGCATGGTAAATGTTTTTGGTTTTCGGTTTTCAGTTTTCAGTTGGGTGCTTACGGGTTGAACTCTCAACTGTAAACAGTAAACTCTAAACTGAAAATCCAAATAGTTGTTTATGCAACTTTATATACCAAAGGTATAATTTCAAACTGAAAACAAAAAACTGAAAAGTCTAACTTATTTTTGTGCCCCATGTACAAATTACTTCGCTCCATTTTATTCAAGTTTGATCCGGAAAAAGTGCATTATTTTTCGATGCACAGTTTACAGCTGCTTTGCAAAATTCCGTTTGGAAAAAATATCCTCCGGTCTTGCTTTGCCACAGCTGCTACTTACAGCAACCCATTCAGTATCTGGGGTATCAGCTTCAAAAACCGTGTGGGCCTTGGAGCAGGCTTTGATAAAAATGCAGAATACCTTACCGAACTGGAAGCGCTGGGTTTTGGTTTTGTGGAAATAGGCACCGTAACACCCAAAGCACAATCGGGTAACGATAAGCCCAGGGCATTTCGCCTGCCTAAAGATAAAGTGCTCATCAACCGCATGGGCTTTAATAATGTTGGTGTGGAAGCCATTGCAAAAAGGCTGCAACAATGGAGGGCCAACCACCAACCACAAACGCCAAACCACAAACTAATTATTGGTGGTAATATCGGTAAAAATAAACTCACCCCAAATCAGGATGCATGGAAAGATTATGAGATTTGCTTTATGGAACTACATGATCATGTAGATTATTTTGTGGTGAATGTAAGCAGTCCTAATACACCCGGACTAAGGGAATTACAGGAAAAAGATGCCCTTGGCCTTATTTTAAAAAACCTGCAGCGTATCAATAAAGAAAAAGCAACCCCAAAACCTATTCTTTTAAAAATTGCGCCCGATTTAACTTATCCGCAGATTGATGATGTAATCTCGCTTGCAATGGAGATTCAGCTGGATGGTTTGGTGGCAACCAATACCACAGTTTTAAGAGAGGTAAGCAACAGCACTAAAGAAGAAGTGGAAAAAATTGGCGCAGGCGGATTAAGCGGTTTACCATTAAAAAACAAGAGCACAGAAATTGTAAAATATATCTGCGAAAAAACACAGGGCAAAATTCCTGTAATTGCAAGCGGAGGTATTTTTACCGGATCAGATGCCAGGGAAAAAATTGATGCAGGTGCTTCTTTGGTACAGGTATGGACAGGCTTTATTTATGAAGGCCCTGCAATTGTAAAAAATATTTGTAAAGAATTAGCGTAGGATTTTTAAAAGCAATATTTTAAAAGATTGTTTGCTAAACTCCTAAACTTTCTAAACCTCTAATTGAATGAACGAACTATCGGCACTTTTTACCACCAACGGACTAACCGGATTGCTGGCATTAACCTTAATGGAAATAATGCTGGGCATAGATAATGTGATTTTTGTATCTATTATTCTGGGAAAGTTAAAAACAGAAAAAGAAAAAAAACGGGCGTCTACATTATGGATGATTGTTGGTATGGTAATGCGTATTGCATTGCTGTATATATTGGGAAGTTTACTAAATGGAGAAAAAGAAATATTTAAACTTTGGACTCACCCAGTTTCTTTAAAGGATATCATCATGATTGGCGGCGGATTATTTTTAATGGTGAATACAACCCTGGAAATACATAATAAACTGGAAGGAGAAGATCCCAATGAATCTATTGAACATAAAAATACCGGCAATTCGTTTGCGGCAATTATTCGTCAGATCATTCTGATAGATTTTATTTTTAGTGTGGATGGCATCATCACTTCTGTTGGCATGAGCAAACTGCAATCGGTACGGTTTTTAGCAGTAATAATTTCTATGATGGTAATGTTTGCTTTTGCAAGACGAATCAGTAAATTCATTAACCAACATCCTACATTTAAAATGCTGGCGCTATCATTTTTAATTTTAATAGCCTTTACATTAATTGTTGATGGGGTACATGTGGAAAAATTTGAGATTCCTCATGGCTATGTATATTTTGCTATGGCATTTTCTTTAGGTGTTGAAGTACTGAATTTACAATTGCGTAAACGCAGTAAAAAACCTGTTGTATTAAGAACGCCAACTATTGATAGTAAAAAGGATGAGAATTTATAACTGAGTTAGTATTACTGCTGCCACCACCCCTGCAGTTTCTGTTCTTAACCGGGTATTTCCCAAACTAACAGGTGTATAATTTTGCTGCAGGGCAAAATCAATTTCCTCTTTAGTAAAATCCCCCTCGGGGCCTATTAAAATTAGTTTAGAAGTTGAGTGGTTTAGGAGTTTAGGTTGGAGCGCAATTTTATTATTTTCATCTTCGCAGTGCGCTATAAATTTTTGCAACTCTTGGTGGGTTGCAAAACCCTCCAAGAGTTTTTTATAACTAACTGGTTCTCCCATTTCGGGCAGCCAGCACTGCTGGCTTTGCAGCATGGCACTTATCAAAATGGACTGTAACCTTTCTGTTTTAAAATTTTGCTTTTCTGTTCTGCTGCAAATAAGCGGAATAATTTCGGTAACGCCAATCTCTGTAGCTTTTTCTAAAAACCATTCAAAACGATTAACATTTTTCAGCAAGGAAATGGCAATAGAAACGTTGGTGATTGGTGGTTGGTGATTGGTGGTTTGTATTATTGTTACTGCACAGCGCTTACGGTTATTGTCAGTAATTTCGCAGGTAAATATTTTTCCCTTCCCATCGGTTAATTGCAGCTGCTCTCCGTTTTGCATACGCAATACCTGCACCACATGTTTGCTGCTGTCTTCATCCAGCGTTACTGATGGTACAGTATTATCAATATCTTTTTTATAAAAAAATGGTAGTGCCATATTAAAAACAAATGGAGAACAAATTTAAAATTCATTCTCCATTATTAATTATTCTTTATAAGGTAAAATCTCCGCTATTATCTTCTCCATCATTAGTTCCCCCTTCAGGGGGCGGAGGGGGTTACTAAAAAGGTGCATCATCGTCAAACTCTCCGTCATTCATTTTACTGCCTTTTTGAATATACAGTTTGGCATCTCCGCCGGCATCAAGTCCTGCTACAGGTTTCCAGTTGCCACCACCAGATGGTGCGGCACCACCACCAAAATCATTGCCGCCTTCATCCTCCACAAATTTCTGAATATGCAGCATGGCTCTTAACTTAACTGTATCCAGACTACCATTACGGTGCTTGGCTATCTTAACGTAGGTTTCACCTTTATTGCTTTCTCCAAACTCATTTGCTGTAATATCATAGTACTCCGGACGATATAAGAACATTACCATATCCGCATCTTGTTCAATAGCACCCGATTCCCGTAAATCACTTAATTGAGGAATTTTATTGCCTTCTTTTCTTTTCTCTACCTCACGACTTAACTGCGACAGCGCAATAATAGGCACCTGTAATTCTTTTGCCAGTCCTTTTAAATCTCTTGAAATCTTACTGATTTCCTGCTCCCTGTTTCCTCCTTTATTGTCGCCGGCTCCACTCATCAATTGCAAATAGTCAATGATGATTAAGCCTACATTATGCTTGTTTTTTAAACGACGGCATTTAGCACGCAACTCAAAAATATTCAACGCGGCAGTATCATCTATAAATATGGGTGCCTTACTTAATTTCTCAATTCCTTTTTTATACAGCTGCTTCATTTCATGCTCTTCCAGTTTACCACGGGAAATTTTTTCGAGCCATATTTCACTTTCTGCACTTAATATACGTTGTACCAGCTGGCCGCTGCTCATCTCCAGACTAAAAAATGCAACGGCAATAGCTTTGGAAGGATCTTCAGGAACAGCCGCACTACGGGCAAGGTTAAGCGCAAATGCAGTTTTACCCACAGAAGGCCTTGCGGCTAAAATAATGAGATCCGTAGGTTGCCAGCCGTAAGTGAGTTTGTTCAAAGAAGGAAAACCTGTGGGCACTCCGGTAATATCTTCATCACGGTTGCGCATGTCTTCAATACGCTGTATGGTTTTCACCAAAACTGATTCAATACTGTCGAAATTTTTACGGAGGTGGCTGTTGGTAATCTCAAACAACTTTCCTTCCGCCTCATCCAGCATATCAAATACATCGGTGCTGTCTTCATACGCATCACCTAAAATTTCACCGCTGATGCGGATTAGTTCACGCTGAATAAATTTTTGCAATACAATTCTGGAGTGGGCTTCAATATTGGCCGATGATACAACTGCATTAGTGAGTTTGGTTACATAATAAGGCCCACCCACCATATCCAGTTCTTCGCGGAATTTTAATTCCTCCACTACGGTCAGCAAGTCAATTGGTAAACTTTTTATTGCCAATCCCTGCATGGCTCTATATATACGCTGGTTGGCATCAACATAAAAACATTCGGGTTTTAATATTTCCACAACAGTATCAAATGCACTTTTTTCCAGCATGATTGCCCCTAACACAGCTTCTTCCAGTTCTTTTGCCTGTGGCGGCACTTTGCCATACATCATACCGCTTAGGTCGGGCAGTGCTTTACGGCGTTTCTTCTGATCTTTATTATAATTCGTTAACTCCATGTTGTGCTTGCTTATTTGGGTGTTAAATTTTTGCGGGGTGGCTAAGATAAATCCAAATATTGTTTGATAAGGGTATCATTTTTATTCACATCTGCGCAAAACCCAATTTTTAGTATGTTTTCCACCACCTATTCACAGCAAAGTTAACTTATCAACAGGTTATTAATAGCTAATTAACAAAGTAAAATCCAATAAAATTGGAGCGTCTTGATTTTTATTCACAATTGAACGTGTGCCAAATTTCTTTTTCTGCACCAAATGAAATAAAAAAAGGTTTGTAAAATTGAAAGCGGATAACTAGCTTATGATTATTGAAAATGATGCTAGTTCTTTATCAAAAAACTATCTTTGCCACTTATTAAAGAGAAATTACTTACATGACGATTAGTTATAACTGGCTGAGTGAATATTTACCCGAAAAGGTAGAAACAGAAAAATTAAGCAGAATTTTAACGTCCATAGGACTTGAAGTGGAAAGTATGGAGTCTTTTGAAGAAGTAAAAGGCGGACTGAAAGGATTGGTAATTGGTGAAGTACTGGAATGTGAAAAGCACCCTGATGCTGATAAATTATCATTGACTAAAGTAAATATTGGTGCTGAAGCGCTTTTACAAATTGTTTGCGGTGCTGCCAATGTAGCTGCAGGCCAAAAAGTAGTGGTGGCTACAATCGGCACTACTATCTACCCTTCCACAGGTGAGCCCATGACCATGAAAAAAGCCAAAATTCGTGGCGTGGAAAGTCATGGCATGATCTGTGCCGAAGATGAAATTGGTTTGGGTTCCAGCCATGACGGCATTTTGGTTTTGCCAGCCGATGCTAAAGTGGGTACTCTCGCTGCAGAATATTTTAATACGTATACCGATACCATTTTTGAAATTGGTTTAACGCCCAACCGCATGGATGCCATGTGCCATATTGGTGTGGCAAAAGATGTATGTGCCTACTTATCGCACCATAACAGAATAGATACCCATATTAAATCTCCTTTTAAAAATAATTTTAAGGTAGATCATCAGGGCTTGCAAATGGAAGTGGTAATTGAAAATGCAGATGCCTGCCAGCGTTATGCCGGTGTAAGCCTACAGGGTGTAACCATTGCCGAAAGTCCGGTTTGGCTACAACAAAAACTAAAAAGTATTGGCTTACGTCCAATTAATAATATTGTAGATATTACCAATTTCATATTACACGAAACCGGGCAACCCTTACATGCTTTTGATGCAGCTGCCATTACAGGCAATAAAGTAATCATCAAAAATTTACCCGAAGGCACACCATTTATAACGCTGGATGAAAAAGAAAGAAAATTGGGTGCAGAAGACCTTATGATCTGCAATAGCGAAGCCCCAATGTGTATTGGAGGTGTGTTTGGAGGCTTGCAAAGTGGTGTGTCTGCTGACACAAAAAATATTTTTTTAGAAAGCGCCTGGTTTAATCCCATCAGCATTCGTAAAACTTCTTTCAAACACGGATTGCGTACCGATGCGGCTACCCGTTTTGAAAAAGGAGTGGATATCAGCAATACTGTTAACGTACTTAAAAGAGCTGCTGTAATGATTAAAGAAATTGCAGGTGGCGAAATTGCCAGTGATATAACAGATATCTATCCTGCCCCTCTGCCTAAAACAGAGGTAGCTTTAAAATATCATTACCTAAAAAAATTAAGTGGTAAAAATTACCATGGCGATACTATTAAAAATATTTTATCTAGCCTGGGTTTTGAAATGATTAAAGAAGGGCTGGATGAAATGTGGGTGAAAGTGCCTTACAGCAAACCTGACATCAGTATTGCTGCTGATTTGGTGGAAGAAATTATGCGGATAGATGGTTTGGATAATGTAGAGATTCCCCAGATGATCACCATTGCGCCGGCAGTAGAAACACTGGCGCATGAAGCTACTTATAAAGAAAAAATTGCCGGGTATTTAACCGGGCTGGGCTTTAATGAAATATTCACCAACAGTATTACCAACAGCAAATATTTTTCTGATGAAACTTTACAGCGCACTGTAAAGATGATCAATAACCTGAGTGAAGATCTGGATGTGATGCGTCCTTCTATGCTGGAAACAGGATTAGAAACCATTGCTTATAATCTGAACAGAAGAAACAGCAACCTGCAGTTTTTTGAATTTGGAAAAACTTATGGTACTGATGGTGGGGGCAGTTATCAGGAAAACAATCACCTCAGCATTTTTGTTACTGGAAATAAAAACGAAGGTGGCTGGAACGATAAAGCACAGAAAACAGATTTTTATTTTATTAAAGGATTGTTAGAAAAAATAGCTGCAATCACTGGATTAGCTGTTCAGGAATTTGAGGCTGCTACCAATGAAAAACTAGATAATACGGTTGTACTGAAAATTAAAAATGAAACAGTGGCAGTTACAGGCAGTATTAACAAGGCCACAGCCGGCAGGTTTGATTGCAGGCAGGCAGTATTTTATGCCGATATCAATTGGGATAAATTGATGCAACTGAATGAAAAGAACACCATCAGCTTTAAAGAGATTTCCAAGTTTCCGGCTGTACAAAGAGATCTTGCACTGGTGGTTGATAAGGCTATCGCCTACCAGCAAATAGAATCCGCAACAAAATCTGCGAAACTGAATAAATTGAAATCAGTTAACTTGTTCGATATATTTGAAAGCGATAAACTGGGCACCAATAAAAAATCAATGGCGGTAAGTTTTACTTTTTTAGATGAAGAAAAAACCATGACCGATAGCGAGATTGATGCCATGATGAATAAACTCATCGGAACTTATGAAAAAGAACTGGGAGCAGAAGTAAGGAAGTAATACATTCCTGAAGCAGAAGATGGAAAGACAGAAATTTTAATTTTAGCTAAACAAAAGAATTATAAAAACTAATACTGTTGTAAAGTCCCCTTTAGGGGATTTAGGGGTATATGTCAGACTTACAATCAAATATCAAACGCATTAACGATAAGCTTCAAAAACTATTGAAGCAATACCTGCAATTGCAAAAAGATAATGACAGACAAAGTAAACTGATAGCCGAATTACAGCAGGCCAAAGAAAAAAACACTCAGCATATTATGCAACTTCAGGAGCAGGTAGCTATTTTAAAAGCATCGGCAGGAAAAATGACTGAGGCGGAAAAAAAATCTTTTGAAAAGCATATTAACCAATACATCAGAGAAATAGATAAATGCATTGGTTTGCTGGGAGATTAAACTATACCCTTTTTACTAATTTCACAAATTGATCACCCTCTATGTTGCTTAATTCTAATATATATCTACCATAGGGCAAGTCGTTCAAGCCTCGCCAGCTAAAGTATTTTTGGTTATCCGGCCGATGAGTTTCCATCGTAGAACATACTTCCCCTTTATCGTTTTTTAAAACGAATTTTAATGGATTACTGGTTATTGTTTCCCATTCAAAAGTGAGCGAGTCAGTAAAAAATGATTCCCTTATTTTAACAAACATCTTGTGATTTTAAAAAATTCAGCAAACTGGTTTCAATAAATTGGGGTTTACATTGGGTTGCCGGAGAAACTTATAAAAATCAATTTAAGGGATTTCACATCAGACAACCTCTTTTAGCATTTCAAATAAAATGCCAATCCGTTGTTCATTGCAAAACCCTTATCTGGTAAGGTTTTTACAAAAATAACAGTTAATGGATATGTCTTAATTACAGACGATTGTCTATAATTTGGAAATAGAAGACAGCAAAAATGCTACTTCATGCAAATTAAAACAGTTATTTTATGAGATAGGAAAATTGGTTTCTTTGGTAAAGAGTGACAAAATAAAACATTAATTTTAATTATGCAAGAGCTAATACCCGTAAATATCGTAATAGGAGACCGCACTTACCGCATTAAAACCAATGCTGCCGATGAAGAAAATATCAGGCGTACACTAAAAACTATAAATGATAAAATAGTAGAATTTAAAACCCAGTTTGCCGGGAAAGATATGCAAGACTATGTCGCTATGGTATTAATTTGGTATGCTACACAGCCTAAAGGAGCCGGTAACCCGGTTTTGGAGCAAGACTTAGCTATCGCTCTGCTAAAGTTGGAAGAGCAGATGGATAAAGCCCTGTAACTGCATTTAATTTTATTTATAATAACAATGCACTATATGTGCTAAGTTACCCCTTAAAACTCCAAACTTATTTCATATCTTCGCCTACTAACTATCTCATTTATAATTATGGGTTTAGAGAGGATATATAAGATTGTGAACCGTTTTAAAACAAAAAAATTCCATGGATTCAACCATAATTTCCATCATCATTGGTATAGCAGCCCTTGTAATAGGGCTTATACTGGGTAAAATTATTTTTGCCAGAAATACTAAAAAACAGATCGAAGAAGCTGATCATCAAGTTCAAAAAATCATCGCTGACGGCCAGTTACAGGCAGAAAATTTAAAAAAAGAAAAGCTTTTAGAAGCTAAAGAAAAATTTGTACAGCTAAAAGCTGAGAACGACAAGGAAGCGTTACAGCGCAATCAAAAAATCATTGAAGGGGAAAGTCGTATCAAACAAAAAGAGCAATCGCTGAACCAGAAAGAACAGAATCTGGAAAAACAGATTAAAGAAAATGAGGGCATTAAAGAAACCCTGAACCGTCAGATAGACGTAGTTAATACCAAACGTACTGAGCTTGAAAAACATCAGGAAGAACATATTCGCCGCCTTGAAAAAGTAGCAGGTCTTTCTGCAGAAGATGCCAAAGCACAGCTGATAGAAAGCCTTAAACAGGAAGCGCAAACCAAAGCCATTGCACTGCAACAGGAAATTATAGAGGATGCTAAAATCAAGGCCGGTAAAGAAGCCCGTAAAATTGTTATTCAAACCATACAGCGTACTGCTGCTGAAGTAGCCATTGAAAACTCCATCACTGTTTTCAACCTGGAAAGTGATGAAATCAAGGGATCTATTATTGGCCGTGAAGGCAGAAACATTCGTGCCATTGAAGCTGCAACAGGTGTTGACCTTATTGTAGATGACACTCCTGAAGCAATTGTATTATCATCATTTGATCCATTACGCAGGGAGATTGCCCGTTTATCTTTACAACGCTTAGTGGCCGATGGCCGTATTCACCCTGCTCGTATTGAAGAAGTGGTGGAAAAAACCAAACGCCAGCTGGAAGATCAGGTTATGGAAATTGGTGAACGTACTGCTATGGAATTGGGTGTACATGGCCTGCATAAAGAGCTGATCCGTATGGTAGGCCGTATGCGTTTCCGTTCTTCTTACGGTCAGAATTTGCTGATGCATAGCAGGGAAACTGCCAATTTATGTGGAATTATGGCTGCTGAATTGGGAATGAACCCTAAATTGGCTAAACGTGCCGGTTTATTACACGATATTGGTAAAGTACCAGACGAAGAAACGGAATTAAGTCATGCTTTACTTGGAGCTAAATTAGCTGAAAAATACGGTGAAAATCCGGCTGTGGTAAATGCGATTGGTGCCCACCACGATGAAATGGAAATGCAATATGTGATTTCCCCAATTATTCAGGCTTGTGATGCCATAAGCGGAGCAAGGCCTGGTGCAAGGCGTGAAATCATGCAGCAATACATCCAGCGTATTAAAGATCTGGAAAATCTGGCGATGGCATATACCGGTGTTGAAAAAGCCTATGCCATTCAGGCCGGACGTGAATTAAGGGTTATTGTAGAAGCTGATAAAGTAACCGATGGCGACAGCGATAAACTGAGCTTTGAAATAGCCCAAAAAATACAGACCGAAATGACCTTCCCGGGTCAGATTAAGGTAACTGTAATTCGTGAAAAAAGATCGGTTAACGTAGCAAGATAATTTTACGTTTACAGTTTGAGTTTTTTGGTTAAGCGCTTTTCATTGAATGATATTATTAAATCCGGCTATTTTGCCGGATTTTTTATGCGCTACATACTTCTTTTATAATAATTTACAGCTGCTGGCACCCTATCTTAAAATAAAAAAGGCTGCAAATAAAAAAAACTCAAAACTGAAGACTGAAAACCGAAAACTTTCCCCTACCTTTGCCGTCCGTAAAAAATAATAAGATTATGAACGCAGTAGATTTTGTTCATGAGCAGTTGACAACTAAACCAACGCTCCCTAAGTTTAAAGCAGGTGATAATATCACTGTTAACTATAAAATTGTAGAAGGTTCTAAAGAACGTATCCAGAGCTTTAAAGGCGATGTTATCAAACGTCAGGGTACTGGAGCTACAGCTTCTTTTACAGTTCGTAAAATCAGTGATGGTGTAGGCGTTGAACGTTTATTCCCTATCTTCTCTCCAAATATCGAGAGTATTATACTACACAAAGTAGGTAAAGTAAACCGTGCTAAACTGTACTATCTGCGTGAAAGAAGTGGTAAAAGTGCACGTATTCAGGAAAAAAGAAGAGCTGTTTCTAAATAAAAGAGCTTAAATTATACTATTTTAATGCAAAAATCTTAACTGGTTTTTGCATTTTTTTATTTTTTGCCCTTTTGGTATAGTTATTGCAAACTATTTTAAAAATAATCCCGTCTGATAATACCTCTACCCAAAATTTAAACTTTCTTTTTAACCAGTAAACTATCGTTTCTATGAAAATTTCCATGCTTTCGTTTGTAATTGTGTGTGCTGTTATCTTTTTAAGTTCCTGTGCCAGAGGCATTACCGTGGAACAGGCCGCTAACGGCAAAGCCAGATGCGGCAGAAATTTTATCAGATAAGTACCTGGGACTGCTATTGCAGCCATACTGTTAAACGGGGGTTAATAATGTTTCCTTATTTGCTGCAACAAGTAAATATTTGGATTATCTTTGTTTCCTAAATTTTTATTATGATAGTTTCATTTCTGAACGCCATTTTTTTAATATCTCTTCCGGGCGGAGGAGAATGGATATTGATCATCCTTGTAGTGTTACTTATGTTTGGTGGTAAAAAAATTCCTGAATTAATGAGAGGTGTTGGGCGTGGTATGCGTGAATTTAATGACGCTAAAAACAATGTAAAGAATGAATTGGAAGAAGGCATGAAAGAAAAAGATAAAGACGACGAGATTAAACAATTGAAACAACAATTGGAACAACAAAAACAAGCATAATCAATCAGCTGCAGCAGCGCTGGTTTTAAATATTTCGGCTGAAGTGCTGACTCAAATATAATTGCGTCAATCACTTCAGCCGATTGTATAAATACAATAAACTTACTCTCCTATCTTCATGTCAGCTTTTCGAAATATAAAAGAATATCATTCGGCATTAACAAATTCGGATACTGATTGTACATCAACTGTATTACAATACCTGGAAAAGATTGAGGCAAAGCAACACCTGAATGCATTTGTAGAAGTATATGCAGATGAAGCAATTGCAAGAGCAAAAGAACTGGATATAAAAAGAAAAAATGGCACTCCATTAAAGAAATTACATGGAGTGGTAATTGCCCTTAAAGATGTAATCTGTTATAAAGACCATACAGTAACAGCAGCCTCAAAAATATTAGCGGGCTTTAAAAGTATCTATTCTGCCACTGCCGTACAAAGGCTTTTAGATGAAGATGCCATAATCATTGGCAGTTGTAACTGTGATGAATTTGCCATGGGTAGTACCAATGAAAATTCTGCGTATGGAAATGTATTGAATGCTGCAGATAATTCAAAAGTACCGGGAGGATCTTCCGGTGGAAGTGCAGTAGCCGTGCAAGCAAGGCTTTGTATGGCCAGCCTGGGCAGCGATACCGGTGGTTCTGTAAGACAGCCTGCAGATTTTTGTGGTATAGTTGGACTAAAACCTACCTACGGACGTATTTCCAGATATGGCTTAATTGCCTATGCTTCTTCATTTGACCAGATTGGTATTTTTAGCAATACAGTAGAAGACGTTGCTCTTATTTTGGAAGTTATGAGCGGAATGGATGAGTTCGACAGTACTATGTTGCCGGAAAACAAAGAAACATACCAAAAGGATTTTTATACTGCTGTTAGCCAGCAATCAGGTGCAAAAAAATATTCAATCTGTTATTTTAAAGAAGCACTTTCACACCCTTCTTTAGATGCAGAAATAAAACAAGCCATATTTAATCTTATTGATCAATTAAAATCTGCCGGTCACCGGGTAACTGAAATAGATTTTGATTTGCTGGATTATGTAGTGCCTGCATATTATGTTTTAACCACTGCAGAAGCCAGCAGCAACTTAAGCCGCTTTGATGGCATTCGTTACGGATACCATACCAAAGCCCCAATCAGTAATCTGAATGATTATTATAAACAAAGCCGCAGCGAAGGTTTTGGCCTTGAAGTACAACGCCGTATTATGCTGGGTACATTTGTTTTAAGTGCGGGATATTATGATGCCTATTTCAGTAAAGCACAGCAGGTACGTAAAATGCTGGTTGATAAAACCAGAGCCATTTTTGCAGATTACGATGCCATACTATTACCTACCAGCCCCACTACTGCATTTACTTTTGGAGAAAAAACAGATGATCCTATTGAAATGTATCTGGCAGATATTTATACTGTTTTTGCTAATTTAACCGGGCTTCCGGGTATATCTGTACCCTTGTTTAAACACAGCAATAACATGCCATTCGGAATTCAGTTAATGACAAATAAAGCAGATGAAAAAACCTTGTTACAATTATCGCAATACCTGATGCAGCAATACAAAACCTATCCGCATCTTACCTACTGATGAAAAAAATAATTGGCATATTGTTTCTGATAGTATCCCTCTTGCCAAAAGCAAGTGCTACAGAACTTACTATATCCAATTTTCAACTGGAGCAACAAGTAAATGATACTATTATTAAAGAAGATACCGCAAAAGAAGATGCCTTAATTGATGAAGTGATAAAAGCTAAAAGTATACCTGAAAAAGATAAAGTGCAGTACTTTAGTCAGGTTACTAAATATGGCTTTAAAAACCTGTTTACAAAATACAGCTATAACCCTTCCTTAGCATATAGTGCACAAATCAATCCCAGCGCCACTTCATTTATACAGGATTATATTCAGGTGCATGGCAAATATCTTACCAACATGAAAGGCTGGGGACAACCCTATTTTAATTTAATTGAAAGCATATTAACACAGTACGGATTACCCAGAGAGTTAAAATATATTGCTGTAATAGAATCGAATTTGAGCACAGCAGCTACAAGCCGTGTAGGTGCAGGCGGTCCATGGCAATTTATGCCTTACACCGCCAGAGATTACGGGCTAATTGTTAACGGATATTACGACGAAAGAAGAGACTACTATAAAAGCACTCACGCTGCTGCTAGATATTTATTGTCGTTATACAAGGATATGCACGACTGGTTGCTGGTAATGGCTGCCTATAACGGAGGGCCGGGGAGAGTATACAATGCCATTAAAAAAAGTGGCAGCAGAAATTTTTGGGATTTACAATATTATTTGCCGGCAGAATCCAGAACCTACGTAAAGCGCTTTATTGCCACACATTATATAATGGAAGGCGGTGGTGGCGTTACCACCATAACCAACCAGCAGGGAGTACAAATAAATGGAAACGGAGCAAACCCCTTTGATACCAAACCAAATTTAACGCCGGAGGAATTAGCCATTACCAGCACACAAACTATTTCGGGCAAGTTCAATTCGCTGATTATTGCAAAAAATTTGGCAATGGATATTGTACAGTTTAATCATTTTAATCCAGGCTTTGATAATATGATAGCTGCCAATGGCAATTACGACCTGCGTTTGCCCGCTGATAAAATGCAGCTCTTTGGGGCAAATAAATATGTGATACTAAATGAGTGTGTACAGGTTTTATTAGGGGATACTGTTATTTCAAATAACCAAACCTTTTATCCGCCGGTAAAAACAAAACCAGCTGCCCCTAAAAAGAAAAAAAGTAATTAATTACTCCAGCACCTGCATAATAGCAGCAACTTTCATTAAACATTCTTCATATTCCTTTTCAGGATTGCTGTAAAAAGTAATGCCGCTACCTACATTAAAGGAAAGATACCGGGAACTGCTATTGTAAAAAATACTACGTATAACCACGTTAAAGTCAAAATCGCCTCCCGGTTTTATATAGCCAATTGACCCTGAGAATAAGCCCCGTTTAGTGATTTCATATTGCTCAATGAGTTCCATTACTCTTTTCTTTGGTGCACCCGTCATTGATCCCATGGGAAATGTTGCCTTTATAATATCCACCCAGTTAGTTTCTTCTTCCAGTTCTCCACTCACCGTACTAATCATTTGATGTACCTGAGGAAAACTATACACTCCAAACAGCTCGTCAACCTTAACGGAACCCTCTTTACAAATTTTGCTAAGGTCATTCCTCACCAGATCCACCACCATTACATTTTCGCTTTTCTCTTTTTCATTGGCAGTTAAATAATCCCTGTTTTGCTGATCAGCCACTTTATTTTCTAAATTTCGTTTGGTAGTACCTTTAATTGGCTGGGAAATAATTTTATGCCCTTCCTTCTTAAGATACCTTTCGGGACTTGCACAGATACAATATTTATCTTCCAGCTTATATAATGCAGCAAATGGATTTGGTGAC
The DNA here is from genome assembly GCA_037140275.1 of Ferruginibacter sp. Lineage (GTDB taxonomy): Bacteria > Bacteroidota > Bacteroidia > Chitinophagales > Chitinophagaceae > Ferruginibacter. The sequence continues at coordinate 2,643 of JBAXET010000008.1, read as the reverse complement.
AGCGCCACTAACTTATGATATACTGCCAGAGAATCCAATGCCAGGTTTTCGCAGTAATACTCCTGACAAAAATTTACTTCATAACAATCTCCCAATAAAATATGATGCTGAAGTTGTTGAATGGTACTGATATAAGTTGCTTTGGAAATTCGGTTTTTTACCTCAGCACTTAGATGGCTTACGGGCATTTCAGCAGTGCATTGCAATATGGCATTAAAAATTGTGTCAGCATTGATATCGGAATAAATAGTTACCGTTGCTGCATTTAACTCTATTACAATTTCAGGTATAAAAAAATGCAGGTCGGCAAATCCAATTCCATCGGTATGTTCTGATTGCAGTTTTTCAGTTTCGTTTTTAAGATCATATCCCAAATGACCAAACAACCATTCATGTTCTGCAATTTTAAATTTTTTTAGTGATTCAAAAGCATTGCCATAACTGAGTTTGATATTTCTTTTGCAACCCACTGCCAGCAGGCATTCAAAAGCAGGGGTGGTAAAATTATACTGCTGGTTATCCAGTAAACAAAAAATGTTGAACCGGTTTGCCCAGTTCAACATTTGTATTCTGAATTCGGTAAAATTAGTTAGCGAAAAAACTTTGCTGTATGTATTCACAATCTTTTTTAATCATCCCTAATAATCATCATCATCATCAAAACCACCGCCACCTATATCATCATCAAGACCAAGATCTTTAAAATCATCATCTAATTTAAAATCGTCGTCATCATCAGCTTTTCCTTTTTTACCAGGTGCCGCTTTTTTGGTTTTAGATTTTGGTACATCAAACTCCGCAAAGTCAGGATCCCAGTCATCTTCTTCCTCAGTTTTTTCCCAGTCATCTTCAACTTCTACGTCATCATCGTCGTCGTCGTCATCACTTGATTTCTTTTTAGATGCCCCTTTGCCTTTAGCAGGTTTTTGGGGAGTATCTTCTTCTTCAAAATCATCGTCGTCGTCATCATCTGCCTTTTTAGGAGCTGATTTTTTTGCAGACGTAATTTCTGAAACTGCAGTTTTCTTTGCAGGAGCTTTTTTTTCTATTTCGGATTTTATTGCCATAAATTAAACAGGTTATCTACTGTAAAATTTCCAAGAGATTTTTAAATTGCCAAAAATATTTTGAACTTTTTTTATTTATTTTTTATGCCACTACTATTTGGTCTCTTCCGGGGCCATTGCTGATGTATTTAACAGGCACTCCCAGGAACTTATTCAGATAGTCAATATAGTTTTTCATCTGTACCGGAAGTTGCTCATAGCTGGTCATCTGAGTGATATCAGTCTTCCAGCCATCAAAGCTTTTATATACCGGATCAATGGCTACCTTATTCATTTGGAAAGGTACATAGCTTTTATCTTCCCCGTTAATATTATATGCGTTACAAACTTTTAATTCGTCTAAATTATCCAGAATATCTGATTTAGTCATAATTATCTGAGTAACCCCGTTAATCATACAGGCAAAGTTTAATGCCACCAAATCAATCCATCCGCAACGCCTTGGCCTTCCGGTGGTAGCGCCAAATTCACTTCCGGTTTTACGAATCAGCTCGCCGGTTTCGTCATGCAATTCGGTAGGGAAAGGACCACTGCCCACCCTGGTACAATAGGCTTTAGACACACCAAATACTTCTTTAATTTTTTGCGGTGCTACACCCAATCCAGTACAGACACCAGCCGATATGGTATTGCTGCTTGTAACAAATGGAAAAGTGCCAAAGTCAACATCCAGCATACTTCCCTGAGCACCTTCAGCCAGTACTTTTTTACCCTGTTGAATTTTTTCGTTAATGAAGTACTCCCCGTTAACTATTTTAAATTCTCTTAAAAACTCAATCGCTTCAAAAAACTCCTCTTCCCATGCACTGATGTCTTCCTGGAAATTAAAACTCTCTAAAATTTTCTGGTGTTTTAAACGCAGTTTAATATATTCAGTAGTGAAACTCTTGTCTAATAAATTACCCACACGCAAACCATTACGGCCTGTTTTATCCATATAAGCCGGGCCAATCCCCTTTAACGTACTTCCAATCTTTTCATTGCCTTTGCTTAATTCACTAGCTTTATCAATAGCACGGTGAGTAGGCAAAATCAGGTGTGCACGTTCACTGATAAACAAATTCTTTTTATAATCCACACCAAAAGCAGCAACATTCTCACATTCTCTTTTTAGTGTAACTGCATCTAATACCACACCATTACCTATCAGGTTAGTTTTTCCTTCATGAAAAATACCACTTGGGATCTGATGTAATACAATTTTTTTACCTTCTACATATAAAGTATGTCCTGCGTTAGGTCCACCCTGAAACCTTGCTACCACATCATAATTATTAGCAAAATAATCTACTATTTTTCCTTTTCCTTCATCGCCCCATTGCAGGCCTAGTATTACGTCAACCATTGATTGTTTTAAGTTTTAATTAGCTATGTAATTGTCTGTTTTTGATACAGGCATTGGTTCTTTATTCAGCATTGTTGTATCACTCCCTTCAGCCGCATATCTTTTTTCATCTTTATCTGAGTTAAATATCACAACCGCGTAAAATTAAATTGAAAATTAACAACCACCTAAAATGAATTGGATTTGTTTGAAAGTTGGGGAGAAATGGAACAGGTTATTGGTTAATTAGTT
>JBAXET010000007.1:0-50339 GCA_037140275.1 Ferruginibacter sp. | reverse complement strand
GGTAAAAAACCGAGGCTTTCACCTGCTTCCACCGCAGGGCGGGTTAAGATGATTTTTTTTACCGTTTTATTTTTTAGTGCTCTTACTGCCAAAGCTACTGCAGTATAAGTTTTACCTGTACCTGCGGGGCCAATGGCAAAAAGAATATCATTGCGGTCGCAGGCCTCTACCATTTTTTTCTGATTAGCCGTACGGGCACGAACGGTTTTCCCATTAGGACCAAATACCAATACATCATTGGGATTGCGGTCCATAAAATTATCCACCGCACGTTCGTCATCACCGCCCAGTATCTGTTCAAAATAATTAGGGCTCATATGGCCATTCCGTTCGAGGTATTGTAAAATCTGTTCTATTTTTTCCCTCGCACCTTCAATTTGTTCGGGAGCGCCGCTTAATTTAATTTGTGTGCCGCGACTGAGAATTTTTAAAAGGGGGAATTTCTTTTTTAAGATGTCAAGTTTGCCGTTGTTAACTCCAAAAAATTCAATAGGGTTTACGGTCTCCAGATTAATGATTGTGTCTGTCAAAGGTTTTCTGTTTTACGCACTGTTTCTGTTGTGGCTCAACATCCATCTAACATAGCAGCACTTAGTTTACAATTACTGTTGATTGATACGTTAAAACTTCTATTTCAAATTTAACGAATTGTGTATCATACATTGCCAATTAACTTATCAACAGAATGTTAATATAGCAACAAAATAAATTAATGCAGTAATGAAAAATGTTGTATCATAAAATTGTTTTGCATTTACTGGTTTTGAAAATTAAATCCGTACTGACTGTATAATTTTTTATTGTATATTCAATATTATGAAGTGGTGTTTTTTAGCAATTTGTTTTTTTGTATCTGCAGCATCTGCACAAACTGCGGATCAATATTTTATGCAGGCCAATACACTGCTGGCTGCAAAAGAATATAAAACTGCTATTGCCATGTATACCAAAGTAATTGTGGCCAATATAAAATTTACTGCGGCTTATTTTAATCGCGGCATTGCAAAAGATTCTTTAAATGATTTTAAAGGGGCATTGGAAGATTATTCCAAAGTACTGCTACTGGATCCCTATTACGAGAAAGCGCATATGAGCCGGGCATTTGTTCGTTACCGCGTACACGATTATAAAGGTGCATTGGATGATTATGAAGAAGTATTGACCGGCGATCCCAATAATGCAGATGCTTTTATTGGTAAAGGTTTAGTAAAAGATAAGGTAAAAGATTATCTGGGTGCATTAACAGAATATACAAGAGCTATTATGGCCGATTCTGCCAAATTAATGGCTTATCTCAACAGAGGGAATACACGCAATCATTTACATGATTTTACCGGGGCGGTTGCAGATTATACTAAAGCGATTGAAATAGATCCATTATATGCCAATGCATATTTCGACAGAGGATTAACAGAGATCATGCTTAAACAAAAAGTTGAAGGTTGCATTGATTTGCAAAAAGCGGCTGCATTAGGATATGAAAAAGCTGCTGATATAATAAAGAAGTATTGTAAGTAATGAAAGCGAAAATCTAAAACCTCGCCACTAATTTTACATTCACCAGCCTTGGTGTTAAACGATTGGGAATGCTGTATACATTATTGGCAAAATCTTTTATCAGCTGATAGCTGATGGTATTGGGGCGGTCAATTAAATTAAATACTTCAAAGCTTGCCCATATATTTTCGAAGTCTTTAAAGGGGCTATGACTGCGGCGTTCACTTTTTTCACTCAGCAGTTGTGCACTAAATCCTATATCTATACGGATATAAGGATCGATGATTAATCCATTACGGTATTTTACACTGTTAGGGATATTGTAACTCATATTGCTGCCGTACAGCATATTCAAATGCACTTTAAAATTTTTATTGGTGGGCAAATAATCTTCCATGTATAAACCCACTGTAATTAAACGGTCGGTAGGACGGCGCACCCAGCCCACTTCATTTCTAATACTGTCTTTAATTACCTGATCGGTGCTTTTTGCATTGATGATTTCTCCGGCTGCATTTTTATACTGGTAATAATAATCATAGTCCAGGTTTTCTTTAGTGCGCATAAAACCAATACTTAACCAGCTTTCGGCATCTTTTACCAGCTCTCCAAATAATCTTGCTTCAATACCGGTGGCATATGCTTTGGCATTATTATTTCCGGCATAACGGATCTTCACATTGTCTACATCATATACATCTACATCGCTCATCATTTTGTAATACGCTTCGGTACTAATGCGGAAGGGGCGTGATTCGGGGCCTTTAAAATTATAATCCATTCCGGCAACAAACTGATAACTCTTTTGTGCTTTTACATCAGTATTTAAAGTGCCATTATATTTTCTCAGCTCACGGTAAAACGGTGGTTGCTGGTAAGATCCTGCAGCTAATTTTAATACCACATCTTTTTTCCATTGTGGTTTCCAGTTCAATTGCATACGCGGACTCACTAAAAATTCTTTATTGAGCGAATTGTAATTGTACCTGATGCCGGCCTGTAGGGTAATGTCTTTTTCTTTATTGCCTATACGTATATTGTCTTGCACATAACCGCTGAACTTTTGTATTGAAAGATTGGCGTTGGATTGCTGTACTTTAAATAAATTCAGGTTGGTTGGGGTATAGGGTAAAGAATACCTGGCACTGTCCTGATACTCCCATTCATTCAGTTTATCGTTGATATTGGCTTGTTCGATTGAATTGCCAAACTGAATATAATGTTTGCCTTTATCAACACTGCCTTTAACAGCGGCATTATATACTGTAATGTTTAAAGTATTGCGGCCATAATTCTGGTAATATCCTGCACCCAGCGGATTTACTATTTGCCCGAATGAACTGCTGCTGCGGTCAAAATTTCTGTCACCAAACAAATAAGCACCGGCAATATCAAAGTTTTCATTCTCCTTATTCTGAAAGCGGCTCAGCATCCACTTTAGTTTTACCTTTTTGTTGGGGTTATACAATAAACTAAAGCCCGCAAGATTGGTATTGTAACCATCCTGTTCCTTTCCTTCAAAAGCTATATCTAATCCTAAATTAGCTGTAAACAACGGCGAAAAAACAGAAGATGTTTTTTGCGCACTCTTTGGATAAAAAGTAAATTTGGTTTGCGACAGATTGCCTAAAAATTCCAGCTGTAATTTCTCATTTACCTTATAGGTTATAAAGGTTTGAAAATCGGAAGAAGAAGGAATGTATGATCCCACTGTTTCCTGACTGCTTAATAAATTGCGGTTGCTTTTATTACGGGCACCAAAAATATAAGTTGCTTTGCCATTTTTTGAGGCGCCTTCCAGATGTACCCCCTGTTCCAGCAAACTCATATATACTGATCCTCCAAATTGTTTTGGTTTTTTGTATTGAATATCCAGCACACTACTCATTTTATCGCCATATTTAGCCTGAAAACCGCCGTTGTAAAAACTTACATTTTTGGCTAATGCCGGATTAATAAAACTCAGTCCTTCCTGCTGGCCACTGCTTACCAGGTAAGGACGAAAGATTTCAAAATCATTTACATAAATCAGGTTCTCGTCGTAGTTACCACCACGAACACTGTATTGAGAAGTAAGCTCGTTATTGCTGCCCACTAAAATTTTAATTAAGCCTTCCACACCACCAATAGTACTGGGTAAACTGAGCGCATTTTTGGGATTAATTTTAGTAAGACCGGTTTCCTTTCTCTGGTTATCGTCACTAACCGTAATGGTTTCCATGGTGGTGCTGCTGGTTTCCATACTTATCACCAGTTGTTCTACTTCCCCATCACTTAAGTAAAAATTTTTTTGAACCGTTTTAAAACCCGAGAAGGTAAATACAAGGGCAAAAGCTTTTTCAGCCGGTACTTTAATGGAAAATTTTCCGCTGTCGTTGCTGAGCACACCGGTTGTTTTACCCAATACAATAACAGATACTTTTTGTAACGGGTGTTCGTTTTCGTCAATTACCCTACCCAACACCAATGCTGATTTCTTTTGTGCGGAGGCCTGAATTGTAATAAGGGTGAATAATAAACCAATCAACATTCTCATGCTATGAAGGTAAATATTTTATAGGTTTTATAATAATCATTATTTTACATTCAAATTACTACCTTGAATAAACAAAAACTACTCCTTGCCTTTGCAGTGATCTTTTTATTATCATGTAACAACAGTACAGATAAGAACAGCAAAAACAGTACTGATCAAAAAAACGGAGCCACCGCTGAGAAAAATGAATTCAGCAGTTTGGTTACCGATTTATCTGCTTCAAAAGACATGAAAGCGATATTAACCCAGTCATGGGAGCATGAAGACGATCTGGAAGCACTTAAAGGAATGGACGATGCTTCAACCATTGAAATCCCTTTCAGAAGTTTTTATTTTTTTGGTGATGGATCATTCCTGAAAAATCCCCGTAACGGAATGGATTATGGTACCTGGTCATTTGATGAGGCCACTAAAACCATTACCATGAATAATACGGTAGATAAGAACAAAGATGAATACAAAATTGCAGCATTGGCAGCAGATGAATTGAAACTGGTAAACAAAAGCGCCAATACCAGTACCATACTTAAATTTATTGGGTTGGGTAAAAGTTTTACTGATCCAGCTAACGACCCATATCATATTAGTAATAACCAGTGGCGTATAAAGCCTGCTAAAAAGGAAACTGATGCGGAGATACAGCAACGTTTAAAAGATAACCTGCATTTTTTTGTATTATTTTACAAAAACGCGATTGCTAAAAATGCTACTACTGCGTCTACATGGGGATTGCCTGCCTGTCTGAAATTTTACGGTGGCGGAATTTATATCACTAAAAAAGAAGAACTTTATGATGCCTGGATCAATTGTTTTTACAACAAAGAGCAGGCGATGAAAGCCTATGATATCATGGATAAAGTGATTTCAATGAAATACACCTGGCCAAAAGGGGAACCCAACTGGATAAAACAAAACCTTACTGTATTAGAAAAGATGGAGCAAAATGTAGCCGCTTATAAATAGGCTTATAATGCTTTTAATGCAGCGATCATTGCTTTTGGATCAGGAGCTTTAAAAACAGTGTTTCCTGCTACCAGTACATTGGCGCCGGCATCTAAAATAGACTTCGCATTTTCTAAAGTAACACCGCCGTCAATTTCAATTTTTACATCAAGAGACTGATCGTCGATCATTTTGCGCAGCTGCTTTATTTTATTTAAAGTATGTGGTATAAAAGATTGTCCGCCAAAACCGGGGTTTACGCTCATTAAACAAACCATATCAATATCGGCTAAAATATCTTTCAGGCTATCTACCGGAGTATGTGGATTCAATGCCACGCCGGCTTGCATACCTAAATTTTTTATTTGCTGAATATTTCGGTGCAGGTGCGGACAAGCTTCAATATGTACGGTTAAAATATCTGCTCCGGCTTTTTTAAAAGCTTCTGCATAATTGCCCGGATTTTCAATCATTAAATGCACATCACATATTTTTTTTGTCGCTTTACGAAACACTTCAATGAGCATAGGGCCAAAACTGATATTAGGTACAAAGCTGCCATCCATTACATCCAGATGATACCAGTCGGCCTGGCTTTCGTTAAGCATAGTACATTCTGATTGCAGTTTGTAAAAATCGGCGGCAAGTAGTGATGGGGCGATGATGGGCATTGTTGTTTGTTGTTTGTTGTTTGTTGTTTGTTGTTTGTTGTTTGTTGTTTGTTGATTTGCAAAGTTACAGCAATATGGCACCGGCAATAAAAATTATTTCACTCCCAGCTTACCTAAGGCATCACTGGCTTCTATATAATCAGGGTTAAACAACAATGCAACTTTATAATTTTTTATAGCGTTTTCAATATCATTCTTTTTTTCATAACATTTACCCATCCAGAAATAGCCTTCGTCGTTCTTGTTTTGTAAGGTTACAGCTTTGGTAAGAACAGTGATGGCGTCATCATATTTACCCATATTGTATAATACAATGGCTTTCTCCCGATAGGCAAACATAAAATTATAATCCATAGAAAGGGCATTGTCGAAATATATTAATGCCTGTTTGGAATCACCGGTGGCGGCATAATACAACCCTTTAATCAACATGCCTTCTTTTTCTGCATGTGCTTTATCGGCTTCCAGTAATGCATCTGCCAGCTCAAGGGCTTTGCTGTTTTTTGTTTTGGCATACATCCATCCAAGCGACATTACATATCGCGGATCGGGGTATACCGCAATGGCATGTTCATAAGCATTTATAGCGTTTACGGTGTCATCCTGCATTGCGTATAGCTCTGCTTTTTTATCCCAGAAAGAAGCGTCTCCTGAATCTTTGGCAAGTACTTTATTGGTTTCTGCCAAAGCCATTTCAATATTTCCATTATCCTGGTAGTACTGAATCAGGTTTTGTTTTAGTAAAACAGAATCCGGATACTTTGCAATGGCATCCTTCATTTCCTTTTCCAGTGCCGGTATGGCTTCCTGTGTTACAGGCTCATTATTGTTGTTATTGCAGGAGCAAAAAACTATAATGGCAAAAAACAATCTAGTTATTTGTTTCATAATTAAAGATGCTGCAAAATTAAGCCCTTAATCAGTATGCTGCCTGCAAAATTTTGGTTAATTCAGCTTTGCTCAGCAGTTTGATTAATTATAAAAGCCGGCAGTTCAACTGCCGGCTTTTATTTATCTGAAAATTATATTATTTACAGGATTTACTTGGCCACAATTATCTTTTGTGTACTGATGATCCTTGCATCAGGTCCAGCAATTTTTATAATGTATACACCATTTGCAAGGTCGCTGATATTAACCCTGGTGGCCATTTCTTTAGCATTCACTTTTTTCAGTAAGCGGCCATTGATATCATAGATATACACTACTCTGCTCTCCACTTTATAATTGTATACAATCATATAGTCGCTGGCAGGGTTAGGATAGATATCTACACTGGTTTCGTTGATTGCTGCCGGCAATTTAGTGCTGGTAAATAATTGCTGTAACGCATTCATACCCGCAGGTGGCAGATAGGTAAACTCTAAAATACTTCCGGGGTTTGCAGGTACTGTTGTAACGTTGCCAGTTGGGCCAGAGGTAGAACCACTGGAATCGCAGGCTACATATATTTTTGTACCATCTGCAGAAACCACCACATCTCTGAACCTGCCTAAGCCGCGGAAATAATGAATGGTATCGGAAATGATACGCTGCCCGTCGTTGCTGAGCTGATATCTTGAGATTGTTCCTTTTTTAAGATTGGCAATCAGCAATGAATTTTGCCAGCCAGGGATAGCTGTGCTGCTATAAAAATCGCAGCCCGATGGAGCAACTGAAGGCCATAACATATTATCACCACCTGTTGGAGGATTGGTAACAGGGAATAAAGAACGTAATGGTTCTTTTGCATTTAAGGTATTGCAATTGGTTTGTTCATCAACAATAGTAAAACCACCGGTGGTTCTGCCATTGTAATTTCCATCGCACCAACCAACCACGTTGGGCCAGCCAAAATTTCTTCCTCTTTCAATGGTGTTGATCTCATCATCACTGAATGGCCCATGCTCATCGCTATACAAAATATCTGTGCCGTTTACATTTCCCCAAACCAACCCCTGCGGATTACGGTGACCAAGAGAATATACTGCATTGCCAAAAGGATTATCTGTTGGCAACCACGATCCCAGACCATCAGCTTCTGTATTCAACCGAAGGATTTTTCCTTCATAAATATTTACATTTTGTGCATTGGTGGGGCGGCTGATATTATCAAACTGGCCGGCACCCATATCACCTACAGAATAGTATAATTTCAAATCCGGACCAATTGCAATACGTGCCGAATTATGATCATTACTTCCGGGAATGTTTTCAAGAAGCGTTACAGGAGATTCCAGTGTTTTAGTAGTGAAATTATACGTGTAACGGGCAATCCTTGTTTTACGAACTGTTAAGCTGGTTGATTGGTAGGTATAAGAAATATATACATAAGGTTTATCCAGCAAAAATTGCGGATGCAGGGCAAGTCCCATTAATCCGTCCTGACCGCCCACCTGTACCATTAGTGTGCCTAATGTAAGTACCGTTGTTTTTACCCCAGTTGCCGGAGTTACATAACTTACTTTGCCGGCAAAACGTTCGGTATACCAGATATTATTATCCGGTCCGTATACTAAATCATGCGGCATGCGCTGATTGGCAATTACTGTACGCATACCAAAACTTTCGGAAGCGCCAGTGTTAGATAAAGTGGTAACATCTGTTATAGCACTGGATGCGCTGCTGTTTCCGGCGGCATCTTTTGCAATCACAGTCATGGAGTATGTAGCAGATGCTGTTAAACCGGTTACATCAAAATAAGTATTGGTTATTAAAGCACTGTTGAGTTTAACTGCATTTCTGTACACATCATAACCTGCAACTGCAATATTATCGGTTGAGGCAGTCCATTTAAGACGAAATGAATTTTGAGTGATAATGATGGCGTTTAAATTGGCAGGTATTGTTGGTGCAATAACATCAGGATCGGCGGTAGTTACATTGAACGCATTGCTGCTGGCAGAAAGATTTCCTGCAGCATCTCTGGCTTTAACTGTAAAACCATAAGTGGTACTTGCTACTAATCCTGTTATGGAAAACGAAGTTCCGGCGATATTGGCGGCATTTATCTTAACACCGTCTTTAAATACATCGTATCCGGTTACGCCAACATTATCTGTTGCGGCAGACCATGATAATATGAAAGTATTGGTAGTAATTGCTGCTGCAGCTAAATTAGTTGGAGCAGTTGGTGCCTGAGTGTCTGGCAGCTTGGTCATAAGGCTGGTACCGGGAATTACTTCACTGGGGGCTGTTGTAGCCTGGCCTGGTTTAGACCAACCCACTGCCAGATTATCGTTACCGGTGCTTTCTTTCATTAATGCTTCCACATAATATTGCTGTCCGGCAATAAGGGCTATTGCAACAGATTTTTGTGTCGCATATTTTGTCCACTGACGGGAATTTGTGCTTAATGTGTTGTAGGCAATCTTTACTTTATTTACAGCACTGGTAGTAGTACTAAGCCAAAGTTCTCCGGCATCATCGCTGGCTATCCAAAAAATATAATTGCCAGTTGTGGGTGGGCAGATATATCCATTCATTCTAACGCCCAGATTACTACCCAGGTTATTAGTCATCTCAAATAAAGTTCTGGTACCTGTAGAAGTAGGGGTGTTTGGATAATTGATGTTAGATGTTAAATTGGAAACTGCCGATCCGCTGATATTGTTCCAACGTTGAAAATTAATAGATCCTGTGCCGGGGCAGGTTTGTGCATTGGAATACAACGCAAGGCAAATCATCAGAAATGCCAATTGCATTTTTGTTTTCATAATAGATTAGTTAAGGTTTATTAAGTGTGGCAGGCAAGATAAAAAGAATTTGGAATTAATGCAATTTAATTTACTGTTCAAACATTGTTTTAGCAGATATCTCCTAATTTTTTCTATTGCATAAATTAGACCCTAATCTGACAAATAAAAGGAATCTGTAACCTATATTTGCGCACTTAAATAGTATAAACTGATGAAAAAAATACTGATACCTATTGCCGGATTGATAGGATGTAGCCTGGTGATTAGTGCCTATACGAGTTCCAGAATCAATCACGTTATTAAAAAATCGTATACCGACACTATTCATTTTGAAGAAGAAAAGCATTTGGCGAATGTGCAGCAATTGACTTTTGGAGGGGATAATGCAGAAGCATATTTCAGTTTCGATAACAAATGGATCATTTTTCAGCGTACCAACCCTAAGGAAGGGATCATGTGCGATGAAATGTTTATTGGTAAAGTGCCTGCACCCGGACAAAAATTTGAATATAAAAAAGTAAGTACTGGAAAAGGAAGAACTACCTGTGGTGCTTTTTTAAAAGATGGTAAACATATTGTTTATGCCTCTACCCATTTAGGTGCTGATACCTGTCCGCCTGTACCCGACAGAAAAAAATATGGCAACCGGTATATCTGGCCATTATATGACAGCTACGATATTTTTATGGCCGACCTGAATGGAAAAATTGTTAAGCAATTAACCAAAAGTAAAGGTTATGATGCAGAAGCTACTATTTCTCCCGACGGTAAGAAGATGATTTATACCAGCGATAAAGATGGTGATATTGATTTATACATTATGGATCTTAAAACCGGTAAGGAAAAAAGGATGACTAATATATTGGGGTATGATGGTGGAGCATGGTTTAGTCCCGATGGTAAAAAAATCATCTGGCGAGCCAGCCGGCCTAAAACCGATGAAGAAGTAAAAGAGTATAAAGATCTGCTGGCAGAAAATTTAGTGGCACCAACAAATATGGAAGTATTTGTGGCCAATGCAGATGGCAGTGATGTAAAACAGGTGACTAATTTTATAAATGCCAACTGGGCACCCAGCTATATGCCCGATAGTAAAAGAATCATTTTTGCCAGTAATCATCAAAGTAAAAGAGGCTATCCGTTTAACTTGTTTACTATAAATGAAGATGGCAGCAATTTGGAAAAAATCACCGCCGAAAAAATATTTGATGCCTTCCCAATGTTTTCGCCCAACGGAAAAAAATTGATATTCTGCAGTAACCGTAATAATGGTGGTACACACGATACCAATATTTTTATTGCAGATTGGGTGGAGTAGAGGGAAGTTGAAGAAGTTGAAGAGGTTGAAGAAGTTGAAAAAGTTGAAAAGGTTGAAAAAGTTGAAAAGGTTCTAAAGGTTGAGGTAGTTCAACTTTTGGAACCTCTTCCTATTAAACCTCTAGAACCTTTTAAACCTATTAAACCTCTAGAACCTCTTAAAACTCTTAAACCTATAGAACCTCTTAAACCTCTTAAACCTATCTAACTTCCATTACCTCCCCAGCCTTCAATACATTTATCTGCAATCCTTCAATATCTGCAGTAAGTACTTTCAATGTTTCTGGATTGCCAATTAATTGAGGAAATGTGCCATAATGAAAGGGGATCACCTGTTTTACATTTAGTAAACGAATGGCATGTGAGGCTTCCAACGGTCCCATTGTGTACCGGTCGCCAATAGGTAATACAGCTATAGTGGGTTTATATATTTCTCCAATTAATTTCATGTCGCCAAAAACGCAGGTGTCTCCTGCAAAATAAATTTTGTTGCCATCAGACAGGTGCAGGATGAAACCAACGCTATGATGGGGGTATCCGACTTTGGTCTCGGTAATATTAATATGTGAAACGTGAAAACCATTTACCATAGTAACTTTTACATCCATCAATTCAATAGTGCCACCAATATTCATTGGTTCTATGGCATTCATAGGGCAGTTATTTTCAATCAGGTACCAGCGAACCATACTGTTGGCAATAATTTTGGTGTGGCCATTTTTTACATGGTCTAATATCTCCAGATCAAAATGATCGTCGTGTCCGTGCGTTACCAGAAATAAATCAGTATCATCAAATTTTTTAAATTGTTCCGGAATAAAAGGATTCCCGGTCAGCCATGGATCAATAATAATCACATTATTTTCCGGTGTGGTTACTTTAAATGTGGCATGGCCCAGTAATTGAATTTTTGTAGAAGGCATAGTTGTATGGTAGTGTTTTTATTTGTTGGTATGTTTTAATAAGTTCTAAAGGTTCTTTAGGTTTAAGAGGTTCTATAAGTTCTAAAGGTTTAATAGGTTTAGAGTTTGGAGGCAGCAAAACCTTTAGAACGTTTTGAACCTTTTAAACTTCTTCAACCTCTTCAACCTCTTCAACCTCTTAAACCTTTTAAACTTCTTCAACCTCTTCAACCTTCTCCTCTCTTCCCCAATTCAATCACTTTGCAATCTTTCATGTTTTTTCCATCAATCACAAACCGTATCAGGGTTCTTACTTTATGCCAACCTGATTTTCCTGCCGCACCGGGGTTCATATGCAGGCAATTGATTTTATCATCAAACATTATTTTTAAAATATGACTGTGTCCGCTGATGAATAATTGCGGCTGATGCAGGAGTATTTCTTTTTTTGTTTCGGGATTGTATTTGGGCGGATAACCACCAATATGCCGCATCATCACTTTTACTTCCTCACACATAAACACCAACTGTTCCGGAAATTCATTTCGGATAATATGGCTGTCAATATTGCCGTATACTCCTCTCAGCATTTTTTTCTCCTGCAGTGGTTTAATCACCTCTTCGCCAAAATCACCGGCATGCCATACTTCATCACAATTACTAAAATGCTCAAAAACGGCATTATCTAAAAAGCCATGCGTATCTGATATCAATCCAATCCTGGTCATATTAATTAATCAATCCTGCTTTTTGTAATTGTTCTAAAATCATGATAGCGCCGGGTGCCTGATTGGACTGCATTTTATATTCTGCTACAGAGAAATACTGTAACTGTTCAACTTCGGCACACGCATTCGGTTTTATTTTTTTGTGCAGCATAAAACAATCCTGTTCCATTATAATACCTTCTTTTTCTCCATAGGCGGGTGCAGTGATGTGCGTATAATATTGCAGATCAGCTTCGCAAATTGCGACATTCATTTCTTCCATAACTTCCCTGCACAATGCCGCTGTTGCTGTTTCAGGCGCATCTATTTTTCCTCCAGGCAAATAAAAGCATTGCTTTTTGCTGCTGAATGCCAGCAGTAATTTTCTGTTTTCGATATGCAACAGCCCGGCACAGGGCAATAATTTGGTTATGGTTTTACTGTTTTGATTCATTAACTTTATACACGATTGAAACTATGACATTCTTCCGCAATTTCACATATTATATTGACAAGCGCAACTGGAAGTATATTTTTTTACTTGCCTCATTGGAGCTTTGCGTCTGTAATTAATAATTAGTTCATTAATTATTAATTGTTCATTCTTAATTATTTATTATTATGGCTCATTATTATAGTTTAGGAAAAATTCCTCATAAACGTCATACACAGTTTCGAAAACCTGACGGTGGTTTATATAGCGAACAGTTGTTCAGCACTGAAGGATTCAGTGATGATTATGCTTTGCTGTACCATTGTCATCCACCCACACAAATTATTAAAACTGATGCGCCTGTGGATATTAGTCCGCAAATAGCCGAAGAAAAAATGCTACAGCACCGCTGTTTTGAAGGGTTTGATATAAAGCCCGGTGGAGATTTTTTGCAAAGCCGAATTCCGGTACTGGTTAACAGTGATTGTCATATTGTTTTAGCTGCGCCACAAAAAGGCACCGGCAATTATTTTTACAAAAACACCGATGCGGATGAAATGATTTTTGTTCATGAAGGAAGTGGTACCGTATTTACTCAGTATGGTGAACTGCCTTTCAGTTATGGTGATTATATCATGCTGCCCAGGGGTACTATCTATCAGATTGAATTTACGGATGAAAAAAACCGTTTGTTTATTGTGGAATCTTTTTCGCCTATGCGTTATCCCAAACGCTATATGAGCAGGTTTGGTCAATTGATGGAACATGCGCCATTTTGCGAAAGGGATATCCGCAAGCCGCAAAATTTAAAGACCCACGATGAAACTGGAGATTTTCTTATTAAAGCAAAAAAGAAGGGAATCTTGTATGGATTGCATTATGGTACACATCCTTTTGATGTGATAGGCTGGGATGGTTGCTGTTATCCGTATATATTTTCTATTCACGATTTTGAACCTATAACAGGAAGGGTGCATCAGCCGCCTCCTGTTCATCAGACATTTGAAACTAATACATTTGTAGTTTGCTCTTTTGTACCCCGTTTATACGATTATCATCCCGATGCCATACCTGCACCTTATAATCACAGCAATATCGATAGTGATGAAGTGTTGTATTACGTAGATGGTGATTTTATGAGCCGTAAACATGTTACCCGGGGCATGATCACATTACATCCTGCAGGCATACCGCATGGGCCGCATCCCGGAGCTGTTGAAAAAAGTATTGGAGCAAAAGAAACTAAAGAACTTGCGGTGATGGTAGATACCTTTAAACCACTCATGCTTACTCAACAGGCATTGGAGATTGAGAACAGAGATTATATTATGAGCTGGGCGGAGTAGGGGGTTGAAGAGGTTGAAAAGGTTGAAAAGGTTGAAGAGGTTGAAAAGGTTTAAAGTAGTTGAAAAGGTTTACTAAGTTGAAAGTTGTTGAAAAGTTTAAGAGGTCTTTTAGGAGGCCTCTTTTTTATTGTGGGAAAGAAAAATTTGCACAAATGAAATAGTGCATTTATCTTTGTTAACCATTTGGTTAAACTATATGGTTAAAACAAAAAACGATACAACAGAAAATAAAATACTTGCCGCAGCAAGAAAAGTATTTACCACACAAGGCCATACGGGTGCACGTATGCAGGATATTGCCGATGAGGCGGGCATCAACAAAGCCATGTTGCATTATTATTTCAGAGATAAAGACAAGTTGTTTGAAACTATTTTTATGCAGGAAGCAGAAAAATTTTTCCCCAAGATCAACAGTATATTTGAATCGGACCTGCCTCTTTTTGAAAAGATTGAATTATTTGTGAATCAGTATATCGATGAGATGGTAGCCAATCCTTATCTGGCCTGGTTTATATTGAACGAGCTGAACAGGGATGCAGACAGGTTTCTATCGAAGATTTGGGATATGAAGCATCGACCCAACCCAACAAAATTATTACAGCAAATTGAAAGGGAAGTAAAGAAAGGGACGATAAAAAAAATCAATCCCTTACACCTGATGCTGAACCTGATATCGATGACCATCTTTCCTTTTGTTGCCCGGCCAATGATTACCAGAAATTTTCAGATGCAGGCCGCACAGTTTGATCAACTGATAGAACAACGGCGAAAAGAGATACCGAAATTTATATTTGACGCTATAAAAAAATAATTGTGTTATGAAGAAACAACTTTTATTCATATTGCTGCTGCTGCCTTTACTTACTATGGCACAGCAATTGACTTCACTCAGTCTTTCAAAAGCCTATCAGCTTTCAGAACAAAATTATCCCTTGATAAAGCAAAGAGAGTTATTAAAACAAACAGCAGCCATAAATATTGATAATTTGAGCAAAGGTTTTTTACCTCAGTTCAGTGTAAGCGGACAGGCTTCTTATCAGTCGGATGTTACACAAGTAAATATTCCCATACCCGGTATAAAGATTACACCGCCTTCAAAGGATCAGTATAAATTAGTTGCGGATGTAAACCAGTTGGTATTCGATGGTGGCCTGATAAAAGAACAAAAAAATATTCAGCAATTAAATGAAGCGGCAGAACAGCAAAAAGTAGAGGTGGAACTGTATAAACTGAAGGAAAGAATTAATCAGTTGTTTTTGAGCGTATTGTATCTGGATGAGCAATTACATCAGAATACACTTATTCAGCAAGACCTGAATATTGGCATCAAAAAAACTGAAGCGCTGGTAAATAATGGCGTAGCATTCCGTTCTAATTTAAATGTATTAAAAGCGGAATTGCTTAAAGCCGAACAACGGGCTATTGAGATCAGGGCATCACGGAAAGGGTATACAGAGGTGTTAGGTTTGTTCATCAATCAACCACTTGCAGATACTGTTGTACTGGAAAAACCTGAAACATCAATGACTGTTACTAATGATATTCAGCGGCCCGAATTGAAGCTATACAGCACTCAGGAAAAATTATTGGCCGGCCAGTATAAAATTATTGATGCTCGTAATAAGCCTAAAGCCAGTCTTTTTGCTCAGGGCGGATACGGAAGACCCGGATTGAATTTTTTAAATAATGAGTTTGCCCTTTTTTATACAACAGGGGTAAGGCTGAACTGGTCATTTGGCGGATGGTATACACAGAAAAAAGAAAAACAATTGATTGATATCAATACAAAATTTATCGGCATACAAAAAGAGACTTTTTTACTGAACACCAATACGGCACTAATGCAACAAAACGCAGAAATAAATAAACTGCAGCAATTACTGGCAAAAGACAATGAGATCATTGCACTTCGCATCAGCATTAAAGAGGCTGCTGTAGCGCAATTAGAAAACGGCGTGATTACTGCCAGCGATTACTGGCGTGAAGTAAATGCCGAAGATCAGGCAATACAATCGAAAATTTCACATAATGTACAACTATTGCAGGCACAAATCAATTATCAGACTATTTCAGGAAAACAATAAATATTTTTTATGAAGAGAATTTATTTAATAACCGCGTTATTCATTGCTGCAGTTTTTACATCCTGCAAAACTGAAGAAAATAATTTTGATGCACACGGCACATTCGAGGCTGATGAAACAGTGGTGTCATCAGAAATCTCCGGCAAACTGGTAGTCTTTTCTGTGCAGGAAGGAATGACAATTGCAAAAGACAGTATTGTGGGAGTGGTGGATGCAAAAAATATTGAGCTGCAGCAGGAGCAGGTGGAAGCCAGTATAAAAGCATTGAACGAAAAAACTGCTACTGCAGCACCTCAGGTGCAATTATTGCAAAATCAGTTAGCCGTGCAGCAATCACAGTTAAACAACCTTAATCAGGAAAAAGTGAGAGTAGAACGTCTTTTAAAAGCAGATGCTGCTACTGGAAAACAACTGGATGATATAGGGGCGCAGATTGATTTGGTACAAAAACAAATGACTGTTACAAAACAGCAGGTTAATGTTCAGCTGAGTAATGTGGCCACACAAAATCGCAGCATACTCAGCGAGGCTGAACCATTAAAAAAACGGGTGGCGCAATTACAGGATCAAACGCTAAGAGCCAGTATTGTTAATCCTGTAAATGGAACAGTTATTACCAAGTTTGCAGAACCAGGAGAAATTACTGCAGCGGGAAAAGCCCTGTATAAAATAGCTGATCTGTCTTCATTGAATCTGCGGGCTTATATTTCCGGCATACAGTTACCACAGGTGAAACTGGAACAAACTGTAAAAGTGATGATTGATGATGGCGCAAAAAAATACAAGGAATATAGTGGTACTATTATATGGATTTCTGATAAAGCAGAGTTTACTCCTAAAACCATACAAACGAAAGAAGAAAGGGCCAATCTGGTATATGCTGTAAAAATTAAGGTAAAGAATGACGGCTATTTAAAAATAGGCATGTATGGAGAAGTGATGCTGAACGCAACCACTAAATAAAATACAATGGCGGCAGTAACGGTACAAAATATTATCAAAACTTACGGAAAGAAAAAAGAAGTTCTTGCATTGAATGATATTTCATTTAATGTGGAGCAGGGGGAGTTGTTTGGCATTATTGGTCCGGATGGCGCAGGTAAAACTTCTCTGTTCCGCATTTTTACCACCCTGCTTTTAGCCGACAGCGGTACCGTTACAGTAGATGGTTTTGATGTGATAAAAGAGTATAAAGCTATCAGAAAACGGGTGGGCTACATGCCAGGTAAATTTTCTTTATACCCCGATCTGACGGTAGAAGAAAATTTGAATTTTTTCGCTACTATTTTCAATTCCAGTGTTAAAGACAATTACGAGTTGATAAAAGATATCTATATACAGATAGAACCATTTAAAGAAAGAAAGGCGGGAAAATTATCAGGTGGAATGAAACAAAAACTGGCATTATGCTGTGCATTGATTCACCGGCCATCGGTGTTGTTTTTAGACGAACCTACTACAGGTGTGGATGCAGTTTCAAGAAAAGAATTTTGGGAGATGCTGAAGGGATTAAAGCAGCAGGGGATTACAATTTTGGTTTCTACTCCATATATGGATGAAGCAAAATTATGCGACAGGGTAGCATTGATTCAAGACGGACATATTCTTTCTATTAATACGCCACAGGTAATAGTTGATGAATTTGCATATCCTTTATGGGCAGTAAAGTCCGATAAAATGTTATACCTGCTCAATGATTTAAAAGCAACTGATTTTATAAAAGATGCTTATCCTTTTGGAGAGTTTCATCATGTGGTGCTTAAAGATGTTTCCGGAGAAGACAAACTCAAATTATTTATTCAAGACCATCAAACTGACAATGCAATTATAAAATCTGCTAAAGCAGATATTGAAGATTGTTTTATTGCATTAATGAAATACTAATATGGCGAATGACAAAGTAATAACAGCAGATCGGCTTACCAAACACTTCGGTGATTTTGTAGCCGTAGATCATATCAGTTTTGATGTGCACAAGGGAGAAATATTTGGATTCCTTGGAGCTAATGGTGCAGGTAAAACTACAGCCATGCGTATGCTCTGCGGATTATCATTGCCTTCCTCCGGTAAAGCTACTGTTGCAGGTTTGGATGTATATCGGGATAATGAAAAGATAAAGAGAAGTATCGGCTATATGAGCCAAAAGTTTTCGTTATATGATGATCTTACGGTAAAAGAAAACATGCAGTTCTACGGCGGTATTTATGGGAAGTCGGATGCATTCATCAAAAATAAAACAGCCTACATTCTCGATCATTTGCATTTAGAAAAAGAAGCCAATGCACTGGTGAAATCATTGCCGTTGGGATGGAAGCAAAAGCTGGCTTTTTCTGTAGCCATTTTTCACGAACCTGAAATTGTTTTTTTGGATGAACCTACCGGTGGGGTGGATCCGGTTACCCGAAGAGAATTCTGGAATATGATTTATCAGGCATCTGATTTGGGCATAACCATTTTTGTAACCACACATTATATGGATGAGGCAGAATATTGTAACAGGGTAAGCATTATGGTGGATGGCCGGATAGAAGCACTGGATACACCGGCTCAGTTAAAGCAAACTTACGGCGCTGTATCAATGGATGAAGTGTTTTTGAAATTGGCACGAAAAGCAACAAGGAATGAACAATGAACAACAGTATTCAGTCTATAAAATTGCTAAATAAAGCAGCTAAATAAAACAACAGTGAAGCAGTTTCTGGCATTTGTAAAAAAAGAATTCTTTCATATCTGGCGGGATAAAAGCACCATGTTTATTCTGCTGGGGATGCCTGTGGTACAAATAGTAATTTTTGGTTTTGCTTTAACCAACGAAGTAAAAAATGCAAAAATAGCTGTGCTGGATAACTCAAAAGATGCAGCTACGGTTTCTCTTATTACTGAGTTTAGTGCCAGCCGTTATTTTGATCTGGAAACCAACCTTTCTGATTATAAACAAGTAGAAACGGCCTTTAAAAAGGGCGATATTAAAATGGCCATTGTTTTTCCACAGCATTTTAATGAAGACCTGCAGCATTTTAATAAGGCTCAGGTGCAATTGATAGCAGATGCTTCAGATCCAAATGTGGCGAACACACTTACCAGTTATGCATCCGCTATCATTATAGATTATCAAAACCGCATCACCCATAGCCGTAAACTGCCTTATACTATAAATACAGAAATGCGGATGTTGTATAATCCTCAATTAAAAGGGGCGTTTAATTTTGTGCCGGGTGTAATGGCCATGGTATTATTATTGGTATGCACTATGATGACAGCTATTACCATAGTTAAGGAAAAAGAAATGGGCACTATGGAAATTATGCTGGTGTCGCCCATGCGGCCTCAAATAGTGGTACTGGCCAAAGCTGTACCTTATTTATTATTGTCGATCATCAATATCATTACTATTTTATTGCTCAGCGTATATGTGCTGGAAGTACCTGTTAATGGTAGTATACTACTGTTAATGGCCGAAAGTATTTTATTTATTCTTGTTTCGCTTTCTTTGGGATTACTAATCTCCGCAGCAGTTGATTCGCAGCAAACTGCCATGTTTATTTCGCTTATCGCCCTCTTTTTACCTACTATCATGCTCAGCGGATTTATGTTTCCAATTGAAAATATGCCCTTACCATTGCGTACTGTTTCCAACATAGTGCCGGCAAAATGGTACTATATCATTGTAAAATCTGTAATGATAAAAGGGCTGGGCTTACAAGCAATATGGAAAGAAACACTGATTCTTACAGGGATGCTGTTCTTTTTGTTAACGATGGCGATTAAGAAATTTAAAATCCGTCTGGCATGAGAACAATAAAATTTTTGTTACAAAAAGAATTCAGGCAGATATTCCGCGACCCGGCAATACTTAGGCTGATACTGATTATGCCTGTAATACAGTTAATGATTTTGCCATGGGCGGCAGATTATGAAGTGCGGCATATTAAACTGGCAGTACTGGATCAGGATCATTCAGAATATTCACGTCAGCTCATTAATAAAATAACTGCATCCGGATATTTTTATCTGGAAGCCAATACACTTTCCTACGATCAGGCACTCCAGCAAATAGAAAATGATAAGGCCGATCTGGTATTACAAATACCTGCTCATTTTGAAAAAGATCTGGTAAAAGAAAACGAAGCCAAATTGTTTATGGCCATCAATGCCATTAACGGAGCAAAGGCCAGTATGGGAGGTGTTTATTTAAGAACCATTATACAGGAGTATAACAGGGGCGTAAGAACGGAATGGATACAGCTGCCCAGGTTTAGTGCAGAAACTCAAATTGAAATAGCTACTTCCAACTGGTATAACCCGTTGATGAATTATAAATACTTTATGGTGCCGGGCATACTGGTTATTTTATTAACTATGGTGGGCACTAATCTTACTGCAATTAATATTGTAAAAGAAAAAGAGATTGGTACCATTGAACAGATCAATGTAACTCCTGTTAAAAAATATCATTTCATACTGGGTAAACTGATTCCTTTTTGGATCATGGGCTTTGTGGTACTCACCATTGGGTTGCTTATAGCCAGATTGTTTTATGGTATTGTGCCGATTGGCAGTTTTATAACTATATATGTTTTTTCTGCTGTTTATCTTTTGGCAGTACTTGGACTGGGGTTATTGATATCTACCTACTCGTCAACCCAGCAGCAAGCGATGCTTTTGTCCTTTTTTTTAATGATGATCTTTATTTTACTGGGCGGGCTATATACTTCAATAGACAGTATGCCAGAATGGGCCAAATGGATCACCCGTTTTAACCCGGTATCTTATTTTATAGAAGTGATGCGTATGGTAGTGCTAAAGGGCAGTTCTTTAGCGGATATCAAATATCACTTACTTAAGATGGTGGGCTTTGCTGTTTTCTTTAATGCATGGGCTGTTTTCAGTTACAAAAAACGCTCATGATTCTTGCTGTAAATTTCCTATATTGGCATAACAAAAACGATTTGCTATGATAAAATTTAATGAAATTAAAGTAGGAGATTATTTATTTGCCGATAATGACGGCGACAAAAAGCAGGGAGAAGTAACCGGTTTAAATCCTGTTGAAAAGCAGGTTTGTGTGGATACAGGGGCACAGGAGTTTTGGTACGAAACCGAACAGCTGAGTGCAATTGATCTTGACGATGCTCAGTTAATGCGGTTAAAATTTCAGAAACAGGAAAATGAAGATGGATCGGTTAAATATATGAAAGGAGCTTTCAGGATGCAGCTGCTTTCTAAAAGTGATTTTTCTCATTTTGAAATTTGGTACCGTGATGAAAGACGGCATATCATGCAGCCGATACAACTGCATCAGTTGCAAAACCATTTTTATGATATGACCAAAGTGCATCTGAATGAGGAAGTAATGTAAATAATTTTAATTTTAAGCTATCTAATTGGTGAATAGTCAATGGCGAATGCAACCGTTGATTATTCACCTTTTTAATTATGTGTGGTTACAAAAGTTTTACATACAAGATTTCCACATTTTCATATTTATATCCGGCATAGCTATGCAACCATTAATAATGCCGGTTACTATATAATAATATAAAGGAGTATAGCTAAGGTAATTGGCCAGGTTAGCATCTGAATATATTGTAAAGTATTGATATTGTTTAGATTAGACTTTAATTCTTAACTGCGAAAAGATATAAAAAGCATCTTTGCCTGCATAAATCACAATCAGGCCTACGAAAGAAAGGCTTAGTTTAGGGAGATATTTTAGTAAGCAGTCGGCTTTTTTTGTAAAAAAATCCAACTAAAACAAGGGCAAAAATGGTCAAATAGGCCTGCCGGATGATGAATTTGGCTGATTTGTTGGTAAATAACCCTGTTTTTTGCTCATTATTAAATAAAACCTCTTATCTTTGCGCTCCCAAATTTATGGCTAAACAGGCACTTATTAAACAAGACGGAACAATAGTTGAAGCGCTTAGCAATGCTATGTTCAAGGTAAAGTTGGAAAATGGCCACGAAATTTTAGCGACCATATCGGGCAAAATGCGCATGAATTATATCCGCATTTTACCTGGTGATAAAGTAGGGGTGGAGATGAGTCCTTATGATTTAACAAGGGGCAGAATCATTTTCAGGTATAAATAAGCTTATAAAAAAGTAAAACATAACAAAATGAAGGTAAGAGCTTCTATCAAAAAACGCAGTGCCGATTGTAAGATCGTGAGAAGAAAAGGAAGGCTTTATGTGATCAACAAAAAGAATCCTCGCTTTAAGCAAAAGCAGGGTTAATTCTTATTTAACTATTCGCTAATAAAATTTAATAAAAAATATGGCTCGTATTGCCGGTATAGACTTACCAAAAAATAAAAGAGGAGAAATAGGATTAACCTATATCTACGGAATCGGACGTTCAACTGCCCAGTATATTTTAACTAAGGCACAGATTGACCTGAGTAAAAAAGTTAATCAATGGGACGATGATGAGCAAACTGCCATCCGTAACATTATCAATAACGAGTTTAAAACTGAAGGTGCTTTGCGTAGCGAAACACAGACTAATATCAAGCGTTTGCTGGATATTGCCTGCTACCGTGGCTTACGTCACCGTAAAGGTTTGCCTTTACGTGGTCAGCGTACACGTACCAACAGCCGTACAAGAAAAGGTAAGCGTAAAACAGTTGCCGGTAAAAAGAAAGTAACTAAGTAAGCATACTGCTGAAAGCTAAAAGCCCAACGCTTTTAGCTTTCAGCATTTTAGCTTGTAGCGATAAAAGGACTACTTTTTTTTTGAATCATCGCCAGATAGCAAAGTCAGTCGGCAGGAGGGTTGGTTCAGCCTGATAATCATCGGGATTTATTTTTTTTAGATTACCTAAGTTAAAAATCTATTATGGCAAAAGCGCAGGGCGGTAAAGCCCAGGGAGCAAAAGCAGCTGCAAAGAAAAGAGTAGTTAAAGTAGACAGCTACGGCGACGCTCATATTGTAGCAAGTTTCAACAACATCATCATCAGTTTAACCAACAAGCAAGGCCAGGTTATTTCATGGTCAAGTGCAGGTAAAATGGGATTCAGAGGAAGTAAGAAAAATACTCCTTATGCAGCTCAGATGGCAGGTGCTGATGCAGCTAAAACAGCATCTGATGCTGGTTTAAAAAGAGTTGACGTATTTGTAAAAGGTCCGGGTTCAGGCCGCGAAAGCGCCATCCGTTCTTTAACTCAAAACGGTATTGAAGTAGCAATGATTAAAGACGTTACTCCTTTACCTCACAACGGATGTCGTCCTCCTAAAAAGAGAAGAGTTTAATACAAATTATGATATAGGATGTATGATTTCTGATTTTCTTCGATGCGGGGTTTACTCAACAGATGCAGAGAATTCAACAATAAAAAATCATAAATACAAAATCATAAATCAGAAATATTTAATAGGGTGTCTGATTCATTTTTACCGTTTTTACTGATCAGTACACCATCAAAAAAAAGCGGAACTCAATTTTAATATGGCACGTTACACAGGCCCAAAAACAAAAATTTCCAGAATTTTTGGTGAGCCCATTACCGGTAATGGTAAATGGTTAACCAAAAACAGCAACCCTCCGGGTATGCACGGCGCAACACGTAAGCGCAAAACTTTAGGTGAATATGCTTTGCAATTAAGAGAAAAGCAAAAAGCAAAATACACTTATGGGTTACTTGAAAAACAATTCCGCAAAACATTTGATGAAGCCGCCCGCAGAAAAGGCGTTACCGGTGAAAATCTGATCAAATTACTGGAAGCCCGTTTAGATAACACTGTTTTCCGTATGGGTATTGCTCCAAGCCGTCAGGCTGCACGTCAGTTGGTATCTCACAAACACATCACTGTTAATGGTGAAGTGCTGAATGTGCCTTCTTACAGTTGCGTTCCTGGTGATGTTATTGGATTAAAAGGCAAAAGCGCTGCTAACACCGCTATCAGCAGCAATTTGCGTGGTAAAAACGCAAAATTCAGCTGGATAGACTGGAGTGAATCAGAAGTGAAAGGTACTTTTATTGCATATCCGGAAAGAGAAAGTGTTCCTGAAAATATTAAGGAGCAACTGATCGTGGAATTGTACAGCAAATAGACCATAGACCATGCATAATGGACTGTTGCCTCATATTAAACATTTAAACACCAAATAAAATGGGAATTTTAAATTTTGTTAAGCCTGATAAAATCGTTCTTCAAAAAGCAACCGACTTTGAAGCTAACTTCGAATTTCGCCCGCTTGAACCTGGTTATGGTGTAACTATTGGTAATGCACTTCGCAGGGTATTATTAAACTCTTTAGAAGGTTATGCTATCGTTGGTATCAATATCGCCGGTGCTGATCATGAGTTTGCTACTATCAAAGGTGTTACCGAAGACGTAACCGAACTGATATTGAACCTTAAACAAGTTCGTATTAAAAGGAAAGTTGATCAGGATATCAATGTAGAAAAAGTTACTCTTTCTATTAAAAATAAAGCAGAATTTACTGCAGCTATGATCGGCGAAGCTTCTCCTTCTTTTGAAGTGATGAATCCTGAGCTGTTGATCTGCACTATGGATAGCAGTGCTAAACTGGATATCGAAATTTCTATCGGCAAAGGCCGTGGATATGTTCCTGCTGAAGATCATAAAGATAAAAGTTCTCACTTTGGATATATTCCTGTAGATGCTATTTACACTCCTATAAAGAATGTACGTTACACTATCGAAAATACCCGTGTGGAACAAAGAACTGACTTCGAAAAACTGATCATGGAGGTAATAACCGATGGTACTATTCATCCTGAGGAAGCAGTAAAACAGGCTAGTCGTATTTTAATTCAGCATTTGATGATCATTACTGATGAAAACATCACTTTTGACACCAAAGAAGATAAAAAAGAAGACCTTGTTGACGAACAGACTTTGCAATTGCGCAAAATGCTGAAGACTCCATTGGAAGATTTAGACCTTTCAGTTCGTGCCTTCAACTGTTTGAAAGCTGCCAAGATCAATTCTTTGAGCGAACTGGTACAGTATGAGCAGGAAGACCTGATGAAATTCAGAAACTTTGGTCAAAAATCTTTAAGCGAAATCGAACAGGTATTGCACGAAAGAGGCTTGAGCTTCGGAATGGATTTGAGCAAGTTGAAATTAGATGATGAATAATAATTGATTTGATGATTTGGAAATGTGCCGATGCATTTAATTTTCAAATCATCAAATTTTCAAATTAAACTATAACCAGTACCTCACAAATCCTGACACGGTGTGGGGGAAATTAAAACTTAAATGTCATGCGTCACGGAGACAAAAAAAACAACCTCAGCAGAACCGCTTCTCACAGAAAAGCGCTATTGATGAACTTAGGCTGCCAGTTGATTACCAACAAAAGAATTACCACTACTTTGGCTAAAGCTAAAGCATTGCGTACTTATATCGAGCCTATCATTACCAAAACCAAAAACACATCAAGTAAAGAAGCTATCATGCACAATCACCGTATTGTGTTCAGCTACTTAAACGATAAAGTAGCAGTAAAAGAATTATTTACTGTGGTGGCTCCAAAAGTTGCCAGCCGTCCGGGCGGATACACCCGTATTATCAAAATAGGTGCAAGGGTGGGTGATAACGCCGAATTAGCAATGATTGAACTGGTAGACTTTAACGAAATTTACGGTAAAGGAACTCAGGCTCCAGCTGCTGAACCTGCTAAAAAAACACGTAGGGCCGGTGCTGCTAAAAAGAAAGCTGCTGACGCAACTGAAGCTCCTGCTGATGATGCTGCTGCAACCGGAGAAGAAAAAGCCGAAGCTTAATGCTGAACTAACTGCTTATATAAAGACTCCGATATTATTGTCGGAGTTTTTTTTATGCTTTATCTTAACAATAAGCGGTATTTGCAGCAAAAATCAAAATGTGAAAAATTTTATTTGTTGAATACGCAGGGGATTTATTTTCTTTGCAAAACTTTAGTACAGATGTCTAACTCCACTCCAACTCCCGCAGTTTTAATTCTTGCAGACGGAAATGTTTTTTATGGCAATGCTTTTGGTAAAATTGGTACTGCTACAGGTGAAATATGTTTTAATACCGGAATGACCGGTTATCAGGAAGTTTTTACTGATCCCAGCTATTATGGTCAGGTATTAATAATGAATACTGTTCATATTGGTAACTATGGCGTAAAAGCTGTTGATGTGGAAAGTGATGGCGTAAAAGTTAAAGCAGTGATTGGCCGTAACCTGGAAGAAAAATTCAGCCGCTTTATGGCCGACGGTTCTTTACAGGATTATTTTGAAGAACAGGGAGTGGTTGCCATTGATGGTATTGATACAAGAGCATTGGTGGCCCATGTTCGCATCCAGGGTGCAATGAACTGTATCATATCTTCTGAGTCCTTAGATGTAGAAAAACTGAAAGCTGAACTGCAGCAGGTGCCTTCAATGGACGGACTTGAACTGGCTTCAATAGTAAGTACTAAAGAAGCTTATTTTTTAGGAGATGAAAAAAGTGATATCCGAATTTCAGTACTGGATTTCGGTATCAAAAAGAATATTTTAAACTGTTTGGTAGAAAGAGGGGCTTATGTAAAAGTACATCCTGCTAAAACCAGCTTTGAAGAACTGGAGCAGTTTAAGCCTAACGGTTACTTTATTAGCAATGGTCCCGGCGACCCAGCTCCAATGGATTATGCCATTAAAACAGTAAAGCAAATATTAGCCGCCAATAAACCTTTATTTGGTATTTGCTTAGGCCATCAGTTACTGGCATTGGCCAATGATATTCCTACTTTTAAAATGCACCACGGGCACAGAGGTTTAAACCACCCGGTTAAAAATATAATTACAGGCAAGAGTGAGATCAGTACTCAAAACCATGGTTTTGGTGTTGATCCGGCAGCAGTAAAAGCCAATGCTAATGTGGAGATTACTCATGTGAATCTGAACGACGAAAGCATTGAAGGTATTCGGCTTAAAAATAAGCCGGCATTCTCTGTGCAATATCACCCCGAAGCTACTCCGGGTCCGCACGATAGCAGGTATTTATTTGATGACTTTATCAATTTGATCAATAGCAGGAATTAAATATTTTATTGCTCGAATTGAAACGAATTACACGAATTTAAAGTTCATAATTAGTGTAATTCGTAATAATTAGTGCCTTAAATTCGTGATATGAAGATTGCAATCATCAATGGACCAAATTTAAACTTACTGGGTACACGTGAACCTGATGTGTATGGCAGTCAAACTTTCGACAACTTTTTTACAGCTTTACAGGAAAAATACTCTGCTGTTGAATTCACCTATTTTCAAAGTAATGTTGAGGGCGAACTGATCAACGAAATTCAGAAAGTTGGGTTTAGTGCAGATGGTATTGTATTCAATCCGGGTGGCTATACCCATACTTCAGTAGCAATTGGTGATGCTATAGCGGCCATTACCGCTCCGGTAATTGAAGTGCATATCTCCAATATTTTTGGAAGGGAAGAGTTTCGAAAAGTATCTTATGTGTCAGCAAAAGCCAGGGGAGTAATCAGCGGACTTGGTATGAAGGGCTATGAACTTGCAGTACTTAATTTTATCAGCTGAATTCTATTATAAAATCACACGTAACAGTAAAGCATAGCCGGTATCTTTTTTAGGAAGGTCAGCTATTTTTACAATATGCAATCCTGCAGCAGTCCACACAGTAAATAGTTCTCCTTTTTTATGCATAGTAAGTGCTTCATCCAGCTGAGGTAACATTACACCACGAACAAACCAGCCCAGATCCCCGCCTTTTTTAGCAGACAAATAATCGGAACTATAGGTGCTTGCCATAGAGGCAAAGGTTGCTGTTCCTGCTACTATTTTATTTATTATGTCAATGGATAACTGTTCGGCATAGCGGGGCGTAAAAGTGCTTGTATCCAGTACAATATGGTTTACATGGTAAAATGTATTGGGCACTTTAACCAGAATTTTTACTAAAATATTTTCTCCTTTAAAAGGGCCGTATGTTTTACCTGTTTTACCATTATAAGCCAGACTGTCGGCCTTACCTAAAAATGAATTGGTGCTTAATACTGCTACGGTATCAATAAAATATTTTTTCTTTAAAACGTATTTTACAAAACCTACCGGATTGCTGGTGGTATCGAGTATTTTTTTTATTTGTGCTACGGTCTGACTTTTACCAGACATCGCCAATCCGCTGAAGAGTATAATACAAAGCAATTTTTTCACATCCGTAATTTGAAGGGTAAAGATAAGAAGGCTAGGCCAATTTTAGTTTTCTCACTAAAGCTTTTACCTGCTTTTTCATTTCGTCAAATTCTGCCAGTTGTTCCTGTATAAAGGAGTTGTCTTCCAAACGACCAATTACTTTGTTCATCTCTTCGTTAGTGTCGTATACCATTTTACGGAATGTATTATTATAATCCTTTGCTCTGGAATCATAAATACCTTTTGTCATCCATTCCTGTGTTTGTAAAGCATGTTGCAACAATTGTTTCAGCAGCGCCGGAGTAAATTGTTTAGGTGTAATATGTAATATTTCGAGCAATGAAGTATAAGCATGATGCAACTTGTCTGCTTGATAGGCAGTACCCTGTTGCTTATAAAAATCATGTAGCTGATCCCAGTTTTTTAATTTGCCGGATTTGATATTTTGTTTCGCTGTTTCAAGTGCAGTTTTTTGAATGAGTTGTCCGCCCACATTGATCCACTCACTGCGCTGAATTTTAGCAGACAATGTTTTCTTTAAGGTATCAAAGTCGGCAAATTTATTTTGGATGGCATGATTAAAAATTCCCATCACACCATAATACTGTATCAATTCTTTGAAAAGGGGAATAGACTGCGGCACTTTTAATACTTCAATTTTTCTATCGGTATTTTCCCAGCCGCTCACTTCAGCAATACCTGCAGCATCAGGTTTCAGACTTTCTAATATTTTAAGGGCATTAAACAATTCATTCACTGTATCAGGTGCCAGATAAGCATATTCAATGTTCTGTATCTTTTCTGTTCTGCGGTCACGGTCAACATACTTACGTGCATTACGGGATAATGCATACATGTTATACATGAACCAATACGCAGGCATTACCTGCAATTTATCATTGGCCACATCATTACTGATCAAACTGAAAGGAATGGGGATATTGAGTTCAGCAGGAAAATCTCCTTTGGCAATTATGCTGAAGGAAGCAAATTTTGAATTGTGTTTTAAACTAACACAAAGCCCCGGCCAAAAACCACGGCCCGCAATAATTTCTCCGTCTGCAGCACGGCTGTTATGATTACTTCCAATGGTTGCTCCTGCAGCCATATTGCTTTGTCCCATTACCATTGCTGCACATAAAAATGAATTGTTATGATGCTGCTCATGCGCAGGAAAGATTAATGAGTTCAGTACTTCGCAACAGGAGATGGTAGAGTTATTACCCAGGTAAGAGTTAATCAATCGGGCGCCATATTTTAACTGGCAATGCGAAGCCATTACAAAACGAACCGCTTTGGCACCATAAAAAATACGGCAGCCAAAACCCACAATGCCATTTACCAGTTCGCATCCTTCACCAATTTGAGAAGTGCGGCTTTCGTCACTATTTACTGTAAGATTTTTTAATTTGTTGGCACCTTTAAAATAAGCATCAGAACCTACCAGCACATCTTTAATGATTTTACAGTTTTTAATTACTGTACGGTCGCCCACTTTGCCATAATAGCCATGTTGTTTATCGTAACTGTTTTCTGTAAACTCTTTAAACTTTTGAAGCAATGCCGCATCATCGCGATACTTGCTCCATAAAAAAGCATCGCCGGGTAGCATATTATCAAAAGGCAGTACACTTCTTCCACCATTTTCATTACACAATTCCATCCATACCCTTACCTGCTCGCTTTCACCTTCTTTAATGATACCATTGCCAAATCTTGCTTTAGGTGAAGTGGCCAGTTCATTTACATTGGCAATCATTACTTCGTTGCCAATAATATAATGACTCAGGTAATTTACATTATCAATACATACATTGTTGCCAAAGTCGCAGCTGATGATGGTGCTGTTATACAAACCTACCGGCATTCTTAAATTATGAAACTCCAGATACAGTGCTTCCAGTTTTCCAATGCGTACCAGCCCAAAGAATTTACAATTCTTCACCAGCTCTGCGCTGAATAATTCTGATACTAAAATATTATTCCAGTCATCTGAAGTATTGCGATTGCGTACCAGCACTTCTATTTCCAGTGCAGATAACTTCCGGTACACAATGCCATTTTTATTTTGCGTATTGCGCAGGTGATATTCATCTTTCCCTTTTGGGATATACTGGTCATCTATAAAATTATAGCCAAGGTTATTAACCGGGTGTTTTTTGATGATATTCATGCTATATTTTGTTGTTTATGGTTTGAAGTTTGTTGTTCGCAGGACTGTTTAAATTTAGGATGGACCATAAACCATAAACAACAAACTACAAATTATTTATTCAACCGTTACACTTTTTGCCAAATTCCTCGGCTTGTCCACATCCACACCTTTTGCCACGCCCACATAGTAGGATAGTAATTGTAATGGAATCACACTTAGTAATGGCGCTACCAATTCATCGGCAGGAGGAATGGCAAACACATTGTCACTTAAAGTGGGGCTCACTTCATCCCCTTCTGTAATAATAGCAATCACTTTTCCTTTACGGGCTTTAATCTCCTGCATATTGCTGATG
Organism: Ferruginibacter sp.; assembly: GCA_037140275.1. GTDB lineage: Bacteria > Bacteroidota > Bacteroidia > Chitinophagales > Chitinophagaceae > Ferruginibacter. Next base: position 19,567 of record JBAXET010000007.1, on the reverse strand, counting down.
ATCTTTTCGTGATAACTGTCTTTAGTAGCCACAAATAATACCGGCAAATTTTCATCTACCAGAGCGATAGGGCCATGCTTCATTTCTGCTGCAGGATAACCTTCGGCATGGATATAAGAGATCTCTTTTAGTTTTAATGCACCTTCCAGTGCTATAGGGAAATTATAGCCCCTGCCTAAAAATAAAAAGTCGCTGGCGTTTTTATATTTTTCTGCAATCACTTTTAATTCTTCAGCATTTTTTAAAATGGCTTCCACTTTTTCAGGCACCTCATTCATTTCATTTAACAATGCCAGATAGCGTTCTTTGGTAATAGTACCTTTTTCAATGGCAATCTTTAATGCCATCATCATCAGCACAGCTAACTGACCCGTGAATGCTTTTGTAGATGCCACGCCAATTTCCGGACCTGCATGTGTGTAAGCACCGGCGTGAGATATTCTTGCAATGGAAGAACCCACCACATTTACCACACCAAAAATAAACGCCCCGTTTTCTTTAGCTCTTTCTAATGCCACCAAAGTATCTGCGGTTTCTCCGCTTTGAGAAATGGCAATAATTACGTCACCTTTATTTACAATAGGATTGCGGTAACGGAATTCACTTGCATATTCCACTTCAACTGGTATGCGGCACAATTCTTCAATTACATATTCAGCAACCAGGCCGGCATGCCAGCTTGTACCACAAGCGAGTATCATAATGCGGTTGGCATTCTTCAACTGATCAATATTAATTTGAATGCCGCTCATGGTAATAGTGCCAGCGGCAGCATCCAGTCTTCCTCTTAAACAATCCTGAATGGTTGAGGGCTGTTCAAAAATTTCTTTCAGCATAAAATGGTCGTAGCCGCCTTTTTCAATTGCAGCAAGTTCCATATCCAGTTGAGTAATAAAAGGAGTAACTTTTTCATTACCTAAATTTTTCAATATTAATTCATCGGGGCGCACAATGGCCAGCTCGTAATCATTTACGTACACCACTTCTTTTGTGTACTCCAGCATGGGGGTGGCATCGCTGCCTAAAAAATGCTCGCCCTTACCCACGCCAATTACTAAAGGGCTCCCTTTTCTTGCAGCAATAATAGTTTCAGGATCATCTTCACTGATTAATAAAATACAATACGCACCGGTAACCCTTTTTAAAGCAATTCTTACTGCTTCCTCTAAATTACATTCGTTGTTGGTTTTAATGTCTTCAATAAAATTCAACAGCACTTCAGTATCCGTATCACTGGTAAAAGAGTAGCCTTTGTTTACCAGATCTTTTTTTATTTGGGCATAGTTTTCAATGATGCCATTATGTATCATAGCCAGCTTACCACTTTTAGAAGTATGCGGGTGTGCATTACGATCGCTGGGTTCGCCATGTGTTGCCCAGCGGGTATGGCCAATGCCTATATGACTATGAAGGTCTTTGCCAATATTGTTTTCTTCAAGATCAGCAACACGACCTTTCTTTTTATACACTTTTAATCCGCCATTTAACAGGGCAACACCGGTACTGTCGTAGCCACGGTATTCCAAACGCTTTAAGCCTGTAATTACAATTGGGTATGCCTCACGAGGGCCGGTGTATCCAACAATTCCACACATAATATTTTGGTTTTAATATTTTTTTAGTTCAACTACTGAATGTATTTCAACTTAATTGGTAAAGTTTATTTCTAAAGCTTTTAAAGGGCACTTCAGTAAAATTAATGTATTGAACTTTTCAGGTTCTTATACGGTTTTAATATGCTGCAAAATAACAAATTTGAGTCATTAACGATAGTTAACTATATGCTATTGCGGATGAATTGAATTATTCACTTAATTTAGAACATAAATATTTTTTTATGAAGAGTTTAATTGCATTTTTACTGCTGATATCGGCACAAAACATAATAAAGGCGCAAAAAACCGCAGACTTCGACAATAAAACAAAAATTTATCTGGTAAGGCATGCCGAAAAACAATCGGGCAATGATCCTTTTTTAACAGAGAGCGGTAATAAAAGAGCGGGGGCTTTATTGGAGCTGTTAAAAAATAAAGGCGTAAAGCATATTTATGTAACACAATTTAAAAGAACGCAAATGACAGGAGACAGTTTGCGTATACAACTGGGTATTGATACGGTACAGTATAAAGCAGACACAACCGGGGAAGATGTACTGATTAAAATACTCAGCCATAATGATGCGGGCAAAACTATTTTAATCATTGGGCACAGTAATACCATCCCTAAAATTATCAGACAATTTGGAGCTACTGATTTTGAGCCAGTAAATATTCCGGATGCAGAGTTTGATAATTTATATCTGTTGACTTTTAAAAAGAAAAAAGTGCAGGTAAAAAAAATGAAGTATGGTGAGGCTGCTGCGATATCTGCAGAGATGAAGTAATTACAATAAAATGCCTTTTAAAAAAAGATAGGCTACAGAAAAATAAATTACCAGTCCTGTAACATCTACAAGTGTAGCTACAAAGGGCGCAGATGATACTGCAGGATCTCCTTTTAAACGTTTAATTAAAATTGGCAACATCGATCCGCTAAGTGTACCCCAGAGTACTACGCCCAGTAGTGCAAAGCCTACTGTAAATGCTACACGCACTTCATGTGCGCCGTATACGCCCGGAGAAAACATATCCCAGATGACAACTCTTATAAAACCAATAGTTCCTAAAGCAGTACCTAGCATCAGCCCCTGAATTATTTCTCTTCGAATAACACGCCACCAGCTGGCTACAGTTATTTCTCCTACCGCCATTGCCTGAATTATTAATGTAGATGCCTGCGAACCTGTATTGCCACCGGAGGAAATGATCAATGGAATAAATAAAACCAGTACTACAAATTTTTGTATTTCTCCCTCAAAATATTTCATTGCAGTTGCGGTTAGCATTTCCCCAAGAAAAAGTATAATCAGCCAGCCCACTCTTTTTTTAAATAGTTTTACTAAAGGCATTTCCAGATAGGGTTCATCCAATGCTTCAGTACCCCCAATCTTTTGCATATCCTCACTATACTCTTCTTCTGCAACCCAAAGTACATCATCAATAGTTACAATACCCAACAGCTTATTACTTTTACTTACTACAGGCAATGCCACCCGGTTATTCATTTTAAATACTTCACTAGCTACTTCCTGGTCGTCTTCTGCATGTAATGAAATAAATCTGCCATCCATCAGGTCGCTTACTTTTTTTTCCGGCGAAGCCATTATAAAGTCTTTGATCCTGATATCATCGAGCAGTTCGCCTTTCTTATTCAGCACATACAAAACATCAATTGTCTCGCTGCTTTTTGCATATCTGCGAATGGTATTAAATACGTCCTCAATACTATCGTTCTCATACACATAAACATAATCCGGTGTCATCAACCTGCCCACACTGTTTTCGGGATAACCCAATAATGAGAGTGTAACTTTTCTTTCATCAGGAGTAAGCGTTTTTACTAACTCCCTTACTGCATTGCTGGGCAGTTCGCTTAAGAAAGCAGTTCGGTCATCGGGGGGCAGTTCATTCAGGAGTTCTGCTGTTGAAAATGGCGGCAGGTCGTGAATGATTCTTTTTTGAGTTGGCAGTTCCAGTATTTTAAATACGCTGGCCGCACGATGCAGGGAGATATGTGCCATGATCTGGCTTTCGTACTCCTCGTTGTCGTATATCAGGTTAGCAACATCACTGATGTTCTGGTTATTAAGAAAGTCCTGTATCTTCAGTTTATCTTCTGAAGCAATGACCTCCTCAAACTTTTGTTGCAATGATATTTCTTCCAACTTTAATGACATGTTCAGTTTGTGCTATTTTTGTTGTACGATGGGCTGCAATTTAGGCCATTTAATTCTTAATCAAATGTTATGCTGCAACCTTATTTATACATAGATAAAACGGCTACCATGGGCAGGGGAGTATTTACTTCTGAACCTATTACTGCAGGTACTTTAATTGAAATTGCACCTGTAATTGTAATGGAGGCTGCCGACAGGCCGCAGCTGGATAAAACGCTGTTACACGATTATATTTTTGAATGGGGAAAAGAAAAGTGCTGCATGGCTTTGGGCTATGTACCCATGTATAATCACAGCTATGCCAGTAATTGCGATTATTTAATGGACTATGACGAAGATGTGATCTTTATTAAAACGGTAGCTGATATTGAAAAAGGAGCGGAGCTCACCATTAATTATAACGGAGAATGGAATGATAGAACTGAAATCTGGTTTAAAGCAGATTAAACTATCAGGTATATTTAAGGGCTTCTCTTTTACTTAATGCTGCTAATTGATGCTCGCCAACAAAATGGATTACCCAATCTGGGTTTGTTTTACTGTACTCTCTTAACACCCAGCCGATGGCTTTCTGAATAAAAAATTCTTTGGAAGAAGTATGCCTAAGGATGTATTTACTCAGCAGTTGAATATCTGTTTTTTGTTTATATTTTAATTGAAATAACAAACTGCTTCTCTGCAACCATAAATTTTCAGAAGTATTCCATTTACCTGTAGTTTTTTTTATTAATGCAGGATATTTGGTAAAGAAAGGACCCGTTATTTCACTGGTAATACCATCCACAGAATCCCACCAGCTTTTATGTGTAATCATAAATTCAATAAGCGGAATAAAACCGGCATCCCATTGTTTTTTACAGGCAGCAATTAATGCAATGCCAAAATACTGAAATTCCCGCTGTGGTAATTGCCAAAGTTCGGTTATGATTTTTTGTAGCTGGTCCCGATGAGGTAACCCTTCTTTCAGGTATTCTTTAATGAGGGATCTTCTTAAAGCAGCTTTCAATCCAAAAAACTCAAATTGATTGCGCATATATGCTTTTGCCCCAATGGCATTTTCTTTGTCTGCATATTCTTCCAGCAATGCTGCAATGGGTTTGATGTACTTGTGCATTTTTAAAAAGGGTTGCCAACCTTGGCAACATAAAATAAAAATAAAGAGTTTTTCAGTAAGGTTGGCAACCCTGTAAACTCTTTAAACCAATGGTTCCTGCTGACTCATACAATGAAAACTGCCCAGCCCCCAGATGATCTCTGTTGAATCGATACCCACCACTTCTCTGCCGGGAAAACATTGCTGAATGATTTGCAAAGCTTTATCGTCTTTAGCGCAATTAAATACCGGAACAATCACTGCATGATTGGCAATATAAAAATTGGCATAAGAGGCAGGTAATCGTTGATCATCGTATACTACTTCATCAGGCATAGGTAATTCCACAATATTCAGTTGTTTACCATTATGCAAACGCATTTGTTGTATCTGATGTAAATTATCCTGCAGCAATTGATAGTTTTCATCTTGTTTATTTTCTTCCACAACAGTTAAAACAGTGTCTTCATTCACAAAACGAACCGTATCATCAATATGTCCATCAGTATCGTCACCAACTATACCATCATTTACCCAAAGAATTTTTTCTGCACCATAGTAATCATACAAATATTGTTCTATTTGCTGCTGATTTAAATGCGGGTTACGGTTAGAATTTAATAAACATGCTGTTGATGTCATTATGGTTCCTTTTCCATTAAATTCCACTGAACCGCCTTCCATTACAATACCCGGATAGTAAACCGGAATATTATATTGTTTGCCAATTAAGGTGGGGATATTATCATCCAGATCAAATGGCGGATACTTATTACCCCAGGCATTATAGTCCCAGTCGACAATGATTTTTTTATGTTCTGTTGCATTGGGGTTAATCAAAAAAGCAGGACCATGATCGCGGCACCAGGCATCATTAGTGGGATGCATAAAGAATTCTACTTTAGAAAAATCAACATTGGCATTTTGTAAATGGCCAATGGCAAAATTTTTCATCGCTTCATCATTTACATTGATGCAAACTTTTTGTGCTGCTGCAAGTGTTTTTACAAACTGACTGTAATAAGGATAGATCGTATGTATCTTTCCCGGCCATGAAGCTTCTTTATGCGGCCAGCTCAGCCATGTGGCTGCTTGCGGGGCAAATTCTGCAGGGAAGTAGTAGCCGAGTTGTTTGGGTGTCATAGTTAGATGTTAGTGGTTAGATGACAGATGTCAGACCTTAGTTTAGTAACAACAGTTTTAAAAACTGTCAACTAACATCTGCCAACTATCAACTTGATTTAATCTTCGTCAATATACCTTTTAGTAATAGGCTGATAAGAATCTATTCTTCTGTCGCGTAAAAAAGGCCAGTGTGTTCTGTAGCGGTCTGTCAGTTTCAGGTCTAATTCAATAACTTTTATTTCTTCGGCTTCATGAGAAGCTTTGTATAATAAAGTGCCAAAAGGATTAGATACGAATGACCCCCCCCAGAATTTCATCGCTCCATCCTGCTCAAATCCCACCCGGTTTACACTAACCACATGTACACCATTGGCAACAGCATGACTGCGTTGTATGGTTTGCCAGGCATTGTATTGTTCAATATTGGTCGCCTCATCCTGTGAAGTGGCCCAGCCAATTGCGGTGGGATAAAATAAAATTTCTGCTCCCATCAAGGCGGTAATTCGGGAGGCTTCGGGATACCACTGATCCCAGCAGATTAAAATTCCGATAGTGGCAAATTTGGTTTTAAATACTTTGTATCCCAGATCACCGGGAGTGAAATAAAATTTTTCGTAAAAAGCCGGATCATCAGGGATATGCATTTTACGATACTTGCCTAAATAGCTGCCGTCTGCATCCAGAACAGCAGTTGTGTTATGATATAATCCTTCAGCTCTTTTTTCAAATAATGAAGCAATGATCACCACGCCCAAATCTTTTGCTACTGTGCTTAATATATCGGTACTGGGGCCGGGGATGGTTTCTGCCAATTTAAAATTGTCATGGTCTTCCACATCACAGAAATACAGAGAAGTAAATAATTCTTGTAAACAAACAATCTGCGCACCTGCAGCAGCAGCTTCTTTTATTTTACCAATTGCTTTGTCTAAATTCTGCTGTTTGTTGTCCAAACAACTCATTTGTACCAATGCTGTTTTTACTGTTGCCATATCATGTTTTTAAGAGGGGTAAAGATAAAATAGATTTGGGGATATACTATAAAACAGCAGATATTAATTAGAGCAGTTCTGCCACCTGTTTTTGGATATTGGTGCACATTTTATCCATGGGCAGGTCATTACCGTCGGTGCCAAAGGGATCTTCAATTTCTTCTGCAATCAGTTCCAGACTGGCCAGCACATAAAATATAAATGCCACTACCGGAATTACCAGATAGCCCAGATTAAATACATAGCCCCATGGCAATGTCATTACATAAAAGAAGATGAATTTTTTTATGAAGGCACTGTATGAAATGGGGATGGGTGTATTTTTTATTCTTTCGCAGGCGCCGCAGATTTCTGTAAAAGATTGCAATTCGCTGTTGAGTACAATCAATTGCTCGCCTTTAATTTTACCCGTTTCAAAAAGCTGGTTTGTTTTTTTAAAGAGTAATGCGGCAAGCTGATTGGGCAGGTGTTTGGAATGATCTATTTCTGTCAATTCAGGATGAGCAGCTTCGTCTAATTCCAAACGGGTAGATTCACTGCGTAAATGATTTTTTAATGCTACTGCATATTGCGGAATCAGGGTTTTGAAAAATGCTCTGTTTTGCGCATCATTGTTAGCCAGCATCGCACTGAATTTTAAAGCAAGATTGCGGCTGTTATTGATCAATGCGCCCCATTGCCTGCGACCTTCCCACCAACGGTCGTAAGCAGTATTGGTGCGGAATACCAGTAAAAGTGAAATTACAAAGCCCAGCAGACTGTGCATTACTACAATATTTTTTACCTGATTGTTGTCATCCCATTTCCAATAGTTGATCTCGGCAAAAGCGATGGCACCTGCATATACGGCAATCAACACTATCATTGGCCCAAGCTTTCTGAAAGTATCAGATTTATGAAAACGAAAAATAAAACTGAGCCAGTCTTTGGGGTTATATTGTACCATAATTTTTTGTTGAAAGACAAATGTAGGTACAGTTAATTAGTTTTACTTTCATTGTTTAATAATTTTTATGCTGATTGTTATAATAGTGGTGGTTATTTTTTTTGGTATTTATTTGGCTAAGCCAAAGGCTTTGTCCAAAAAAAATCCGGCAGGGGAGGACATTCATGTGAACGATATCATTCTTGCTGACAATATTGCTTTTTTCAGAGGGTTGGATAAAGGCAGGCAGCAACAATTTGAAAAGGAGGTGCTGGAGTTTTTGAGTGAAGTTCGTATAACGGGTGTAGATACTACGGTGGATGACCTTGATAAAATACTGGTGGCTTCCAGTGCAGTAATACCGGTATTTGCTTTCCCCGAATGGAAGTATATCAATTTACAGGAAGTGTTATTGTACTCAGATACTTTTAACAGTGGTTTTCAAACAGAAGGTGGCGACAGAAATATTATGGGTATGGTAGGCTCGGGGTATATGGAAGGCAAAATGTTATTATCGAAGCATGCATTACATGAAGGGTTTAAAAATGATTCAGATAAGAATAATACCGCCATTCACGAGTTTGTGCATTTGATTGATAAAGCAGATGGAGCTACGGATGGTATTCCACAAATCCTGCTATCCAAACAATATACTTTGCCTTGGCTGGATATGACTTTTCAAAAAATGCAGGAGATATTGAAAGACCGCTCTGATATCAATCCTTACGGCACAACTAATAAGGCAGAATTTTTTGCGGTGGTGTCGGAATATTTTTTTGAAAGGCCTGATTTATTGCAGCAAAAACACCCCGAATTATTTCATTTACTGCAGCAAATATTTAAGCAAGATCCCGAAGTGGCTATGCGGAAGGCAAGGGAAAAGATAGGAAGAAATGATCCCTGTTATTGCGGCAGCGGATTAAAGTATAAAGATTGCCATTTGAAAAAAGATACTGCCCTCAAATAAAAAAAGCGAAACCATTAAGGTTTCGCTTTGCAATTATAGTAAGGTTGATTAAGCTTGTTGTACCAGCTGAATTTCAGCAAGGATCTTTACTTCTTCGCTCAACAATACACCACCGGTTTCAGTTGCGGCGTTCCAGCTAAGGTCAAAATCTTTACGATTGATTTTGCCAGACAAAGTAAAGCCTGCTTTTACATTACCCCATGGGTCTTTTGCAACACCACCAAATTCAACTGCCAGGCTAACGGGTTTGGTTATACCGTGCATGGTTAAATCTCCGGTTAAAGTATAGTCATCACCTGCTTTTTGATAGCCTGGAGATACAAAACTTACAGTTGGGTATTTTTCCACGTCAAAAAATTCAGCACTTTTAACGTGGCCATCACGTTGTTCATTACCGGTGCTGATTGAAGCGGTATCTGCACTGAAGCTGATGGCTGCATTGGTAAAGTCATCGTTTTCGGTTTCTGCTGAAGCAGTAAAGCTTCCGAAGCTGCCGGTAACGGTGGTAATCATCAGGTGTTTTACCTTGAAATGTATTTCACTGTGTGTAGGGTCTAATGCCCATTTTGTAGTTGCCATAATGTTATTTTTTAAGTTATTTATTTATTTGCTGGCTCAAAATTAATGTTTAAACATTGAATTGACAAAAAAATATTGTTAAAATAAAAAATCCTGCCGGTTGGGCAGGATTTGTATCGAATTAAGCGGAGCTTATTTTCTTTCAGCAAACTCCTTGCGGATAATATTCAACGCACCACCAGCTTTAAACCATTCAATCTGTTGCTGATTGTAAGTATGATTTACCTGTATGGTTTCGTTACTGCCGTCGGCATGGTTTAATACTACCTGTAAAGATTTGTTAGGTGCAAAAGCGAGCAACCCTTCAATGTCAATAGTATCATCTTCCAAAATCAAATCATAGTCTGCTTTATTGGCAAAAGTCAGTGCCAGCATACCCTGTTTTTTAAGATTGGTTTCGTGAATACGGGCAAAAGATTTTACCAGTACCGCACGTACACCCAGGTGGCGGGGTTCCATAGCTGCATGTTCTCTTGAAGAACCTTCGCCATAGTTTTCATCACCCACAACCAGTGTTCCTTTACCTGCAGCTTTATAGGCTCTTTGTGTATTAGGTACAGTGCCATATTCGCCGGTGAGCTGATTTTTTACGCTGTCTGTTTTTTCATTGTAAAAGTTTACTGCACCAATCAGCATATTGTTACTGATATTATCTAAGTGACCACGGAATTTTAACCATGGACCCGCCATACTTATATGATCGGTAGTACATTTTCCTTTGGCTTTAATCAGCAGTTTCAATCCGTTTAAATCAGTGCCTTCCCATGCTGCAAATGGATCTAATAATTGTAAACGTTTACTGTCTGGCGCTACTTTAACTACCACACCGCTGCCGTCTTCTGCAGGTTTTTGATAGCCTGCATCTTCAACAGCAAAACCTCTAAGTGGCAATTCATCACCAGTTGGTGGATCTAATTTTACCTGCTCGCCTTTATTGTTGGTTAAAGTATCTGTAAGCGGATTAAAAGTGAGGTCACCTGCAATAGCCATTGCGGTAACTATTTCCGGACTACCTACAAATGCAAAAGTATTAGGGTTGCCATCAGCACGTTTAGCAAAGTTGCGGTTGAAACTGTGCACAATAGTATTTCTTTCTTTTTTCTCTGCACCAACCCTGTCCCACATACCAATACAGGGGCCGCAGGCATTGGCAAAAACATTGGCACCAATTTTATCAAATACGCCTAAGAAGCCATCTCTTTCGATAGTAAAACGGATCTGTTCGCTACCTGGGTTAATATTGAATTCGGCATTTAATTTTAATCCTTTCTCATCTACCTGTTTAGCCAAGCTAACCGCACGGCTGATATCTTCGTAAGAAGAATTGGTACAGCTTCCTATCAAACCCACTTCAATTTTGGTAGGCCATCCATTGGCAATAGCAGCTTCTTTCATTTTAGAAATTGGTGTTGCCAGATCGGGAGTAAACGGACCGTTTAAATGTGGTTCCAAAGTATTCAGGTCAATTTCAATTACCTGATCAAAATATGCTTCGGGGTTGGCATATACTTCAGCATCGCCTGTTAAATGCGCCGCAATAGCATCAGCAGCAACAGCGATTTCGGCTCTGCCCGTAGCTTTTAAATAGCGGCTCATGCTTTCGTCGTAACCAAAAGTAGACGTAGTCGCACCAATTTCGGCACCCATATTACAAATGGTTCCTTTGCCGGTACAGCTTATGTTGGTTGCACCTTCGCCAAAATATTCCACTACAGCACCGGTACCACCTTTTACAGTTAAGATACCTGCCACTTTTAAAATCACATCTTTAGGAGCTGTCCATCCGTTTAATTTACCGGTCAGTTTAACCCCAATCAGTTTAGGCATCTTCAGTTCCCATGGTAAACCGGCCATTACATCACAGGCATCGGCACCACCCACACCAATGGCAATCATACCCAAACCACCTGCATTTACAGTGTGGCTATCGGTTCCAATCATCATACCACCGGGAAAAGCATAGTTTTCCAATACCACCTGGTGAATGATACCCGCACCCGGCTTCCAGAATCCGATACCATATTTATTACTTACAGAAGCCAGAAAATCATACACTTCACTGCTTTCGTTAACGGCCCTGTTAAGATCAGTTTTACTGTTTACTTTAGCTTCAATCAGGTGATCGCAATGCACCGTAGAAGGAACGGCCACTTTGGTTCTGCCGCTTTGCATGAATTGCAATAATGCCATCTGGGCGGTTGCATCCTGCATGGCTACACGGTCGGGCGCAAAATCCACATAAGCCGCACCTCTTTCGTAAGCCTTGCTGGCATTACCTTCGGTAAGATGGGCGTACAATATTTTTTCGGTAAGGGTTAAAGGTTTGCCGGTTGCTTTACGGGCTGCTTCAATGCGGGTGGCAAAGTTTGCATACACCTGCTTAATCATTTCAATGTCAAAAGCCATAGTACAATTTTAGATTTATGATTTTAGATGATGATTGGTGTTACTAAAGGCTTTTTACTGCTTTAATAAGTCTTTAGCACTAAAAATCGTATGTTTTGCAAATTTACTGAAACTCGGTCAGTATTTAAAGTGCTTGTTTATAGAAGAATTTGTGCTTAAATTAGCATATGAACAATTTTAAATATTTTATTGAGTGGCATGTTTTTGGGGTATGCACCGCAATTGGCGAAAAAATGGGTATCGCCACATCCACTATAAGAAAGTATTTTATCTATATATCCTTTCTTACAATGGGCTCACCGGTAGTGGTGTATCTTTTTGTGGCATTCTGGATGAATATCAAGCGATATATCCTTAATGCCCGACGCAATCCTTTGAGATACCTTTAAAAGTTATTATCAGCATTTTTATCCGCAATTCATGATTGTATTACATGTCAATCATACCAACTATCAGGAATTATTGCAGGATATTGCAACACAGTTAGGATTGCGATATCAGAAAAAAGGGCTACTTATTATTAACCCGCCGGCAGGTTCGGGTATTTTAAAATCTATTTCTTTATTTGATGAGTTACAGGTATTGCTGGTGGATGCCACATTCAATGATATTTTAGTTACCATAAGAGAAAGATCTGATGACCGCTATTTTATTTTGCATTTTGACGATGTATTAATTACAGGTACTGCTATCGCCAAAGTGGATGATGAGATAATGCAAAAATCAAATACCCGACATGCAGTGGCCCGACTAACCAGCAATCTTTTTGTAAATACAGAAGAGTTGCCATCGCATATGCATATCAAATCCATCAAAGTATTGTTCAACGAAAAATGGTTGAAAAAATACATGGGTATTGAAACAGATGCTGATGTGTTGAAAAGTTATTTAAGTTTAAAAACAGAAAGTTTTGATATCGAACAACTGGATGTGGAATATCTTGAACTGATGGATCAGTTATGGAATGCACGTAAGGATGATCCTATGCAGGATATATTTATACAAAACAGGATCACCTTATTAATAGAGCGTTTCTTTACCCGCCTTTATGCAAAAATGAATTTGCTAAAGGGGAAATTCGATTTGTCGTCGGCGGTCATTCAAAGTATGGTAAAAGTAGAAACCCTGCTCATCAGCGATTTTAGTAAAAATCCACCCACCATTGACGAATTTTCAAGAATGTTTTCGATGAGCAGTACCAAGCTTAAAAAAAGTTTTAAGAGTATATACGGCGACAGTATTTTTGCCTATTACCAAAAGCAGCGGCTTCACAAAGCGAATGAGCTGTTATTAAGCGGCCAGTTTAATATTAAACAGGTAGCCGGGGCGATTGGTTATAATAATGTATCTAACTTTACTTTAGCTTACAAAAAACAATTCAATAAAGTGCCTGCTACACTTACACAATAAATACAGCGCAGTATAGTTTTAGCAATAATTCCCGTGTTTAACTTCACCTATCAATATTGCAATCATACAGATTATCTGCATCACCTTGCTGATGCTGCCGGGGTGCCTGTTATTGATAATGCCATCTCACTTCCGCCGGAAATTGGAACAGGTTATATCAAAGCCATTGAACTGGCAAACGGGCTGCAGGTTTTAATCAATGAATGTGTGACTGATCAGGATGTAAGTTTTAAACGCGAGGCAGCTTTAGATGAGTCTTATACATTACGTTTTGATGCTGTAAAAAATGTTAAAGCGCTTACTCTTCAAATAGATAATGATACACTAAACGACGAAGACCTGATTTACTCAGGTGCTTTTTTAACCAACTCCTTATTTGGTTTTGAATATACCGCTACTGCCGGTGCAGAAGACCGTTGCATCAACATTTATTTTACAGCTGAATGGTTAAAAAATAATGTAGGCATACAGAGTAGTGACGAAGCCTTTAAAGAATACCTTTCCCTAAAAACTGCTACTTTAAATTTTGAAATATTGAATTTGGAATATCGTACATTGATGGAGGAAATTTTTGAAATCAATGAACAGCTTCCTATGTATAAAGTGGTTATTCAAAACAGGGTGATGTTGCTGATTGAAAAATTTTTCAGAAGCATATTGAGTAAAATAAGCAAAAAGAAAAAGCCGGTTAATATCAACGATACCTCTATTAAAAGGGTAATGCTGGTGGAATCAATTCTGGTAAGTAATCTTTCGGCCCCGCCACCTACTATTCCGGTTTTGGCAAGAAAAGCCATGATGAGCGAAACAAAGCTGAAGAATCTTTTTAAACAGGTATACGGCTTAAGTCTTTATGAATATTATCAAAAGAATAGGATGCTTCGGGCCAGACAATTACTACGTACAAAAAATTACTCTGTAAAGGAAACCGGTACAGCACTGGGCTTTAAAAATTTAAGCAATTTTACTATCGCCTATAAAAAAGAATTTAATATACTGCCCAGCGAAATGTAGTTTAAACATCGATCTTATGCCTTTTGCAGGTATTAATGTGTCGGAATTACACGATAAATATTATAATTTGGATATATTTTTGTGATGTATAATGAACGCCCCGTTTTAAGATCATTATAAAGCTTGTAGTAGATGTACAAGCTTTATGGTTTTGGTTATCCTATTTTATCGCCCCCGGTTGGGGCTTTTTTTATATCACAGCTTTTCTAAGCCGAACTAATTTTTCAAGCAGGGGTTCCAGCAGATCCAGCTGAAGCATATTTGCACCATCGCTTTTTGCTGCTGCGGGATTGGGATGAGTTTCTATAAATAATCCATCCGCACCGGTTGCAATAGCTGCTTTGGCAATGGTTTCAATCAATTCGGGGTTGCCACCTGTAACGCCGCCTGTTTGATTGGGTTGTTGCAGTGAGTGAGTACAGTCCATAATAACAGGCACATCAATTGCTTTCATCCAGGTTATGTTCCTGTAGTCCACCACCAGATCCTGATAACCAAATGTATTACCTCTTTCAATCAGGCCTACTTTATCATTTCCTGTATTTTTTATCTTTTCAACTGCAAATTTCATAGAAGGACCATTTACAAACTGTCCTTTTTTTACGTTCACAATTTTACCGGTTTCCCCTGCAGCAATCAGCAGGTCAGTTTGCCTGCATAAAAAAGCAGGTATTTGTAAAATGTCTACATATTCCGCAGCCATCGCAGCTTCCTGTGCGGTATGTATATCTGATGTAGTAGGTAAATGGAAACGCTCACCCACTTGTTTTACCAATTGTAAAGCCGCTTCATCGCCAATACCGGTAAATGAGTTGGCACTGGTTCGGTTGGCTTTACGGTATGATGATTTAAATATATAGGGGATACCCAGGTTTTTGCAAATCCTACTCACTTTCTCTGCTACTTCATTTATCAGAGCCTCACTTTCCACCACACAGGGGCCTGCAATTAAAAAAAAGTTATTGCTGTCGTATTGCTGTTTGCTGAAAAGCTCCTGTAAATAATTTTTCATTGCACAAAATTACTAATAGCTGATGGCTTTAAGAAACTCTTCTTTTTTTCTTCTGGCTACATCTACAAAACTGCCATTTTGGAGTTCAATCTGGCCGCCGTCTCCCTTGATATATCTTTTAATATAATTAAGATTGATGAGATGGGAGTGATGTGTTCTGAAAAAAATATCATCGGGCAGTAAATCTTCAAATTCTTTTAAAGTTTTTGAAGCGGTGATCTTTATTTTATTAACCAGATAAATATTAGTGTAATTGCTGTTAGCCTCTAAATGTATAATGTCGCTGATATTGTAAAACATTAAACCATCTAGCGTTGGGATAGCCAGTTTAGATAATTGTTTTTTAGGTTGCTGCATATTCTGCTGCATCAGTTCCACCTGCTTTTTAGTTTGATTATTTTCCTGTATTTCAATTTTAGCAACAGCTGCTTTTAATTCTTCTATATCGATGGGTTTTAGCAGGTAATCAAAAGCCGCATATTTAATGGCTTTAATAGCGTATTGGTCATAAGCGGTGGTAAAGATGATATGGAAATTTTTATCAGGCAGTTCGTTCAGCATTTCAAAGCCATTCATACGCGGCATCTCAATGTCTAAAAAGATCAGCTGGGGTTTATGGTGCTGTATCAGTATCAACGCTTCCTTTCCGTTGGTGGCTTCGTCCATTATTTGTATTTGCGGACAGTAAGCCGAAAGTTTTTCCCTTAGTGCCAGCCTGCCTTTTGTTTCATCATCTATTATTATTGCATTGATCATTTTATATGATATTTAAATTAACCGTTACTGCTGTTCCGGTTGCTGCTCCATCATTATACAAATCGTTGATTTGTACAGACGGATATTCTTCCCTGTTAAATAATTTTATTCTGTCGTAACTGATCTGCATGCCGTAATGGGATTCTTTATTATGCATAATTTTTTCAGCTGCTTTTCTTCCAATACCATTATCGGTAATAATATATTGTATGCGGTCATTAACTTTTTTTATGCTGATAGTAAGTAATCCATCATTACCTTCTTTATTTTTAAGGCCGTGAAGAATGGCATTCTCTACAAATGGTTGTATAATCAGCGGCGGTACTTTATAATCGCTGCTCAGCAATTGTTCATCTATTATAAAACTTGTTTTAAATTTATTTTCGTGCCGTAATTCTTCCAGTTCAATATACAGTTTTAAAGTATCAATGTCTTTACTAAAATTTACAGTATTTTGTTTGTTGGTATCTAAAATATTACGTAACAATTTTGCAAATTTATTCAGGTATACAGTGGCGTAGTATTTATCATTGCTTTGTATCAATGCATCAATGCTGTTGATGCAATTAAAAATAAAATGCGGGTTCATCTGGCTGCGCAGTGCCCTCATTTCCATCTCTGCCATTTGCTTGGTAAAATGCAGTTTTCTTTTACTTTCTTTATAAATGCTGTTGAGCCTCCATTTTGCAATGGCATAAATAGCTGTAACCGCCAGTAAAAAACAAAGCAGTTTAAACCAGGTTTTTTTCCAAAAAGGTGGCGTAATAATTATTTTAAACGATGTGATGTCGCCTGTACTGTTACCAATTTCAGCCTTTACTTCAAAAAAATATTCGCCGGGCTGAAGGTCGGTGTAATTGGCAAAACGATTGGTGCCACCATTCACCCAGTTTTTTTCCAGTCCTACAAGGCGGTGGTAATAATTGGTTTGTTGAAGGCTTAAAAAATGCAGGGTTGCAAATTCGAAAGTAACAAAATTATCTTTGTAAGGAAGACTAACCGGCTTGTCTTCCAGTAATAGCGAATCAATAAACAACGGATTGTTAAATATTTTAAACCCGGTGATCTCGATTTTTGTTTGCTTTTTATCGGTGTAATCAGCCTTTTGCGGATTAAAACTAATGGCTTCTGTAGTAGTGAGTGTTAGCCATTCTCCGTTTAACAACGGATAAAAATTATTTGCTTTAAAAGAAGAATTGATGAAGCCAGGTTCTATGCTGTAGGGGATGGTTTTTTTTTCTGTTGGATTGAATTTGTATAGTCCAAAATCGGTGGTAAACCATATGAACCCAGTCTTGTCTTTTTTAATAGCGTAGATGGTTTGAGAAGAAGGATCGTAAGTTGTTGCAAGTGGTGTAAAAACTTTGGTGTTGGTATTAAACAGGTTAATGCCACCATAGATTGTTCCAATTAAAAGCGTGCTATCATTATACTCTTCAATGCCCTGGCTGGTTTTAGCCGTAATGCTAACGGAACTATTTTTATCGGGCAGCCAGCTGTTGGTGAAAATCCGTTTATCCGTGTCAAAAGCTTTAAACCCTGCTTCGGTACTAACCCAGCAACGTTGTTTTGAATCAAAAAAAATGTTAATCACCGGCGGTAACCTTTTAATGGTATCTGTGCCATAAGGTAAAAATTTATTAAGATGTTTATCCCATTTTACGATTTTTCCATTTTGAAGTCCAAACCAAATATTGCCTTTTACATCCTTTTCCATACAGCGAATGGTAAATCCCTCCATTTCGGGGGGATGAAGGTTGGTAATTGCCCCGGTAATAGTGTTATATATATTTAGGTAGCCGTGCTGGCAGCCTATCCAAAGGGTGTTGGGTCCCATTTGCTGAAAGCTCCAAACAAAATTATTTTCGCCAACGCCACCAAAGAGTATGTTTTTTTTAAAATTAAAATTACTGTCGTATACACCTATACCATTACCCCATGTGCCAATATAAATATCGCCATTATTAAGTTGTACAAAACTTTGCATTTCGCTTCTTGGAATCGAAAGTGGATTGTTTTCTTCGTGACGGATGGTTTTAAAATACTGGCGGTAAGGATTGAAGATGCTGATACCTCTGTCGGTTCCTATCCAGATATTTTGTTCTTTATCCTGCAGCAGGTTAAAGATTTTATAATTATACTGAATTCCCAGATTGTTCTTTTCTTCCGCAATGCAATAATCAAAATTATCGGCATCCCTGTTATAACGTAAAAGGCCGGCATTTTCAGTGGCCAGCCAAATGGTACCATGGTTATCTTCTATCATACAGTTTACTAAAAGCCCAGCCGAACTGGCTTTGGAATGTTGTTGTGCAGATTTGATGTCAGATAATAAGTAGGTACTCAATTTTTGGGTAACGGTGTTGTACCGAAACAATTGGTTGCTCCAGGTGGTAACCCATATATTGTTCCAGCTGTCTGCCATTACATACCTCGACGCATAATCGCCATTATTATACAGCAGCGACTGCAGTAAAGGATGTGCTAAAGGATTGAAATTATCACTGTAAACTTTTTTTGTTTTTTCATCAAATAAAAAAACTTTGGAGAGCATAGTCACCCATGTTTGTTGGTTTTGTTTATCAGTAAAAATATAGGACGCTTTATGTGCATCGTTTAGCACTATGTTTCGCAGCCGTGCAATTTTTTGACCAGTAGCAGCATTCAAAGTATATACAGCATTGTCTCCCAAAAGCCAGGTGTTGTTATCGGCGTCAGTATAAGTAGTGTAATGAAAAGCTGTGTCTTTAATAAGGTTGCCGGAATTGTACAATGTAATGCGATTTTTACCAAGCTCCATTTTTTCTAAGGTAAAATTCTTTTGTATCCACAATAAATTATTGATTTTGTCACTGTACATTTCTGCACCCGGGGTTAAACCTTCGGCAGGGTTATTCAGCATTTCGGGGTAAAAGGTAAAGCGTGAACCATCATAACGCTGCAAACCATTAAGGGTTGCCATCCAAATAAAACCCTTATTGTCTTGTTCAAGATAAAGTACCTGGTTGTGCAACAATCCATCGGATTGTGTAATGTGCCGGAAAGAGTACTGCAGTTTTTTTTGAGCAACTGCAACAGCTGTAATACAGCAACTAAACAGGTATAATATAAGCAGCCAGTAATTGCGCATGAATTAAAGTTAATAGAAATTAAACTCAGCTTGGCAGTTTTAAAAATATATAGGGGTCATTCTTTTTTTGCAGTGATGGTAAAATTAAGATCGTGTTCAATTTTGGCACTTTTATTACCAAGGTGTTTATTGGCTTTACCAGTAAAGCTCAGGTTACCTTTTGCATCTTTTACTACATCAAACTCATTATGGTCTCTTACTACTGAACCTAAAGTGCTGAATACTTTATGGATCGGGAAGCTCATTCTTTTAACATAAGGAAGTAGATCACCGCCAATCAACAGGAAAACCAACTGATTATTTACGGTCAATGAAAAATCGATCAAAGGGTTATTCAAAAATATTTTTATTTTATTAGCATTTACATCATATTCCGCATCAAC
>JBAXET010000006.1:0-51910 GCA_037140275.1 Ferruginibacter sp. | reverse complement strand
GTTTAAATGGCGGTGCTTTTCAGGATACCGGTTATTTCAACGGCTTACAGGCTTTTGGCAATTATAATGTTATTGGAAAAAATTCTATTGGCTGTACAGATACGCTGCAGGTGCAGATTGGATCCTTTGATCCATGTTCCGGGGTAATAATTGCGGTATCATTAACAAAAGTGGATGCCGGAGCAGGACTGTCTAATGGCTCTGTAACTGCAGTAGCTTCCGGAGGCACTGGCTTTACTTATAGCATGAATGGTGGTGCTTTTCAATCATCAAATGTTTTCAACAACCTTGCTGCAGGTAATTATAGTATAACAGCAAAAAGTAGTTTAGGCTGTATAGGCAATAATCAAATTATTGTAGGCACAATAGATCCCTGTGCTGGAGTTACTGTAGCAGTTACAACTACAACAGTTCAACCTACTGTTGGGTCATCAAACGGATCTATTACCGCATCTGCTACCGGTGGATCTGGGTTTACTTATAGTATTAATAGTGGGGCTTATCAAAATAGTGGAACATTTAGCGGTCTTGCTGCAGGTAACTATACTATTACTGCAAAAAATTCAAATGGATGCTCAGGTGTAACAACTGTTGCATTATCAGCAACAGATCCATGTGCAGGAATAACAGTTGCGGTTACTACTACTACTGTTCAACCAACAACTGGGTCATCAAACGGTTCTATTACTGCATCTGCTACCGGCGGATCAGGGTTTACATATAGTATCAATAGCGGGGCGTTTCAAAGCAGCGGTACATTCTCTAATCTTGCAGCAGGTAATTATACCATTACTGCAAAAAATTCAAATGGCTGTACCGGAGTAACAACTGTAGCATTAGGAAGTACCAACCCATGTGCCGGAGTTACTGTTACTGTCAGCACAACTACTGTTAGTCCTTCAACAGGTTTAAGTAATGGATCAATTACTGCAACTGCAACAGGTGGTACGGGCTTTACTTATAGTATAAATAACGGAACTTATCAGGCCAGTGGAACATTTAGTAATCTAGCTGCAGGTACTTATACCATAACTGCAAAAAATTCCAATGGCTGTACCGGAGCAACATCAGTTACCCTGGTGGCAACAAATCCATGTGCTGGTATTACAGTAAATGTAACCACAACCACTGTAAACCCATCAACAGGATTAAGTAACGGTTCAATAACTGCTACTGCAACAGGTGGAACCGGTTTCACTTACAGTTTAAATAATGGAACTTATCAAACAAGTGGAACCTTCTCTAATTTGGCTGCCGGCTCGTATACCATTACTGCAAAAAATTCAAATGGTTGCTTAGGAAGTGCTGTGGTTACATTAACTGCTATCAGCCCTTGTGCCAGTACAAATATTACATTAACTGCTGTAATTTTAAATACAACACCTTGTATAACTCCTGCAGCTAATGGAAGTATTACGGTAACTGCTGCCGGTTCAACAGGCTTTACTTATAATATTAACGGAGGTGCATATCAGGCAAGTAATGTTTTCTCAAACCTTGCAGCTGCAGCTTATACAATTGGTGTAAAAGATGTTAATGGATGTACAAAAAGTCAGGTTTTTACAGTTGGTGTAATATCAAGTGGCCCACTTTTTGCACAAGTAAGAACATTGATTACTACAAGATGCAGTGGCAGCGGCGGATGTCATATGAATGGTTTTAACGACGCAGGTTTTAATTTTGATCCTGATTGCAGTATTGTAACTAAATGGAACGACATACATCAAACAACGGTATTGTATACCCCAGGAAGGGTAAAAATGCCAAAAAGTCCTCAGACCTTTTTTACTGCTGCTGAAAAATTAATAATCACCAATTGGGTTACTGCAGGACACAGGTATACCGATTAAAATGAGTACTGGTAAATATGGATATGGAAGCATGCTGGCCTGTTATAAGGCAACTTACTAACAGGTTCAGCTTGTTTAAATGCAGATTCAGATTTAAGTATTAAATATCTAAGCAGTTTGGTTTTATATTTATTACAATAAATCATAAAAAGTATGAAAATGAAAAATAAAATTATTAAATGGGTACTCATTGCAGTGTTAGTAATTGGTGGTACAGGGGCTGTTATAGGATATAAAATGATTAACAAACCGCATCGTAATGTGGAAGCTGCTGCTGCTGTAAGTGTAGCTGCGGTAAACATTGCAAATGAATATGAAACCAATGAAACAGAAGCAAATAAAAAATATCTCGATAAAGTGCTGGAAGTAAACGGAACAATTACCGGCGTAACAAAGAATCAAAAAGAAGAAAACGTAATTGCTTTAAAAGGGACTGATATGAGCGGACTCTTATGTACAATTGAAGGCAGTGTTACAAAACAATATAAAGTGGGTGATGTAATCACTTTAAAAGGGATTTGTACAGGGTATTTAACAGATGTGATATTAGTACGATGTGCTGTTCAGGCAAAGTAAAATAGAAGATTACAATATTTTTGAAAAACCAATTTTTAAACCCGATAAAATGAACAGAATATTTCTGCTGGCTATACTGGCTACCGGAATTATTGCAATAGCAATTTCCTGTAAACATGAAATCCCCTTCAGTGCAATTGATCCTCCTGTAGATGGAGGCTCTCAAACTTGCAGTGCAGATACTGTATATTTTCAAAATAAAGTATTGCCTTTATTAAATTCCGGCTGTGCCATGAGCGGATGCCATGATGCAGTTACACATAAAGAGGGGATCAACTTAACTACGTATGCTAATATTGTTGGAACCGGCGGTGTACGGCCAGGTAATCCTTCCAATAGTAAATTGTATACCGTATTAAACAAATCCGGAAGTAATAGAATGCCACCACCACCAGCTGCCGCATTTACAGCAGCACAAAAAGATATTATTTATAAATGGATACAGCAGGGTGCAAAAAATAATGCCTGCAATGATTGTGACACTACTTTGTTTACTTACGCTGCAACCATTAGTCCTATTATGAATACATATTGCAAGGGTTGTCATAACCCCGCTTCATTAGGTGGCGGAGTTGATGTAAGCACATATACTGCAGTTAAAGCCATTGCTGTAAGCGGCAAGTTAATGGGTACCATTAAGCATACAGCCGGTTATATTGCCATGCCTCAGGGGGGTAATAAATTATCAGATTGCCGCATCACACAAGTGCAAAAATGGATTACAGCCGGGGCTTTGAACAATTAATTAAAAATACAATACTAAAATTTATGAAACTGATTTTATTTATACTGACACTACTTGTAACAGTGGCATTTTTTGAAAGCTGTTACTACGACAAAGCAGATGTATTATATCCTGATGGTAAGCTGCCATGTGATACTTCTGTAGTGGCTAAATTCTCAACTGATGTATTGCCTGTAATGAATGTTAACTGTAATACCAGTGGTTGTCACAATACAACTTCTGCTTCCAGTGGTGTAATATTAGATACCTATGCAGGTGTAAAAGCACAAATAGCAAATGGAAGACTGATGGGGTCAATTAATCAAACCGGCGGTTTTTCAGCAATGCCAAAAGGAGCTGCAAAAATAAACAGTTGCACAATAACTAAACTTCAACAATGGATCAATTCAGGATCACCAAACAATTAAAATTAATGACTATGAAAAAAATTATTTTTCTTTCTTTTTTTGCAGCTTTAGCAGTTTTGTCGAATGCGCAAAATGTTCAAATGACCAAAACTGGTAAGATATCATTTTATTCAAGGGCAAAAGCTATTGAAAAAGTGGAGGCTGATAATAATGAAGTATCAAGCATGCTTAATACTCAAACCGGACAATTTGTATTTGCTGTATTAATAAAAGGATTCCATTTCTCCAGTGCTTTAATGGAAGAACATTTTAATGAAAATTATTTAGAGAGTAATAAATTTCCTAAATCAACTTTCAATGGAAAAATCAGCGATCTTTCTGCCATAAATTTTACAAAGGATGGCGTTTATGCTATAACTGTTGATGGAGATATGACCATGCATGGTGTTACTAAAAAAGTTTCAACCCCCGGTTCAATAACTGTTAAAGCCGGAAAAATAGCTGCTTTTTCAAAGTTTAACGTAAAACTAAAAGACTATAATATTACCGTGCCTTCACTGGTAGCTGATAAAATTTCTGAAGAAATTGATGTTACAGTGGATTGCAAATACGAACCCAAAAGTTAATTACTAAAATTCACGCAATGAAAAATCTGTTATTAATACTTGTTGCTTTCTGTTTCAGCATATCTAAAGTATTTGCTCAGGACGACCTGATGAAAATGCTAGAAGATGAGACGAAAAAAGACAAGAAAAAAGAATTTGCAACTGCTACATTTAAAACGTCAAGACTAATTAACGGACACTCCATTGAAAATGCAGCAGCCGGGGTTTTAGATTTTAAAATATCACACCGGTTCGGTATGGTAAATAAAGGGGGTTATGAAATGTTTGGTTTAGACCAGGCTACCATGCGCATTGGTTTAGATTATGGTATTTCAAACAGATTGATGGTAGGTGTTGGAAGAAGTACTTTTCAAAAACAATATGATGCTTTTGGAAAGTTTAAAATACTGCGCCAGTCACATGGTGGCAAAGGCTCTTCGCCATTATCTATCAGTGCGGTGTCTACTGTAATGTTAAAAACATTGAAATGGGAAGACCCTACCCGTAAAAACTATTATACGTCACGTTTGTCATTTGCTAACCAGTTAATTTTTGCAAGAAAATTCAACGAGGGTTTTTCTTTGCAGCTGATGCCTTCTTTTATTCATAATAATCTTGTTCAGGGGTCAACAGATCCTAATGATATTTTTGCTTTAGGTGTTGGCGGAAGGATCAAATTAACCAAGCGCCTAAGCTTTAATGCAGAATATTATCACGTATTACCCATTTCAGTGGTGGAAGGTGAAGGATATATGATTCCGGGCACTAAAAATTCACTGGCCCTGGGCTTTGATATTGAAACCGGCGGACACGTATTTCAGTTGCATTTTACCAATTCAACAGGTATGACAGAGCGTAATTTTATTACCGAAACTACCGGCGATTTCTTTAAAGGTGATATCCATTTTGGATTCAATGTTTCACGTGTGTTCACCATAAAAGAAAAAAGAAAGAAGAAATAAAGGTAGCATACAATAAAGCTTTTATTCAATATTTATAAACTACCCTATCAGATAAAACTGTTGACCGGCATTATTATTTATTCATCAATAAATTTTAACGCTATGACTTACTTACAACAGATTAATCAATGGAGCAGTACACATCACCCTAAATGGTTGGTGGTTATTAGAGCCCTTTTAGGAGTATCATTATTTATAAAGGGAATTCAGTTTTTAAAAGATACCGCCGTATTGGAACAAATGATTTCACACGCTTCTTTATCTCATGGCATAGTGTGGCTGAATATATTTATTCCCTGGCTGCATTTATTTGGAGGAAGTATGATCATTGCAGGTTTATATACCCGTATTTCAGCCGCTGTTCAGATACCTGTATTAATTGGTGCTGTTTTTCTGGTACAGGCCAAGCAGCCTGTTTTTTCCGGGGATTCCGGACAGATTTTTTCAGTGGTAGTATTGTTTTTGTTATTTGTATTTCTAATTGAAGGCGGAGGGCCATTTTCACTGGATAATGCTTTGCGCAATTCAAAAAATAATTAAGTGTTGTTTATCTGAATAATCAGTAACGCTTATAAAAAAACGCCTCATATTTATTATGAGGCGTTTCTGTTTATATTGTATTGTTTAATTAATCTTCTGTACTTAATCCTGCTTTCAAATACTC
This sequence comes from Ferruginibacter sp., assembly GCA_037140275.1. Lineage (GTDB taxonomy): Bacteria > Bacteroidota > Bacteroidia > Chitinophagales > Chitinophagaceae > Ferruginibacter. The sequence goes on along the minus strand of JBAXET010000006.1, from coordinate 46,161 downwards.
TCTGTTTAACCTGGCTATATTACTTACAGAAATACCTTTAGGGCATTCTGCTTCGCAGGCGTAGGTATTGGTACAGCTACCAAATCCTTCTTTATCCATTTGAGCCACCATATTCAAAACACGGCTCTCTCTCTCGGGTTGCCCCTGCGGTAATAAGGCCAGCTGAGAAACTTTAGCACTTACAAATAACATAGCACTTCCGTTTTTACAAGCTGCCACAAAAGCACCACAACCAATACATGCAGCAGCTGCAAATGCGTCATCTGCATTTTTTTTATCAATGGGTAATGCATTTGCATCTACAGCATTACCGGTATTTACCGAAATATATCCGCCAGCCTGTATAATTCTGTCAAATGCTCCTCTGTCAACCATCAAATCTTTCAGTACTGGGAATGCTTTACTGCGCCAAGGTTCCACCACAATGGTATCACCATCTTTAAATGCCCTCATATGTAACTGGCAGGTAGTGTTTTGCGACCATGGTCCGTGTGGTTTTCCATCAATATACAAACTGCACATACCACAAATACCTTCACGGCAGTCGTGATCAAATGCAATGGGTTCTTTCCCATCCCTGATCAGTTGTTCGTTCAATACATCAAACATTTCAAGGAATGACATTTCACTGGAAATATCAGATACCTGAAAGGTATCAAAATGCCCTTTCTCATTGCTGTTTTTCTGTTTCCACACTTTTAGTGTGAGGTTCATGTTATAATGTTGCATCGTATAAATTGCTTATGTTCTTTTAATCAGATTTTTTTATAGTTCCTGTATTCAAAAGGCCGCCAACCAAATTTTTGCCACATTAAATACAGTATCCGGTGTTTTATATTTTTAAAATTTTTCTTTTTAGTATCAGCTTCAAAACTCCAGTCCTCACTATTTACTAATTGCCGCATTACTGCCGGATGTGTACCTTTAAAAAAAGTAACGGAATCTATTTTTGAATAATCAAATTCCAGATTTTTTTTTTCATACTCATCACCTCTTTTAATGCCTTCCTCTCCTGCCCAAAGCTTACCTACCCCTTCTAATTTTTTATACATAATCAAAGGATTTTTTACCCATCCATAATGATAAATGTATGCATCAATCAATTTTATATTCAATTTCCCGTTATCCGCTTTTCTAAAACCCTGAGCATCCCGATAACTTCTGATTTGTTTATTATTCCTGATGATTCTGATCTCTTTGCTGTACCAGTTTCTGCCATCGCCTATATAACTGTAACTGCCGTAAAAATGGTTATAGTTAAATAATAAACCTTCTACTTTGGTATCAGTTAAATACTGTTGCATGGCTTTGGAAATGTTGTGGTGATATTGTTCATGTACCACTTCATCAGCCTGTATGTAAAAGAGCCAGTCACTATCAGCAGCTACAGCATCCAGAGCTTTATTGGTTTCAACTGCAAGTATTTTACCTCCTTCACGTATACTTTCATCCCAAACAGAGTGTATGATCCTAATTTTTTCTGAACCAATACTTTTAATCAACTCTTCTGTTCCGTCATCTGAATTCCCCAGGCAAACCACCATTTCATCTACTACCTGCAAAATGGAGCTGATAGATTCTTTTACCGGGTATCCGTATTTAACTGCATTTCTTACAAAAGTAAATCCGGATACTTTCATCTTATTTATAACTGCGTTGAGATGGTTTTACAATCTCAAAATCCAGAGCTTCTTTATGTAAATCCCAGTTGCTCTCTCCTTTAAATTCCCATGCAGATACATAACTGAAGTTTTCATCATCACGTTTTGCTTCTCCATCTTCTGTCTGGCTTTCTTCACGGAAATGTCCGCCACAACTTTCATTACGGTTCAATGCATCTTTACACATCAGTTCTCCCAGTTCAATAAAGTCTGCCACTCGGCCGGCTTTGTCCAGTTCGGGATTCAGTTCATTGATTTCTCCCGGTATACGTACATCGCTCCAGAATTCTTTTTTCAATTGCTGAATTTCGGTTATGGCTTCTTGTAAGATTTGTGCATTACGTGCCATACCGCATTTATCCCACATAATTTTTCCTAAACGTTTGTGGAAGCTCTCCGCAGTTTGAGTGCCTTTAATATCCATTAAAGTTTGTAACCTGTCGCTCACTTCTTTTTCAGTTGCTTCAAATGCAGGATGCGAAGTGGGTAGAGACGGGTTGCGTATTTCATCAGCCAGATAATTACCAATGGTGTATGGAATTACAAAATAACCATCGGCCAATCCCTGCATTAAAGCAGAGGCACCTAAACGGTTTGCTCCGTGGTCGCTGAAATTTGCTTCACCCAATGCATATAAACCGGGAACTGTAGTGGTTAATTCATAATCTACCCATAAACCACCCATGGTATAATGCACCGCAGGGTAAATGCGCATAGGCATTTCGTATGGATTTTCACCGGTGATCTTTTCATACATTTCAAAAAGATTACCGTATTTTTCTTTCACCACATCATTACCCAAAGCAATGATAGTAGCTTCATCAACATTTGTATTGCCTTGCTTACCGGCTTCAATTTTACCATAGCGCTTAATGGCATCTGCAAAATCAAGATAAACCGCTAATTTGGTAGTACCTACACCATAGCCTTCATCACACCTTTCTTTAGCTGCTCTGGATGCCACATCTCTGGGCACCAGGTTACCAAATGCAGGGTATCTTCTCTCTAAGTAATAATCTCTTTCTTCTTCAGGAATATCTACTGCCTTTCTGTTATCGTTTTTTTGTTTGGGTACCCATATACGTCCGTCATTTCTCAACGACTCACTCATTAATGTAAGTTTACTCTGATAATCGCCACTAACAGGAATACAGGTTGGGTGAATCTGAGTAAAACATGGGTTACCAAAGAAAGCTCCTTTTTTATGGGCTTTCCATGCTGCCGTTACGTTACTGCCCATGGCATTGGTACTTAAATAAAACACATTACCATATCCGCCGGTACATAACAATACTGCGTGACCGAAATGACGCTCTAATTTTCCGGTAACCAAATCACGTACTATAACGCCTCTTGCTTTTCCGTCAATCATCACCACATCAAGCATTTCGTGACGACTGTATTGAGTTACATTACCTAATGCAACCTGTCTTTCTAATGCACTGTAAGCACCTAATAATAATTGCTGTCCTGTTTGTCCGGCAGCATAAAAAGTACGCTGTACCTGAGTACCACCAAAACTTCTGTTACTTAACAAACCGCCGTATTCACGTGCAAAAGGCACACCCTGCGCCACACAATGGTCAATGATAGCAGCACTTACTTCAGACAAACGGTGAACGTTTGCTTCTCTTGCTCTGTAATCGCCTCCTTTTACTGTATCGTAGAATAAACGGAAAACAGAGTCTCCATCATTCTGGTAATTTTTTGCTGCATTGATACCACCCTGCGCTGCAATACTGTGAGCACGGCGCGGACTATCCTGAAAGCAAAATGTTTTTACTTTATATCCTAATTCTCCCAATGAAGCAGCTGCAGAAGCGCCGGCCAATCCGGTACCTACAATAATTACTTCAAGTTTTCTTTTATTGGCGGGGTTAACAAGCTTTACATGTCCTTTGTAATCTTCCCACTTCGCATTCATTTCCCCGGCAGGTATTTTAGAATTTAGAGCCATATCGTTAATTATGAATTATGAGTTTTAATTTTTTTTCGGTCAGGTGATGCAGCATTTAAGAAAGAAGGCCCGCATAAAAGGCAATTGGCATTAAAGCAAACAATACACAAACAATTATAGAAAAACCGATGCCAATGGTTTGAATAAGCGGTGTATATTTTTTGTGATTGATACCAAAGGTTTGAAATGCACTGGGGAAGCCATGCATCAAATGCCAGAATAATGAAATTACGCCGGCTACATAAGCAATAACCACCCATAATTGCTGAAAGTATTCTTTCATTTCTTCAAATAAATTATAAGCGGCATCATTATCACCACCATTTGCATACAATGCAACTTTAGTGTTGATAAAGAATTTAGAAATATGCAGTATCAAAAACAATAACAACAACGTTCCCAGTAATCCCATACTCCGGCTGTACCATTTGCTGTTGGTGGATGCACCACTTACAGCATATTTAACCGGCCTGGCTGAATTGTTATGATTTACTAACAGTAAACCCTGAATAACATGCGCAATCAATCCGGCAAACAAGCCAATCTCCAGTACACGAACAATATAATTATGACTCATAAAATGAGCATAGGTATTGAACATCTCTCCTCCATCATTAAAAAAAATCATGGAATTTACAGTGCAGTGTATAACCAAAAATGAGATGAGAAATAATCCGGTAAGCCCCATGGTAAACTTCTTGCCTATGGAAGAAGTGAAAAGCTGTTTAAACGTCATTGTGCAAAAGTTAAAATTTGAATTTTGGTAAGCAAATTTACGCTACTCTGTCTTAAAATTGTGCTTTGTTAAATGTTTTTATGCAATCGATACCTTTTTTTTAATCCAATAGCTTAATTATCCAATTGTCTACCTGCTGAAACACAAGTTCGGGCTTAATAGTTCGCCACTGCGGAAACTCCATCAGGCTGATATAGTTGGTTAATCGGGCTTTTTTAAAATCATACTGGCTCTGTTCAGGCATATTAATAATCACCACCCAGCCGCCATCATCCTGCAATTGCTCCCGCCATTCTTCATAATAACTGTCGTCGCTACTATGAAAATTGAGTACATTCTCTGCAATTAAAATAAACTTATTGATTCCTTTTGCATATAAAATATCAGTAACATCACGTCTAAGGGCCATGATATCATTTTCAATAGCATCATTCCATTCGCCCAGTAGCTCTATAATACAATAGTTTTGATCGTAGTCGGCAAATAATATTTTCATATATAAGGTCCGGCTGCCAAAATCATCCCACTGTGGATGTATATAATAATTATATACAGTTTGAGAAAATTCAAATTCGCTGTAAGTGCGACCGTAAAATGGAGATTTTTCGTCTTCCTCTGCGGCGTAGAGGTGACGCCAGTTATAATATGGTTCTATATCCTGCACTGCGGGTTTCTCTTTATTTGATTAAAGCAGTAAAGTTCAAACAAAACTGTAAATGATACAAATCAATTTATCAATTAAAAAAAGAGGTCGCCTTAAAAGGCGACCCCGGTACTTAGAAACCATAAATTATTTATTGCACCATCAGACGATCGGTAAATACTACCTGATTATTGGTATCAGTAACTTTTACCAGGTACATGCCTTTACCAATGGTATTGGTGATTTGTACTGTTTCGGCCTGCACTTTAGTAGAGATAATAATCGATTTATTTAAAACAGCTCTTCCCGCTAAGTCGGTTACAGTAACCATATATTTACCAGCTTTCTGACCATCAAACTGAATTTTAAATTCATTTGCTGTTACAGGGTTAGGGTAAATTCGTGCATCTGTATTAACAGGTACTGCTGCAGGTAAAGCAACAGTGCTTAATGCTCTTTGTGCATCTGCTTCTTTCTGAAATAATAAATTTCCGTTAGCCAAATCGGATGCGTTATAACCAGCATCGGCACCTTCAACTTTTGAAGCCACAAAATCTTTGATATCGAATTTGTATAAGCCTTCAAAACTGGTAGCACAGCTTACCACAATCTTACCATCAGCATCTACTGCTGCACCGTTAGTAGTGAATGTTGCAGGCAAACCGGTAATTGTACCAATGTGAGTAGCAATCCTGCTGTCAATATCCACTTTAAATACCTGATGACTTGCAGATATAATATACAATTTACCAAAAGCATCTGCTACCATATCTCCACCCCAACTGGTACATCTGTTATGAATAGAGATGCCGCCTGAGTTACTTTCGGCATCAATTAAATTACCCAAATCTGTTATGGAAATATTTTTTCCGGTACTAAAACGAATAAAATGATTCCCATCATTACTAATGGCATATCCGTTACCGTCAGCTGCAATATCCATACGGGTAATATGATTGGCTTCATCCAGTAAATCGCCGTTATTCAGTAACTGTACTTTTTCTGTATAGAACTTAGGTGATTCGTTTGAAGTACTCAAATCAAGCCAACGCAATTCTCCTATCCGCATGGGTGTAAAAAATAATTTATCATGCCTTTTGTCGTACGCTGCTGCAGCTACCATTGTTAGTGTAGGAGCATCCTGCATTTGATATACATTGGAAACACCATTGATGTTATACTTAAATGTTTGCTGTAATACAGGAGCTTTGGATGCAGCATTTAATAAACTAAACGCTGTTTTATTGTTAATGTAAACATCTTTGATCATTTTACCCGTTTCGGCATTCACCTGACGGATATTACTCCATTGAAAATCGCCGTTACCGGTTCCAGTAATGGCAAATGTGGGCGAATTTTGTGCCCCGGCTGAAAAAGTGAGAGCAATAAATGAAAAGGAAAGTAAAGATTTACATTTCATAGTATGAAGTTTACAGTTAGATATGTAATTTAAAACAAATTACATTAAATATTGATAGTTTTTTATGAGTGGAGGCTGTCCATTGCTTTTTTTACACTTCCCTGTTCAAGCAGCAAAGTTTTAGCAGTATTATAATCAGTAATGCCCTGTTTTTCCATCAGCATTTTTACGCCCCTGTCTACCAGTTTTTCATTGGTGAGCTGCATGTTCACCATACGGTTATCTTCCACTCGGCCTAATTGAATCATTACCGAAGTGGAAATCATATTCAATACCAGTTTTTGGGCAGTACCGCTTTTCATGCGTGTACTTCCGGTTACAAACTCTGCACCCACCACCACTTCAATTGGGTGATCAGCAGCTTTACTTATAGGGGCATGGGGATTACAGGAAATACTTCCTGTGGTAATTTGATTTTCCCTGCATTTTTCTAAAGCGCCAATTACATAAGGGGTAGTTCCGCTGGCAGCAATACCTATCACCACATCGTTACTATTTATCTGATATTCTAAAAGGTCTTTCCAGCCCTGTTCCCTGTCATCTTCTGCAAACTCAACTGCTTCTGTAATGGCTTTTTGTCCGCCTGCAATTACACCTATTACCAATCCGTAAGGCACTCCATAGGTTGGAGGGCACTCGCTGGCATCAATAATTCCTAAACGACCGCTGGTACCTGCACCTATATAAAACAACCTGCCTCCCATTACCATCTTTTCAACAATTACCTGAACCAAACCTTCAATATTCTGGATTTCCTTTGCAATAGCAGCGGGAACTGTGGCATCTTCCTTATTTATATTGGTCAATAATTCCTGCACAGTCATTTTTTCAAGATGACGGTATGCTGATTCCGATTCCGTTATTTTTTCAAAAGCCATAAATATTGGTCCTGTTTTACTTGCTGTGAAATTTTATTAACCCGTCCATGGGCTTTTGCATTACTTTGCCCAACTGCAATTCATAGGAGCTGCACATTTCTTCCAAAACATCTTTAAATCCATATGCCACACTGCCTATAAAATTAATGGGCAAGGTCCAGCTTTCCCTGAATTTGTAAATATGATTAAAAAAGAAATCATTAAATCCGTCTTCAATTATATTTTCAATCATATAATGTCCCCTGTTTTCGGTCAAAAACATAGTGAATGATGCCAGATAACGGTTAGGGAATGGCTGACGGTATACTTTGTCCAGTATTTCCTGCCTGTTGGTATTAAATTTTGCATTAAATCTGTCCATCAGGTCGGCATCAAAAGTATTATACAAAAAATGCTGAATTACTTTTTTGCCCAAGTAGGCTCCGCTTCCTTCATCGCCTAAAATATAGCCCAACCCGGGACTGTTTTTTACAATCTTTTTTCCATTATAAAAACAGCAGAATGAGCCCGTGCCCAAATTGCAAACAATTCCTTTTTGATCTGCTACCAATCCTTTTGCCGCTCCCACAATATCATTATCCACAAAAATTTTTTTAGTACCCGGGAATACTGCTTTCAGTGCCTTTTTTACCAACTTGATATTGTTAACACTGATACAGCCTGTGCCATAGAAATAGATTTCTTCAGGCACTATATTTTTAAGTTTTGCTTTAATCTCTTTACTGATTATTTCCTCCATTTGAAGGGAAGTAATAAAATACGGACTCAATCCCTGTGTTATAAAGGACCTTTTCTTTTTCCCGTCAATTAAGCACCACTCGGCTTTTGTTGCCCCGCTGTCAGCAATTAATTTGATTGCCATTTATTAATTTAGTTGAATTACAAAATGAAGTTAGTGCATTATTGTTATACTGTAAACACTGAAATTAAACGCTGGCCTTTTATTCATATTGCACCCGATAGAAGCCGCTTGCTGCTTATTTTGTTGTGCTTATCTTCGCAGCATGAATACTAAAAAAACGCAGGTTTGGTTACCCCTTTTGTTCAGTATCACCCTTATTGCAGGGATGTACATGGGTTATATTATGCGGGATAATATGCCGGGCAAAAGCTTTTTTTATACGGAGAAGCGCCGTCCTATTCAGGAGATAATGGACCTTATTAAAAATAAGTATGTAGATGATGTAAAACCCGAAGCACTTGCTGATACTGCCATTCAGGCCATGTTAAGTAAATTAGATCCGCACTCTGTATTTATACCTGCTGAAAATTTACAGGCTGTTAATGAAGACCTGGCTGGCAAGTTCTATGGCATTGGAATAGAGTTTAATATTATAGAAGATACATTGAATGTAACTACTGTTATAAAAGATGGTCCGGCATTTAAAGCTGGCCTATTAGCAGGTGACCGTTTTTTAAAAGTTGGCGACAGTATTATAACAGGTAAAAAATCCGGCGCCGATATGATCAGAAAACTGCTCCGTGGCGACCGTGGCGAAAAGGCTGATATTACTATTTTAAGGGGTACCGAACAAAAGAAAATAACGGTTACCCGAGATGCGGTTCCTTTATACAGTTTGGATGCCGCTTACATGATGGACAAAACCATTGGTTATATCCGTTTAAATAAATTTTCGCAGCAAACCTACCGCGAATTTATGGATGCATTGCTGGCATTGAAAAAACAGGGTTTGCAAAAACTGGTTCTGGACCTTAGAGGAAATGGCGGCGGTATTTTAGATGAGGCAGTGGAAATAGCTGATGAATTTTTAGCAGGAGATAAACTGATTACTTATACTGAAGGAAAACACACGCCTAAAAAAGAATACCGTTGCAGAAGAGATGGTCAGTTTGAAAACGGCGCCCTGGTGGTTTTGGCTGATGAAGGTACGGCTAGTGCCAGCGAAGTGCTGATTGGTGCATTACAGGATTGGGACAGGGCAACAATAGTTGGACGAAGGACTTTTGGTAAAGGATTAGTACAGGAACAATTTGATTTGAGCGATAACAGTGCATTGCGTTTAACCATTGCCAGATATTATACACCTGTAGGCCGCAGTATTCAACGACCATATGATAATGGAGGTAAAGCGTATTACGAAGAAATTAATAAAAGGTATCATGATGGTGAAACACAATCAGCAGATTCTGTTAAAAACGATACTACTAAAATTTATAAAACAAAAGGTGGAAAAACAGTGTACGGCGGCGGAGGTATAACACCCGACTATTTTGTACCAATAGATACTGCCGGTTTTAGCATCAGTATTGCTAAAGTATATTCCAAAGGTATTATCTCTAATTATGCTTACAATTATTACCTGAATAATCTGGCTCAGCTAAATATGTATAAAACGCCGGCTGAATTTATTAAAACCTTTGTACTGAGTGAAGCGGGTTGGAACCAATTTGTAAGTATGGCTGCTAAGGATTCCATCATTTTAAATACTATTACTGCCAAAGAAAAAGCTGATTTAACCAGCCGGATCAATTCTTCCATTGCACGCCAGTTATGGCGTACAGAAGGTATGATTGAAGTACTGAATGTAACCGATAGTACTGTAAAAAAAGCAGTGGAAGTATTAACTAAATAAGTTACTGTTATTTGCAAAATTCGGGTTGCCATTATTATTGCGGTGTTGGTAAACCAACACCGCAATTCTTTTATAAGTGCACATCTAAAAAAAATTACCTTTGCCAAAACTAAAACTACATGTGGAAGAATAATATTTTAGAAACAATTGGCAACACTCCTCTTATCAAACTGAATAAAATAACACAACACCTGCCCTGCACTGTTTTGGCCAAGGTAGAATACTTTAATCCGGGTAACAGTATTAAAGACCGTATGGCGTTAAAAATGCTGGAAGTGGCTGAACTGGAAGGAAAGATAAAACCCGGAGGTACTATAATAGAAGGTACCAGCGGAAATACCGGAATGGGATTGGCTTTGGCAGCCTGTGTAAAAGGATATAAATGCATCTTCACCACTACTGATAAGCAATCCAAAGAAAAAGCAGATATATTAAAAGCTGTTGGTGCCGAAGTAATTGTTTGTCCTACTAATGTGGAACCCGAAGATCCCCGCAGTTACTATTCGGTAAGTAAAAGACTGGCCACGGAAGTGCCCAATAGCTGGTATGTAAATCAGTATGATAATCTGGCCAACCGTTTGGCACATTATGAACAAACCGGACCAGAGATATGGGAACAAACCGAAGGTAAAGTTACTCACCTGGTAGTGGCTACAGGTACTGGGGGCACTATTGTAGGAACCGGTAAATATTTGAAAGAAAAAAATCCTGATATTAAAGTGTGGGCAATAGATAGTTATGGCTCTTTGTTAAAAAAATATTTTGATACCGGGGAGTTAGATCAGAAAGAAGTATACCCATACATCAGCGAAGGTTTTGGAGAAGATTTTGTTCCGCAGAATTATGATATGAGTATTATAGATGAATTTACAAAAGTTACAGATAAAGATGGTGCCGTTATGGCAAGGCGTATTGCAAAAGAAGAAGGTTTGTTTTGCGGCTATAGTGCAGGCAGCTGCTTGCAGGGCGTATTACAATTAAAAGATCAGTTGAAGAAAGATGATGTGGTGGTAGTGATTTTTCATGATCATGGCAGCCGGTATGTAGGTAAAGTATACAATGACCAGTGGATGATGGAAAGAGGATTTTTAGAAGTAAAAACATTTAAAGATCTGATTAGCGGAAGAGTTGCACAAAGATTGATTACCATCAGCAGTAATCAAACTGTAATTGAAGCTATTGAACTGATGAAGAAATATGATATTGAGAATATACCCGTAATTGATAACGGAAATAATGTTGGTGCAATATCAGAAAGTGGTTTATTTAATGAGATATTGAATAATCCCGAAATAAAAAGTGCTTCCATACAGTCTGTGATGGAAAAAGCCTATCCCGAAGTGGCTTTTGATACTCCAGTAGAGCGGTTAAGTACTTTTATTACCAAAGAAAATGGGGCTGTTTTGAGTAAGGATGACAGCGGATCATATCATATTGTGACCAAATATGACATCATTCAGAGTTTGGCCAAATAAAGGCTTAGGATAAATACGATTGTACAAAATACACGCCAGTGCTGCATTTAACGATGCGGCACTTTTTATATTATGATTAAAATGTATTCCGATTACGTAAAACTACGATGCTTGTTTACGTAGGTATACCATCACAAAAACTGTTTATCTACGATTGCAGCAGTAAATACAGTAACTGCAAAAAAGAGCAATAATGCTCTTGTACAGCTTTATTTTCTGCCGCATCTTTGTGTCAGAAGTTGATTGATAGGAATTAAATATCAATCATTATCCAAAAATCCTGAAGAAGCCAAAAGAAATCCAATCCAATGTTTGTGAAAAACCATAAACGATCCAATATCAGTCAACTTCTATTTTTTTGAACACAATAAAAACAAAAATAAAAAGATCCAAATCCTGAAGAAGACCAAGAATATCCAAAGAGAATCCAAAGAAAACAAAACCTAATTATCCAAAGAAGACCAAAGAAAACAACAAAACCTAATTCCTAAAGAAAACGAACAAAGAAAACGAACACCAAAATCCAATTCCTGCCTATGCTGTAAAAAGCGATGATGGCACAAAAGACCAAGAAGACCAATATCCTGCCTATGCTGTTAAAAGCGATGATGGCGCGAAAAACCAAAGAAAAAAACCAATATCCCGCCTATGCTGTAAAAAGCGATGATGGCACGAAAGACCAAAGAAAAAACCAATATCCCGCCTATGCTGTAAAAAGCGATGATGGCTAAAATTGAAAGACCACTGAAACCGGATTAATGTATTTAAAGAAGTTCCGCTGAAACCGAAACGTATTTAAGGAAAATCCAAAAATCCTGTTTAAAACCGACTAATGCTTGGTTGGTTCTTAAAAACGCTACTTCCATAAGTATTTGACAAGTCAGATAATTATGGAAGTTTTTTTATGCACGGTATTCTCCTTTGCTGTACAATGTATTAGCAAAGGAGAATGTCCACCACTACTCTCCTTTTACACAATAGCTTTTCTATTACTTAGTAAATTAATAGGCTGTAACATTTCTGCCTCTGTAAGTAGTAGTTTTTACTTATTCACCATTCACCATTCACCATTCACCATTCACCACTCACTATTCACATTTCACCCTTCGCATTTCACCACAGTTTCTTACATTTGCAAAAAACAATCAAGTTATGAGCAAATACAGTTCAGGTGTTCTATTTGGAGCAGAATTAGAAGCTTTGTATAATGATGCAAAAGACAATCAGTTTGCATTACCTGCGGTTAATACTATTGGTACCAATACTATTAACGCTACTCTTGAAACAGCCGCAAAAGTAAATTCTCCGGTTATTATTCAGTTCTCTAACGGTGGTGCTCAATTCATTGCCGGCAAGGGAATGCCAAACGATAAATTACAGGGTAATATTTCCGGTGGTATTTCGGGTGCCCTGCATATACATAATGTAGCTAAGTATTATGGTGTACCGGTAGTTTTACATACCGACCATGCTTCAAAAAAATGGTTGCCCTGGATCAGCGGATTAATTGATGCGGGCGAACAGTTTTATAAAGAAAAAGGTCAGCCTTTATTCAGTTCTCATATGCTGGATTTGTCTGAAGAACCTATTGAAGAAAATATCGCTACTTCTGTTGAATTTTACAAGCGTATGGCTCCTTTGGGTATGAGTATCGAAATTGAACTGGGTGTTACAGGAGGTGAGGAAGATGGTGTGGATAATAGTGATGTGGATAATGACAAATTATATACCCAGCCGCAACATGTGGCTTATGCTTATACCGAATTAAGTAAAGTAGGTAAACTGTTTACAGTGGCTGCAGCATTTGGTAATGTGCACGGGGTGTACAAATCGGGTAATGTTCAGTTAACGCCTGTAATTTTAAAAAACAGTCAGGAGTATATTGAACATGAATTAAAAACAGGACCTAAACCTGTTTACTTTGTATTTCATGGTGGTAGTGGTTCTCCTCAAAATCAAATAAGAGAAGCCATCAGCTATGGTGCTATTAAAATGAATATTGATACTGATTTGCAGTGGGCATTTTGGGAAGGTATTTTAAATAATTACAAAAAGTACGAAGGATATCTGCAAGGTCAGTTGGGTAATCCAGATGGTGCTGATGCTCCTAATAAAAAACATTACGATCCAAGAGTTTGGTTACGCAAGGGTGAAGAAACCTTCAGCAAAAGATTGGAAGAGGCATTCACTGATTTGAATTGTATTAACCGCAATGCATAAATGAATAGATGTTTAGGAGTTTAGAAGTTTAGTGGGTAACATTACATTATCTAAACTCCTAAACCCTTAAAACTCTAAACAAGTTTTTAACTTCTACACTCAAAACTTAATAAACATGAGCCAGAAGAATGAAGAAGATTTTGATGCTAACCTTACCGGTGAAGATGGAAATTCAGAGGAAACGAAGTCGAGCTGGTTTAAAAGAATTAAGAAAGGCATTTTAACTTCTACCAAAGATAAAAAAGATGCTCCGGAAGGATTATGGGCTAAATGTCCTATTTGTAAATATACCTGCACGGTTTCTGAATTAAGAGAGAATAAATTTGTTTGTCCTAAATGTGAACATCATCATCGAATAGGCAGTAATGAATATTTTGAGATCATTTTTGATGACGAGCTGTACACTGAATTATTTGCAAATATCAAATCAAAAGATAGATTAAATTTTGTTGATCTTAAGCCTTATCACAAACGTTTGGAAGATGCGTATCAAAAAACAGATATACATGATTCTATTACGGTTGCCCATGGTAAAGTAAATACTCACGATCTGGTGATAGCCTGTATGGATTTTGAATTCATAGGGGGAAGTTTGGGTAGTGTGATGGGAGAAAAAATCAGTCGTGCCTGCGATTATTGTATTGAGCACCGTATTCCTTTTATGATCATCAATAAAAGCGGTGGTGCCAGAATGATGGAAAGTGCTTTTTCGCTGATGCAGCTGGCAAAAACATCCGGTAAACTGTCGCAGTTAAGCGATGCTCAGGTGCCATATATATCTTTGTGTACCGACCCTACTTTTGGAGGTACTACTGCATCATTTGCAATGCTGGGAGATATTATTTGCGGCGAGCCCGGAGCATTGATTGGTTTTGCAGGCCCACGTGTGATTAAAGAAACTATTAAAAAAGATCTTCCCGAAGGATTTCAGCGCAGCGAATTTTTGCTGGAGCACGGGTTTCTGGATTTTATCATTCCAAGAAAAGAACTGAAAGAAAAACTGACGAATATTTTGGTGCTGTTTAAGAATTAATTTTGTTTTTTGTTTTAATAAAATATTAATAACCCGAAAATTTTTCGGGTTATTTTATTTTCTGAACTTTAACATCAACTTAAAACATTAAAAATGGATTTTCCCCTACAGCCCACACACCTGAAAAATGAATTTGTACAACTGGTACCGCTTGAATTATCAGATTTCGAGCGGTTATTTAAAGCAGCTGCCGATCCTTTAATTTGGGAACAGCATCCCAATACAAACCGTTATCAGTTAAATGATTTTAAAAATTATTTTGAAGGAGCTGTTTTATCACGGGGAGCATTCATTGTACTTGATACTGCTACTCTTGAACCAATTGGCAGCAGCCGTTTTTGCAATTACAACGAAGAAAAAAGTACAATAGAAATCGGCTATACTTTTTTAGCAAGAGATCATTGGGGGGCTACTTATAATACAGCGTTAAAAACGCTGATGCTGAATCATGCATTTAATTTTGTTAATCATGTACAGTTTTTTATAGGTGAAAATAATATCCGATCTCAAAAATCTATTGTACGATTGGGAGCTGTAAAAGTTGGAGAAGCAGAAGTTGAATATTACGGCGAGCCAATGATGAAAAATTTTATATATCAGATCGATAAAGTTAACTGGATGGCAAATCAGATTCAGTAATGATATACAGATGTTTTTTAAACGGGCTTCAACCTGTTATCTTTGTAAAAAAATTGCAGTTTGGAAATCAGTAACCGTAAAGCATATCACGAATATTTTTTTGAAACAACTTATGTTGCCGGGCTGGTATTGGGTGGCACCGAAATTAAAAGTTTACGGGCAGGCAAAGCCAGTTTTAATGATAGCTATTGTGTATTTCTTGATGGAGAATTATTTGTAAAAAGTCTGCATATATCCGAATATTCATTTGGTACTTATACCAATCACGAGCCCATGCAGGAGCGTAAATTACTGCTGAATAAACGTGAGCTTCGTAAGTTGGAAGCTAAAATAAAAGAGAAGGGCTACTCCATCATTCCTTTAAAGATATTCCTCACCGATAAAGGCTTTTTTAAAATGGAAATTGGCCTGGGTAAAGGCAAAAAGAACTACGATAAAAGAGAATCCATTAAAGAAAGGGAAACCGACAGGGATATTAAGCGCAAGTATGGAATTTAAGCTTAAAATGGATTTTATTGCAATTGAACTTTTAACTTGTTGTTATACAATCAATTAAAAGAATTTTTATCATTTATGATAAAAATCACCCGAAACAATGACATAAAATTATTTGCTAACTATGCAATTTATACTACATTTGTATTAGAATACAATTCCTTCGATAACCACTCCCCCTCAGATAGAAATTCTTGAATCTTAATCGTGCCCGGTAACTCCTTTGAAAACAGGTTTAACAGAACCTATTTTTAACATTTAAAACCGTAGGAAATGAAAAAGATCTACTCACCCGTTGTTACTGACACTTTTGTAGCAATTGGAATTATTGTTGCATTCTATAGCTCATTAGCAGTAATTGCATTGATTGCTTATTAAGCTATTAAGTGATTAGTTGAATGATTATTAAGGGTTCCGGGCTGGAATCCTTTTTTATTTTATTCTATCTATAGCAGTTATTACAATGGGCCGGATAAATGCCTGGCCATTTGAAGGCTGGCTATGTATTTTTCTAACTATGTCCATACCCTGGGTTACTCTTCCAAATGCAGCATATCCAAGCCCATCCGGATTTGTAGTTGTGCTGCTGTCGTATTGTGTTTGATCGCCCACACAAATGAAAAATTCAGTATTCGCAGATCCGGCTACTCCTCTTGCCAAACTCAAAGTGCCACTGGTATGCGACAATCCGGTTTGTGTTGGTGATTCGTGCTGAATACCAGGCAATGTGGATGCTTTTGTACTATTACTTTGCCAAATACCTCCTTGTATAAGGCCAAAATTATAGTTTGATGCAGGAGATTCAATAAACAACACCCGGTAAAAAGAGCTGTTTTTATAAAATCCTGAATCCACATAACTTAAAAATGCAGTAACTGTTTTGGGCGCTTTATCCGGAAAAAGTTCTGCTTCAATTACTCCATAGTTGGTTGTTATTACCACATGCGGGGTAGTATAGTGATTACCGCAGGAAATAAACAGCAAGCTCAGCGCAATGAATAATTTATACATACGGCAAATTACCTGTTTTTAAAAAATAACAGAAATAAAAAAACCGGCCAAAGCCGGTTTTTAATGTATTGGTTAATGATTTAGTTTTTGGTTATTAATGCTGAAGTATTATACATGTCTACAACTTCAATCATTTTTTTTACATCAGCTGCTTTTTTCTCTTTTGCAGTCATATATGCAATTGCATCTGCATTATCTTTAATCAGTTCTTTTAGTAATTCGGGTGTGCAGGCAACTATTTGGCCGGAATTACCGCTTTGTACAAAAAGCTTTTCAGAGGCATTATGGCCGTTATAAAACTTAAGGGAATATACATTTAGTTTTCCCTGGGCAATTCTAATTGCAAAACCTGGCAATGCATCCACAGCAACTTTACTGGGTCTTAATTCGGTAAATACTTTTTGGGAAATGGCATAGTGCTCCTTATCCTGATACGCTTTAATTTCATCGGCTTTTATTACAATTTGACCATCTGCCAGTAAATGAGGACTTTTAAAAAGACCTGTCACCAATTCAAGGCTTGTAAACTGTTTTATTGTTCCGTCGTTATATTCAACAAAACAAGTCAATGCTTCTTTGGGAGTAACTGTTGGGTTTGCAGTGAAGGAGTTTAAGAATACAAACAGGCAAAATAATGCCACTAACCGGGCTGTAGCTGTTTTCATAGTAGTAGGGTTTCCGTAAAAACGGTTTTTGGGAAAGATTATTGCAAAAAATCAGGAATTATTTAACTATTTTTTTCTAATTTTTCGGGACTTTGAAAAATAGCCACCTTGAATTGGCATAGCCTTTTATAAAAAGTTGTATATCAATTAAATAAACTATTCTCTCTGCATTCCCTCAGGGATAGAATATTGAGCAATAAAATTCAAATTAGTGTCTGCTTTTTATTCACAGCCTTTTTTTCTTTTGGTATCTATGAGATATAAAATTTTCCAGCTGCCATTAACCCTGATTAACTGAAAAGAATCAACCCCGCAGTGACTGAAATTACCTTTATAAAAGAATTTATAGGGAGCCCAAACAATTGCAAGAGGGCCATCGATTTTTACGATATCAAATGCTATTCGTTCATCAGCATCACCTTTGGATAATTTTTTTATAGCCCCGGCAAAATCGGATACCGATTCATTATTTATGATTGTTTTACCCTCTTTATTAACTGAAACGGACTGCAGGATAGCGCTGTCTGCAAATACAGATTGCAGTTGATCAGCATCACTGTTTTTCATAGCCTCAAATAAGGTATTGATGGTTTGTTTCACTGAATCTGAAGTGGATTGGGCATTTGCAAGCGTAAAACATACAATTGCAGTTAAAAAAGTCAAAAAATATTTCATAATAGTGATGATTGTAGTTTTTGGCAAAATTATTGTTGTGTGAAGGTACAACCCAATAATTGTGAAAGTACAATCTCTGAACCACCAATTTTTAATACTGTTCTGTGCACTTATAATTTCAAGTTGCAACAGAAGTAATTTTCCGGTAAACGATATTAAAAGCGCAGGGCAATCTGCTGATGAAAAAGAATACAATAAAACTTATACTCCCCCACGTGTGATTGCGGTATCAGATGATATGGCTAAAAGTACTAAAGACGGAGAATTGTATTATGATGATGAGCTGGGGTATCGTTATTGGCGTAACAGCGATGGCAAATACTATCTCGATAAAAAACACGAGAATGGTTTAAACCCCAATAAAAATGTGGCTGCAAAAAAAATGAAAAAATCCAGGCAAAAAACTGCTTCAGAAACTAAAGAAGCTATTTATGCCATTCAGTAGCACATAATAATTCCCTATTTATGCCGTTAAATAAGTAAGTGGATCAAAAAACCACTTCTACACAAATAGCCCACCTGCAGGAAATAGTCTTGTGGGCTTATTTTTTTTAATACCCCAGTATCTTCAGCATACTTTGAGCAGTTTGCTCCTTAGCATACACCCAGTCTACCAGTTTTCCGCTTTTGTCGTAACCTACAATAATATGCTTAGGAGAAGGTATTAGGCAATGTTTAATGCCCCCGTAGCCACTGATCTGATCCTGATATGCTCCGGTATGAAAGAAGCCTACGTACAGAGGTTCTCCATCACCAACCTTGGGTAAGAATACCTCATTGATATGTTCTTCGCTATCGTAGTAATCATGACTGTCGCAGGTAATGCCACCCAATACCACACGATGATATTCATTATCCCATTTGTTAATAGGCAGCATCAGAAATTTTTCGCCAATACCCCAGGTATCAGGTAAAGTAGTAATGAAAGAAGAATCGATCATGTACCAGGTTTCTTTATCATTCTGATTCTTCTGTCCTATTACACTGTAAATATGTGCCATGCTCTCTCCCACAGTATAGCTTCCAAATTCAGTAAAGATATTGGGCATTGGCACTTTACTTTTTTTGCAGGCAACTTTAATATTTCTTACAATTTCATTGATCATGAACTGATAATCATATTCAAAACCCAGTGAGTGCTTAATAGGAAAACCGCCACCGATATTGATGGAGTCCAGTTCCGGACAGATTTTTTTTAACTGACAATACAAACTAATTACTTTATTCAATTCACTCCAGTAATAGATATCATCTTTTATACCTTTATTTAAAAAGATATGCAACATTTTTAACTGAAACCGGTGCTCATTACCTTCAATCTTATCTACATAAAATTCTAAAATGTCTTTTGCTCTAATGCCTAAACGGGAAGTGTAAAAGGGAAAATTAGGTTCTTCATCTGCAGCCACACGAATACCCAGGTTAAAAGGAACTTTTACTGACTTTATATAAGCCCTTAATTCTTCCACATTATCCAATACGGGAACTACATTTTTAAATCCACTGTTGAGTAAGCCGGCAATACGGCTGGTATAAGGCTTTTGTTTAAAGCCGTTGCAAATGATATAAGTATCTTTATTAATTTTCTTTTTAGCGTACAACTTTTTTATGATGTCTATATCATAAGCATAAGAAGTTTCCAGATGAATATCATTCTTTAAAGCTTCTTCTACAATAAAAGAAAAGTGAGAACTTTTGGTACAGTAACAATAATTGTATTTCCCTTCGTATTTATGTCTTTTAAAAGCATTAGCAAACATTGCTTTGGCCTTGTTAATCTGTTTGCCAATTTTAGGCAGATAAGTCAGTTTTAACGGAGTGCCATATTTATCTATCAGCGCTTTAATATCAAGATCGTTGTACTGTAAATAGTCGTTCTTTACTTTAAAGTCTTCCTGCGGAAAATTAAAAGTTTGCTGTACAAGTTCGTTATAGGTATTCTCCATTTTTCTGTTGAAGCTTAAATATGGTTAGCAATTTTTTACAAATGTAATTGATTGAAAAATAATTTATGCATAAAAAAACGCCCCGGAATAATCAGGGCGTTTTTTATTATTTTTTTCAGCAGCTTATTTTACAGAAGCCACTAATTTTTTGAAAGTTTCCGGTTCGTTCATAGCCAGATCAGCTAATACTTTTCGGTTTAAATCAATGTTCTTAGCAGCTAATTTATGGATGAATTCGCTGTAAGTAATTCCTTCTTCTCTTACTGCAGCATTGATACGTGCAATCCATAAGCTACGGTAATCTCTTTTCTTATTTTTACGGCCTACATATGCATAAGTTTGGCCTTTTTCTAATACGTTTTTGGCAACGGTGTATACATTTTTACGCTTGCCATAAAATCCTTTGGCAGCTTTTAATATTCTTTTGCGGCGAGCCCTGCTGGCTACTGCATTTTTTGAACGTGGCATATCTTAAATTAGTTTAAAGTTAAAAGTTGTTAGATAAAATTATTTCAGTCCCAATAGTCTTTTTACAAAATGCATATTAGCATCGCTAACCACACCGTCTTTACGCATGTTACGTTTGCGTTTGGTAGATTTTTTTGTAAGAATGTGACGTTTGAAAGCTTTTTGGAAAGTGATTTTACCTGAACCGGTAACTTTAAAGCGCTTCTTTGCGCTGCTGTTGGTTTTAACCTTTGGCATTATATAACTTATTTTTAGTTACTCCCTGCTGGCGTCTCAAACATATGAGCACTTTTTGAGCCATGTGGGAAATGTAGAAAAAGAGAACTCCCTTTTTTCGGACGGCAAAGGTAGGGCAAATTACCCGTAAATCAGCATGGGAGAGCTGTTTTTTACTGAAAACAGCAGAAAAGCAGGCTTATTGAGGCTTTATTCATCCATTCCTTCTGCTCCATCAGCAGTTTTGCTGGAATTGGCCACCATTTTAGAGATGGTATCAATTTCAGCCGGCGTAAAATAACGCCATTTTCCGGGAGGTAATCCCGTAAGGGTAATATTCATGATTCTTACTCTTTTTAAAGCCACCACATTATAGCCTAGTTCTTCGCACATACGGCGTATCTGTCGGTTAAGGCCCTGTGTAAGAATGATTTTAAACCTTTCGTTACCTTCCTGTTTTACAAAACATTTTTGAGTTACCGTTCCCAGAATTCGAACGCCGTTTCGCATTTTATTAATAAAATCAATAGTTAGCGGTTGATCAACAGTAACGATATATTCTTTTTCATGCTGATTTCCGGCACGTAATATTTTATTTACAATATCACCGTCATTGGTTAAAAAAATCAATCCTTCACTTCTTTTGTCCAGGCGACCTACCGGAAAAATCCGGGTTTTATAATTAACAAAATCAATGATATTGGTTTTGTCTTTTACATCAGTAGTACAGGTAATACCTTTGGGCTTATTTAATAAAAGGTATACCGCCTGTGGTTTCTTTTTTCTGATAGGTTCCCCATCTACCAGCACAATATCCTTTTCGCCTACCCTGTTGCCTTTATGCGCATCTTTTCCATTAATGGTTACCCTGCATTGTTCAATATACTTATCTGCTTCCCTGCGGCTGCAAAATCCCGATTCGCTGATGTATTTATTTAAGCTGATGTCCATTGCCGGTTAGTAAATTAATGCAAACTTAATCATCTGCGGGTAAAATTAAAAAGCGGAGGCATTACTGCTTCCGCTCCTATTGCTGTTCAATAGTAATTATTTATTATTCTGCAGGTTTGTTCTCTTCTGCAGGCTTGGGATCATCTTTAATGAGTTTGCCTAATTCAGAAGTACGCCTTTTTGTTTGAGGCTTAGGTGCAAACATTACCAGCATCCTTTTACCTTCCATTTTAGGCATGCCTTCAAGCGCACCCACTTCTTTTAAACGATCTGCAAATTTCAATAACAGTAATTCACCTCTTTCCTTAAACATAATGGCACGGCCTTTAAACTGAACATGCGCTTTTACTTTATCGCCTTCCAGCAAAAATTTTTCAGCATGTTTAACTTTAAATTCAAAATCGTGGTCATCTGTATTGGGAGTAAAACGAATTTCTTTTACTTCACTGCTCTTGCTTTTGGCCTTCATCTCTTTCTTCTTCTTCTTCTCATCATACAAAAACTTATTGTAATCGATGATTTTACACACGGGCGGATTAGCGCCTGGTGAAATTTCTACAAGGTCAAGTTCAAGGTCTTTAGCAATTTTTAAAGCATCCGGTGTTTGATATACTCCCGGTTCCAGGTTTTCACCAACTAATCGTACCTCTGGTACTCTTATCATGTGATTGGTACGGTGCTCCTGTTGTTGTTCTTTTTTAAACCGGGGATTAAATGCCCCCCGGGGTGGTCTGGGTGGAAATGCCATTTACAATTTTTAATTTACAATGTTGTTTTATGCTAAGGGCGACATCAACTTTTGTGATCATTGTGATGTCATTCACTTTAGCAATTATTTAATAATGCATCTTTTATTACACGTAAAATACAAATTAATCGCCTATATGTTCAATTAATCTGATTTCCTTTCGCTGATCTCCTGTTTAATGGACGCAATAAAATCATCAATTTCCGATACGCCCAAATCTCCTTTGCCCTGTCTGCGAATAGCAGCTTTCCCTTCATTCATCTCTTTTTCTCCAATCACCAGCATATAAGGTACTCTTGCCAATTCTGTATCTCTGATCTTCTTTCCTATCTTTTCGTTACGGTCGTCAATTTCCACACGAATATCTGCATTTTTCAGTTTCTGCAAAATTGTATTTGCATAATCCATGAATTTATCGCTGATAGGCAAAATTTTAACCTGCAGCGGAGCCAGCCATGTGGGGAATTTTCCGGCATAATGTTCCAGTAAAAACCCAATAAAACGCTCATGTGTTCCTAATGGAGCCCTGTGAATAATCAGGGGTACTTCGGGCTGGTTATTTTGATTGGTGAATGACAACTTGAATTTCAGTCCCGAATTAAAATCCACCTGATTGGTAGCCAGAGTAAACTCTTTTCCGATGGCACTCCAGATCTGTACATCAATTTTAGGCCCGTAAAAGGCAGCTTCATCCTGAACTTCAATAAATGGTGTATTGGTATCAATTAATACTTTGCGCACCATCTCTTCTGTTTCTTTCCATAATTGGGGCTCGTTTACATATTTCTGACCCAGTTTTTCGGGCGAATGCAACGAAAGGCGCATCACATATTTATCAACACCAAATATTTTAAAGTATTTAATGTACATTTCGTTTACCGCCTTAAATTCCTGAAAAAACTGCTCTCTGTTACAATAAATATGGGCATCGTTCATATGCAGACAACGTACCCTCATAAGGCCAAATAATTCACCGCTTTGTTCGTAACGGTAGCAGGTACCGTATTCTGCAATACGGTAAGGCAAATCTTTATAACTCTTATGCTCGGCATCAAATATTTTATGGTGATGCGGACAGTTCATTGCTTTTAAATAATATTTTTCTCCATCCATTTCCATTGGAGGAAACATACTCTCTGCATAGTAAGGTAAATGCCCGCTGGTGAGGTACATACTTTCTTTTGCAATATGAGGCGTTACCACTCTTTTGTAACCGGCTGCATTTTCAGTTTCTTTTGCCAATTTTTCCAATTCTTCAATAATGATGGTACCATTGGGTAACCATAAAGGCAAGCCCGGTCCAACATCATCATCCATGGTAAAAATGCCCAGTTCTTTACCCAGTTTACGGTGGTCTCTTTTTTTGGCTTCTTCCAGTAAGGCGGTGTATTCGTCCAGCTCTTTCTGATTGGGAAATGTTACGCCATATACTCTGGTTAGTTGTTTATTTTTTTCATCTCCTTTCCAATAGGCACCGGCAATGCTCATTAATTTAATGGCTTTAATAGCTCCGGTTGAAGGAATATGTGGTCCCCGGCACAAATCGGTAAATGCACCTTGTGTATATAAAGTAATGCCGCCATCATTCAAATTACTTAAAAGATCGAGCTTGTATTCATCTCCTTTATCAGCAAAATATTTTACGGCATCCTCTTTTGAAATGGCTTTACGGATATAGCTGTTATTCTGCCCTGCCAGTTCTTTCATCTTCTTTTCAAGCGTTACTAAATCCTCTTCACTCAGTTTTTTATCGCCGAGATCCATATCATAATAAAATCCTTTTTGAAGACCATTGTCAATTGCTGGTCCCACCCAGAATTTTACTCCCGGAAACATACTTTCCACTGCTTCTGCCATTAAATGGGCACTGGAATGCCAGAAAGTAGCTTTGGCATCTTTATCATCCCAGGTTAATAGTTGCAGAGTGGCATCATTAGTAATTGGTCTCGTGGCATCCCAAACTTCGCCGTTAATACTGGCAGCCAGTACTTTTCTTGCCAAACCTTCACTGATGGACTTGGCCACATCCAGTGCTGAAGCACCCGGTTCATATTCCCTAACCGCTCCATCGGGTAATGTTATCTTTATCATATCTTTATTCTCCTGCTTTATCTGTGAGCAGAATGCAAATTTAACGAAGTATTAGCTAAGGAAAAATTAATCTAAAATATCTTTGTGAAGAAGCAGCAGAACACTTGTATTTTGCAAAACTATTGTTTCATTTAATAGCACTAAAAGTAAATAGCAGAAACAGAAAATGAAAAAAAGTATACTCCTTATTATTATAGCAGTATTATTTGGCACTCCATTATTTGCGCAGGATTTTACCGGTCAATGGAAAGGACAATTTACCGACAACAGCTCTTCTTATTTAGGCTGGGGTGGCGATCGTTGTGATTATGTACTGGAGTTGGAATGCAAAGGGACAGAAGTTACCGGATATTCCTATACCTATTTTAATGAAGGGGGTAAAAGATTTTATACCATTTGTAAATTAAAAGGTAAACTGAATAAAGGCAGCCGTACTGTGGAAGTAACGGAGTTTGAACGTACCAAAACTAATGTGCCCAATACCATCCGAAATTGTTTTCAGGTGCATAAACTTACTTTTTTTAAAAAAGACGATGAACAAACTTTAGAGGGCTCCTGGTCTCCAGCTCCAAATCAGGAAGGAGATTGCGGCTATGGAAGTACCTTATTATCGAGAAGAATGCTTAAAAAAAATACTCCCTTGTATAATAATCCGGTGGTGAAAAATACCAGACCGGCCGAAAAACCAGAGAATAAGCCTGCAACTAATTTTAAAGATAAAAATCAAAATGCCACACCTCCGGTAGTAAAAACTCCGGTACCACCGGCCCCGACTCCAAAAATAAACCCAGAAGTTACAGTGGATTCCAAACCGGAAACTACTGCAGTGGCTAAGCCGGGCACTACTCAAAGAACCTCACCTGATATCAATTTTGAAAAGAGAAATAATACGGTACTCAAAACCATTCAAATAGAAAATACCAGTTTTAAGGTTGACCTGTATGATAATGGAGAAATTGACGGAGATACCATTTCATTATTTTTTAATGGAAAACTATTATTGTCGCACCGCCGTTTAAGTGACAAAGCTATTACACTTAATCTTAATGTGGAGAATAATGATGATATAAATGAACTGGTAATGTATGCCGATAATTTGGGATCAATACCACCCAATACAGCATTAATGGTGGTTACCGACGGTGGTAACCGTTATGAAGTACGCATATCATCAGACCTACAAAAAAGTGGGGTAATCCGATTTATACATAAGCCCAATCTTACACAATAAATTTGCAAAGCTGCCGTTATTACCATAACCAATATCCAAGTGATGAAAAGCTTTACTCCGGTTATAGTTTTAGCAGCTATTATTTCAATTATTACAATCCTTTCCGGTTGCGGAAAATCGACTCCAGATGTAAACAAACCTATTGAAGCAACAGAGGGTAAATGGCTTATTGCCCGTATTCAGATGAGAATTTATTATAGCGGTGTTTTTAACAAAGACACTATTGTGCCTCCCAAAATTCAGGGCGAAAACTCTCTTTATCTGGAACCCACAAAAGTTTTTAAATACAGATATAATTCTACTATAATTGATACCGGTACCTATGCTTATGTAGGCAGCGATTCGGTAGTGGCAGTTACCAGCACCAAAACCTATCGTTGGAAAATGCTGACCTTAACTGACCTGTTATTTACAACAAGGAGTACTTCAACCAACGATCCTGCTTTTCCCGGTGCTACCGTGGAAACCTATTATACTTTTATAAGATAATTAAACTCGTTCTTAATCCGAACTCTCACAGTAAACTGCATTCGCCAAGTGGCGGATGCTTTTTTTTTAGAATTTAAAATTCCAGGTAACTGCAGGAATGATTGGGAAAAGCGAAACCTGCTTTGCCTGAATAGCCAGTGTGCCATTTAAGGGGCTGCCACTCTGGTCAAAATATATAAAGTAAGGGTTCTGTCGGCTATAGGTATTGTAAATGCTGAAAACCCATTCACTCTTCCATTTTCTTTTCTCATTCTTCTTTGGTGTAAGAATTGCCGACAGATCGAGCCTGTGATAGGAAGGCAAACGATATTCGTTAATACGGCTGTACTCTTGCGTAAGCACACCTCCCACTATGTAAAAGCGCTGCGGTAAAGTGGCGGCATTGCCACTGCCATACACGAACGCGGCAGACAGTTTCCATTTTTTATTTAATTCATACATGGCCACTACACTAAGGTCATTTCTTCTGTCGTATTTGGCAGGATATTTTTCTCCAAAATTCAATGCTGCAAATTTTCTCCAGGTCCAGCTTAAAGTATATCCAACCCAACCTGTAAGCCGGCCTTTAACTTTATTAATAAATAACTCGGTGCCATAACTCCAGCCTTTACCAAAAGTGAAAAAATTCTCTGTATCTTCTAATGTATTGGGAGTATAGCCTTCCTGATATTCTATCTGGTTTTGCATTTGTTTATAATACAGTTCCAGTGAGGTTTCGTAAGTATTATCCTTGTAATTTTTAAACAGGCCGGCAGCATATAAATAACTGATCTGTGGTTTTACTTTATACGTACTGGGTACCCAAATATCAGTTGGCAAAGTGGTTCCGGCATTACTTACCAGATGAATGTATTGCAGGTTTCTTGTCACAGATGCTTTTAAAGAGGTTTCATCATTTAACGCATACCGCATAGTAAGCCTTGGTTCCAGTCCGCCATAGGTTTTAACGGCTTCCCCTTTTTTAAATACAGTACTGTCTAACCGGTTGCCATTATCATCTGTTTTATAAATTTTAAAGGCCCCAATCTGTTGAAACATGCTGTACCTTAAACCTGCATTCACTTTAAACTTATCGCTGATTTCCCAATCATCCTGAATGTAAAAAGCTGCTTCATGTGCAAATTTGGTTTGGGCATTATTGGGTTTAAAAACCACTGAATCCTGTTTGCCACTAACTACTGATGGAGTAAAGCGGTGGTAAGTATAAATAGCACCGAACTTTACTTTATGTCCGGTAAATGGATATAAATCAAAATCCTGTTTGATGCTTAGATCGCGTATACCTGAAGCCAGTTTTACTTCAAAATTATTTTGTGCCGCTTTAAAAGTAAAATTGTAATCGTTATATACTGCAGTAGTATTACCAAATAACCTCTTATTAAAAATATGATTCCACCTGAAGGTTCCAGTAGCATTGCCCCATGGTATATTTACATTCAGGCTCTGCCTGCCATTTACAAAATCAAATACATCACGGCCAAAATAACCACTGAGGTAAATCCTGTCTTTTTCAGAAAACTTATAATTTACTTTGGCATTCAGATCGTAAAAATAATAGCCTGAACCATAGAACTGGCTGGTCTTTTTTACAAATGGTTTAGATAGTGCATCTACATAAGTTCTTCTGGCCGAAACAATGAATGAGGCTTTATCTTTTTTTAGAGGACCCTGAATAGAAAATCGTGAAGCAATTAATCCAATACCACCATCTACCTGAAATTTTTGATTATTCCCTTCTTTCATTGCAATGTCAAGTACACTCGATAATCTTCCACCGTATTGTGCCGGCATTCCTCCTTTTATTAGGGTTACATTTTTAATAGCGTCTGAATTAAAAATAGAAAAGAACCCAAAAAGGTGTCCGGTATTGTACACCGGTGCATCATCCAGCAATATTAGATTTTGATCTGGCCCGCCACCACGCACATATAATCCTGCACTGCCTTCTCCTGCATTACGAATGCCCGGTAATAACTGAATGGTTTTAAGCAGGTCAACTTCTCCCAAAAATGCAGGAATAGATTTGATCTGTTCAATGGGTAATGTAAACTTTCCCATTTGTGCATTCTTAACGTTGTTATCTCTTTTTTTAGAGGTTACCACCACTTCCTGTGATAAAGCAGATCTTGGTAAAAGATCCACATTCAATTGTTTATTGCCATCCAGTTTTAGTACTATTATTTTTGTCTGGTAACTTATAAAGGAACAGACCAGTGCATACTCTCCTTCTTCCAATGTAATAGAATAAAATCCATACTGGTTGCTGCTGATGCCCTTTGTTTTTCCGGTAACGCCAATGGTAGCACCAATTAGGGTTTCTCCGTTTAAAGAGTCTTTAACGAATCCGCTGATGGTGTATTTATTTGTGCCAACAGTTTTGGTTTGGGCAATTCCCATCAAAGCTACTGTGGACAATAAAAAAAGGGACAGTATATATTTCATAGTGTGATGATATAACCCGGGTGATTTGTTTCGGCATCACTATCAGTTTTGAGCCTTGATAGTATCTTTTATTGAGCCGCAATGCAGCATATTGTCTTTATGTTCGGGATGATTTTTACCTAAATAAGGATTCACAATTTCTTCCGTATTACTGATCCAGTTACCCTCCCTGCTTTCGCCAAAAGCCATGGGGCAATTTTGCCAGTACATTTTTTCTCCTTTGTAATTAATGGCTTTTAGCAAGGCATACAGCTGCTGGTTTACCTGATTAAAATCCATCCGCATTTCCTGAATATCTGTTTGTGCCAGTACGCTTATTGCATTTGTTTTTACATCAGTTAATAAAGGCTCAATAGTAGTAATAAGGCCTGAGGTATCTTTTTTCAGTTCTTCCAGATTAATGCCTTCAATTATATGCACCATCGCTTTACACGAAGTTTTTACGGTAAGAGTATCTGCTTCCACAAATGCATCTTTCATCTGAAAATAAGCGGTGAGCATTGCTTTTATACCTCCATCAAATAAAGGTGTGGCTGATTTTATTTCCAGTTTTTTAGCTTGTTCACCTTCAAATCCACCACTTTTATCCGTGCTGAATTTGTACCATACAAAGCCTGCCAGGCCAAGAATTACAAACAGTAAAATCAGCAGTATCTTCTTAATCATTGCAAAAAAATTTGGGCAAATTTACGATATAACACTATTTACTTTAAAAAGTTTGATGATTGGCATACTTTTGCACCCCGTTGACAGCGTATAGCTATTGGTTTACAGTGTTAAATTTAACCGGCAGTATCTGAAAACGATCAAATAACAACTATCAACTTACAACTATTATGCTTTTAGGATTACAAAATGTGACGTTTGAATTTGGTGCCAGAACTATTGTTGAGGATGCCACCTGGCATATTCAGCCAAATGAGCGTATTGGGTTGATTGGGTATAACGGAACCGGAAAATCCACTTTATTGAAAGTGCTCACCCGTCAATACCTGCCCAATAAAGGCACGGTGGAGCAAGGAAGGGAAACTACTATTGGATTTTTACATCAGGATTTGTTAAGCTTTGATACGGAAGATTCTATTCTGGAAGTGGCCATGGGCGCTTTTGAAAGAGTAAAACAATTAGAAAAAGAAATTGAAGAAATAGGTAAGCAACTGGAGCTTACAGGAGATGAAAAGCTGGCACACGATTATTCGGACCGGTTGCACGAAATGGAAGTTTTAGGCGGCTATGATATTCACCATAAAACAGAAGAGATCTTACAGGGGCTTGGGTTTAGTAATGAAAGTCTGCAAAAGCCCTATAAATTATTCAGCGGAGGCTGGCGTATGCGTGTGCTGCTGGCCAAAATGATATTAATGGCCCCGGATGTATTGCTGTTAGATGAACCTACGAATCACCTTGATTTACCCAGTATTGAATGGCTGGAAAAATACCTGCGCAATTATCAGGGAGCGGTGGTAATGGTGAGTCATGACCGTTTTTTCTTAGATCGTATGGTAAACAAAATTGTGGAGCTGTACCAGCAGAAATTACATTTTTTTACCGGTAATTACACTTATTACGAAGCTGAAAAAGCATTGCGTGTAGACATTCAGCAAAAGGCATACGAAAACCAGCAGGATTATATACGCCAGAACGAACGTTTTGTAGAGCGCTTTAAGGCTAAAGCCAGTAAAGCTGCAGCTGCACAGAGTATTGTAAAAAGGCTGGAAAAATTAGACCGAATTGAGAACGTAGAAATTGAACGCCCTAATATGAGGATCAACTTTTCGGTGGATAAACAACCCGGAAGGATTTTATGTACGCTCAAACATATTTCTAAAAACTTTGGAGAAATAATGATTGTGGAAGATACCGGTGCAGAAATTGACCGCGGAGATAAAATTGCATTGATTGGAGCTAACGGTAAGGGTAAGTCTACCCTGCTGAGAATTATTGCCGATCAGGAATCTTATACAGGCGATAGAATTTGGGGACATAATGTAGAAGAAGCTTTTTATGCTCAGCATCAGCTGGAAGCGCTGAATATAGAGAATAATTTACTGGATGAAATGAAGGAAAGCCGCAGTGGTAAAACTGATGTGGAATTACGCAGTTTGCTGGGCGGGTTTTTATTCAGCGGAGACGCGGTAGATAAAAAAATAAAAGTATTAAGCGGAGGTGAAAAAGCAAGGGTGGCATTGGCAAAAACCATAGTAAGCAAGGCCAATTTTTTAATGCTGGATGAACCTACCAACCACTTAGATATACATTCTGTTGACCTGCTGATTGAAGCTTTGAATAATTATGAAGGCAGTATTGTACTGGTAAGTCACGACAGGCATTTTATCAGCCGTGTAGCCAATAAAATATGGGAGATTGATGACTATAAGATACGTGAGTTTAAAGGCTCCTATGCCGAGTGGGAAGACTGGAAAGCCAGAAGAGAAGCGGAACTAAAGGCCAATGCAGGAAAGCTTGAAGCACAGCCCGTAAAACAAGCAGCAAAAAAAGAGGAAGTACTTGTGGTTAAAAAAGAAGCAGCAGCTGTTAATGAAAACAGGGGCTCAATTGATAAAGAACTGAAAAAGGAATATCAGAAACAAAAAAATCGTTTTCAGCAATTAGAAGAAAAGATTGCTCAGTTGAATAAAAAGAAAACTGAACTGGAAGCTGCGTTAGCTTCTCCGGAAATTTACAACGATAAAAATAAGTTTGTAAAAACCGAAACTGATTACAAAACCACCACTACTGAATTAGTAAAGTTCAATGCAGAATACGAAGTGGTATTTGAAAAAGTAATGGAGTTGGAAGAAAAAATGGGTTAACTAGTAAATGGATACCTGTTCTGGCAAATCATCAATTACTTTCGTAAGTATTTAATTGTATTTCTGCAGTGAGCAGCTGTTTTATTTTAGTTTTACCAAGTGTTGCTTTCAGCAATATTTTTTTCAAATCTTCATGTGCAAGAAAGCTGCCTGCAGTTTGTTGTAAATTGATCTTCCAAAGGCGATTGCCTTTTTTAGCAGATATAATTACGGGCATACCGGTAACGGTATTAACACCCACCGTAATTTTATTTTGATATACTGTGTCTACTGTACTCACAAAAAATATGGAGTTATACAATACAGCATCGATACGGGGTTTACTTTTATAATTGCTTTCAATATAAATAAAACGCTCAATGGTGGGTAAAGGCCTAAGTTTATTACCGTTACCATCTTCCGGTATCATACCGGGTAAACTAACGGTAAATAGAGCTACAGCTTTTTGTATTTTATAATTTTGAGCATAGCTGCTGCAGGCGGTACAAAGCAATAAAGCGAGGCAATATTTTTTCATTTTTCTCATACCAACAAAAATAGTATTTTTAATATAAGGTACAGTTAACAAAACCCATGCTGGTATGAAAATTATCTCCCTTACAATAATTGGCAGCATTGCTGTGATAAGCAGTTTAGCACAAAAAATTATCCCAAAACCATTTTTATACATCATTAAAGAAAACAGACTGAAGCAAAAGCTTTATCCTGTATTAGCTCCTTTAAGAAATGCTGCACGGGAAACAATAACTTCAACACCAACTGTTGTTGCTGCTGCAACAGATCATATGCCCGTTTTAATACTGAGTGCAGATGCATCTTTATACCATATGCCTGTTTTAAAAATGTTACCCAATAACAGTATGCCTAATGGGTATCCGGCAATAAAACAAAAGCCTTAATTGATGATACAATACCAATAAAAAAGCCCTCTTAAAAAAAGAAGGCTTTTTGCAATTAGGTTTGGTCTCATACTACCATTTGTCCACTTCTTCAGTGCTGCCGTTATCAGCGGGAGCAGATGGAGCTTCAGGAGTTTCTGGAGTTGCTATTTCAGCTTGAGGGGTTTCAGTTGCTTCAGGTGCTTCTGCCGCTGGTGCTGCTGTTTCTGCCTGTCCTTCTCCCTCAGGATTGTCGTGATTGAATGCATCAAAATCAAAATCAGGCATCAGTTCTGTTTTTACATAATCTACTGCTTCGCCTAATCCTTTTAAAAATTTATTAAAGTCTTCTTTGTATAAAAAGATTTTATGCCTTTCATACCCATCACTGTCAAATTTTTTGCGGCTTTCTGTGATAGTTAAATAAAAATCATTGCCACGTGTTTCTCTTACATCAAAAAAGTAAGTTCTTCTTTTTCCGGCTCTGATGCGTTGACTGTAAACGCTCTCCATTTTTTTGTCGTTGTTTTCGTACGCCACTGTGTAAATATTTTAATTTTTAACGATTACCCTACTTTGGGCATGGCAAAGATAAAATTGTTTTTGAATCCACAAAATATAACTGTATTTATTATATTATCTTCCAAAACCGGCATGGCCCAACTATTCGTGTTCTGTCTGTTGCCGCTGGTACATTTCGGCATACAGGCCATTCTGCCTGAGTAATGCTTCGTGCGTACCCTGTTCTGCAATCTTTCCCTCTTCCAGTAAAATGATTTTATCAAATTTAAACAATGAAAATATACGGTGGGTAATGATGATGGCCGTTTTATTTTGCAGGTAACTGTACAGATTTTCAATGATTTCTTTTTCGGTACGGGCATCTACAGCACTTAGGCAGTCGTCAAATATTACAATCTGAGGATCTTTTATCAAAGCCCTGGCTATGGAAATCCGTTGTTTTTGACCGCCGCTGAGGGTAACGCCCCGCTCTCCTATCATAGTATCGTATTGCTCACTGAACCGCTCAATTTCTTTGTGTACGCTGGCCTGCCGGGCTGCTGCCACTATTTTATCCTGATCGGCATGTTGCATTCCAAAACGGATATTATTGCTTACCGATTCGCTGAATAAAAAAACATCCTGCGGTACATAGCTCAGCTGTTCCCTCAGAGAATGCATATTAATGGTATTAACCGGTACTCCATCATAAGTGATTTGCCCTTGTTGCGGATCATAAAAGCGCAGTAATAATTGGGCTATAGTGGTTTTGCCTGATCCGGTTCTGCCAATAATGGCAATTTTTTCTCCCTTATTAATTTGTAACGAAAACTGTTTCAACGCATGTATGCCGGTATGCGGATAAGTGAAATCAACATTTGAAAATTCAATATTCCCCTGCAATACCGGTTTTACAGCATCAACTGCATTCTGTACCGTAGGCTGAGTATTCAAAAATTCATTGATCCTTTTTTGCGAAGCTGCAGCCCGCTGGATCATACTGGCCGTCCAGCCAATTGCACTCACCGGAAAGGTAAGCATCTGAATATACATTACAAATTCGGCAATGGTACCAACAGAGGTTGTTTCTGGATGATTGATCACATCCAGACTGCCCACCATTATGGTGATGAGTGTACTAAGGCCAATCAGTAAGGCCATACTGGGGAAATAAATGGCTTCAGTTTTGGCCAGACTCAAGGCATTTTTACGGTATGATTCACTGTTATTTTTAAAAAAGCCCAGCATGGCTTTTTCCTGTACATAAGATTTGATGACTCTTATACCGGAGAAAGATTCCTGAGCATTAGTGGTTAAATCACTGAGCAGGGATTGTATCTTTTCGCTTTTGCGGTTGATGATAGTATTTACAAAATAAATAGTGATGGCTAATAAAGGCAATGGTGCCAACGCTACAATAGTTAGTTTAGGACTGGCTTTCAGCATAAAAAACACACTAAATCCAATAACAGCTGCAAGGTTAATAAAATACATGATGGCCGGTCCGGTATACATCCTTACCCTGCTCACATCTTCGGCTATCCGGTTCATCATATCACCGGTACTGTGTGTTTTATAAAAATTGGTATCCAGCATTTGATAATGGGAATAGATCTCATTTTTTTGTTCAAACTCAATATGCCGGCTCATTACGATAATTGTTTGCCGCATTAAAAACATAAAGAGTCCGCTGATCAATGCCAGTACCAGTAAAGTAATTCCGGCCAGTAATATCTTATTATAATGATTGGTTGCAAACCAGTTTATAGCAAGTTGTACCAAAATATCATAGTTCTTATCTGCATCAACTGCCGCCCCGCCGGAATTAGTATCAGTCTTAACAGCATGTACCACGGTATTCACCACATAGCCGGTTAGCTGTGGCGACAAAATTCTGAAATAATTAGTGAGTACTACAAATAGTATTCCCAGTAAAAAAAGCCAACGGTATTTCCATAAATATTTACGTAGTGATCTTAAGTGCTTCATGTAGTACAAAAATACAACTTAAAACGGCTTATACAGAGACTGTCAGGAATGGATATAATTTTGCAGGTGCTCAATCATGTCTTTTTGGGTAAGTATAGTTTCCTTAATCACATCATTAATGGAAATGATGCCCGCCAGCTGGTCGTTTTCGAAAACAGGCAGGTAACGGATATTATTCTCACTCATGATTTGCATACAGGTATCTATTGAGTTATCAGGCGTTATCCTCGGAAGCCCGGTGGTCATGATCTCTTTTACATAAGTACTGGTGGATGATTTCCCTTTAAGCACCACTTTACGTGCATAATCTCTTTCAGTTACCAAACCAATATATTCGCCATGTTCCATTACCACAATTGAACCAATATTTTTTTCTGCCATTTCTTTAATGGCGTCAAGCACGGTAATTTCGGGAGAAATGGTAATAACATTATTCCCTTTTCTTTTTAAAATGTTTGATACTTTTTTCATAAACAAATTTTATGCAGTAATGGTAATAAACAAAAATGAAAAGAAATTATTCTTTTTAATGATGCTATCGTAAGTTAGTCTTTTTTAAAATCAATTAAAAACATTTCATCATTAATTTGTGTGGATGATTAATGTCAGATAATAAATTTATCAAGATGATTGTGGTCATTTTGGTGAAAAAAATGACAACTTTGAGGTTGTTGTAATCAATTTTAGCGCTACCTTCAACCGTCTTAAAAAAACTGACAATTATGGGTGCATCTTCCATGATTATTTTGATTCTTGCAGCGCTGGCATTTTCCTGCTTCGCTATTTTGATTGCCAAACTGGTAACCAAAGCCACTACCAATCCTCAAAAAGGTGAACCATACGAATGTGGTATACCCACTACCGGAAAAACATGGGTACAGTTAAATGTGGGGTATTATTTATTTGCACTGATCTTTTTAGTTTTTGATGTGGAACTGGTATTTCTTTACCCTTGGGCAGTTGTAGCCAAGGCAGTAGGCTGGCTCGCTTTAATTGAGATTGTTATTTTCTTTGTAATATTATTTATGGGATTTTTATATGCGCATAAAAAAGGCGCATTGAAATGGATTTAAAATGGTAAATATCGAATATAAAATTTCGAATGTAATTACAGTTTAAAGTATCAGAAGTATATAACAACAGTATTTACATTTGATATTCTACATTAAAAAATTCGACAGTAAAAAATGGGTGAACAACAACAAATAACAGGTGAATTTCCGGGACAGATACACGAAACCCCTGGTGGTGGCGTGGTGTTAAGCAAACTGGATGACCTGATCAATTGGGCACGTTCAAATTCATTATGGCCTTTAACTTTTGCCACCAGTTGCTGCGGTATCGAGTATATGGCAGTAGCAGGCGCTAAATACGATTTTTCCCGTTTCGGGTTTGAAGTGGCACGTGCCTCCCCCCGTCAGGCCGACGTAATCATTATTGCGGGTACAATTGTTAATAAAATGGCACCGGTATTAAAAAGATTATACGATCAGATGGGCGATCCCAAATATGTAATTGCTATGGGCGCCTGCGCAATCAGCGGCGGACCATTTTTCTATAATACTTATTCCGTTGTAAAAGGTGCCGATCATGTGATACCGGTAGATGTTTATGTTGCCGGCTGTCCACCCAGACCAGAAGCATTACTGCATGCTTTGATAAGTTTACAGGATAAAATAAAAAGTGGTTTAACCAAAGAACAAATACAATCAGGCAAAGAATCATTATGAGTACTGAAGAGTTGAAAATTAAAATTGCAGCATTAATTCCTGCTGCCACTTTTGAAGAAGGCGGCGAATGGTTAAATATTACTGCATCACCTGATGAATGGCTGGCTTTTGCAACGCAATTGCGCAATGATGCCGAGTTGCAGTTCGATTATTTATTCTGCCTTACCTGTGTAGACTGGAAGACACATCTCACAATGGTATACCACCTGTCTTCCACAAAATTCCGTCACAATATTGTGGTGAAATGCAAATTGGAAAAAGCAGCACCTGAAATTGAAACTGTTTGCCATATATGGCGTACAGCAGATTTTCATGAGCGGGAAGTATATGAAATGTTTGGTGTAAAATTCCTGAATCATCCTGATCTGAGGCTGTTGATTTTACCTGATGGATGGGAAGGAAAGAACCCGCTGCTTAAAGATTTTGAAGACCCGATAAACATGATCAAACTTTAATAAAATAAAGAACATGGAATAAGGAATGCAGAAAAATGAACTATGCGTTCCGATTGAAATTCAACATTCCTTGTTCCCTGTTCAAAATTCTTATGGTTGAAGAAATAGGTACAACATCAGATGGTGACTTAATCATTAACGTAGGTCCACAGCATCCTGCCACACATGGTGTGTTGCATTTGGTAATTACGCTTAATGGTGAAACTATAAAAAAGGTAGAACCGCATTTAGGTTATATCCATCGCTCCATAGAAAAAATGACGGAGAGCCTTAATTACCGTCAGTTTATTTATGTAACCAGCCGTATGGATTACCTCTCCTCTCACATCAACAATCATGCTTGTGCATTGTGTGTTGAAAAAGCTATGCAGATTGAAGTGCCAGCAAGAGCACAGGTGATAAGAGTTTTGATGGATGAATTAACAAGAATTGCTTCACATGAATTATGGTGGGGTGCAATGGCAATGGATCTGGGCGCCTTCACTCCTTTCTTTCACGCTTTTAGAGAAAGAGAAGCTATTAATGAAATTATGGAAGATACCTGTGGTGCCAGATTAACCATGAACTATGCAGTACCAGGTGGTGTGATGCAGGAACTGCATCCGGATTTTCAAAGAAAAGTAAAGGCTTTTATTGAATTATACAAAAGGAAAATTGATGAATATGCTGAATTAGTTACCGGTAATATCATTTTCCAAAACAGGATGAAAGGTGTGGGATATTTATCCGCTGCAGATGCCATTTCTTATGGCGTTAGCGGCCCTGCTGCAAGAGGAAGCGGTGTAAGCTGTGATGTAAGAAAAGTATATCCTTATGAGATTTACAACAAACTTGATTTTGAAGAAGTACTTGAAACAGCAGGTGATTCATTTGCAAGATATATGGTGAGGATAAGAGAGATGAATCAATCTATAAAAATAATAGAACAGTTAATTGACAATATTGCCGAAGGAGATTTTCAGGCTAAAACTAAAGCTGTTATAAAATTACCTAAAGGAGAGTTTTATACTAAGGTAGAAACTGCACGTGGTGAGTTTGGAGTGTATATAGTGAGCGAAGGTGGTATGACACCGTATAGAATTAAATACCGTTCACCCGGATTTTCCAACCTTTCTGCATTAGATCATATGGCAAGAGGAAGCAAGCTGGGAGATCTGGTAGCAATGATGGGAACTTTAGATTTGGTGATACCGGATATAGACCGATAGAGCCCCCGCGCCCTAAAAGGGAACCCGGAGTGAAATTATTTGAAAAGGAATATGAATTTAAGTAGGTGATTAAGGATATAATGTACAAGAGTGCGACGCCGATAAAGTTGAAAAAAGAAATATTGTAAGTAAAATATAAAACACAATCTTCTCCGTAATCAAGTTCCCCTTTAGGGGCGGAGGGGCTAAATAACATGCCGAGTTTATCTAACATAGCGATCGAAATTGACAAGTGGTTGAATCAAACATTCAATCCAACCTGGACACTGGTTTTTGAAATGGTGATCATTGGTGTTTGTGCCATTGGTTTATTTGCTGTTTTGGGATTGGTGCTGGTGCTGATGGAAAGAAGAGTGGCAGCATGGATCCAGATTCGTCTTGGACCAAACCGCGTTGGTCCGCAGGGATTATTACAATCTTTAGCCGATACTGTAAAATTATTGGTAAAGGAAGGGATGACACCTGCTGGCTCTGATAAATTTTTATTCAACCTCGCTCCTTATATCGCCATGATGGTGGCCATGTTATTACTGGCGCCAATCACTTTTGCAAAAGACCTGGCCATTTGGGATATGAATATAGGTGTATTGTATATATCAGCTATTTCTTCAGTTTCAGTAATAGGTATTTTAATGGCCGGGTGGGCAAGTAATAATAAATATTCGTTGATGGGTGCCATGCGCAGCGGCGCTCAAATTGTGAGTTATGAATTATCTGCCGGCTTGTCTGTATTGGCAATAGTGGTATTAACCGGCAGTTTAAATTTAAATGATATTGTAGTTTCTCAGGCCGATGGCTGGTGGATTTTTAAAGGACATATTCCGGTGATCATTGCTTTTATCATATTCATCATTGCAGTTACTGCCGAAACCAACCGGGCTCCGTTTGATCTGGCAGAAGCTGAGAGTGAATTAACCGCAGGTTTCCATACTGAATATTCAGGGATGAAATTTGCCTTGTTCTTTCTGGCAGAATATATCAATGTATTTGTTGTATGTGCCATTGGTGCTACTATATTTTTGGGTGGCTGGATGCCATTTCACATAGGGCATTGGGAAGTATTTAATCATGCAATGGATTATA
Source organism: Ferruginibacter sp. (assembly GCA_037140275.1). Taxonomy (GTDB): domain Bacteria; phylum Bacteroidota; class Bacteroidia; order Chitinophagales; family Chitinophagaceae; genus Ferruginibacter. Next base: position 6,820 of record JBAXET010000006.1, on the reverse strand, counting down.
TTCCTTCCAGTATCTGGTTCTTTGGAAAGACTTTCTTTTTGATATTTCTGATCATGTGGTTCAGGTGGACATTCCCCCGCCTGCGTATTGACCAGTTATTAAATTTAGAATGGAAATATTTATTACCCATCAGCATGTTCAATATATTATTGGTAACAGCAATGGCAATTTTGAAATGGCATTTTTAGGCCCCACCTATCCTCCCCCCAAAGGGGAGGTAAATGGAGAAAACCGAAGCGAAGATTAAAATTTATGAGTAAAGACGAGAGGCGAAAATTTGTTGAAATGCTTAATTACAAATGTTGAATAAAAATTAAAAGCCCGGCCTCCCTCTCTTTGGGAGAGGGAACGAGGGAGAGGTCAATATGTTTATAGTAAATTATATAAAAGAAGTTTTTGGTGCATTGAAATCACTGGCCATTGGTTTAAAACGTACCGGCTATTATTTTACGCATCATAAAGAAATCATCACAGAGCAATATCCCGATAACAGGGATACACTGGTAATGGCCGAACGCTTTAAAGGTGAAGTGGTAATGCCGCACGACGAAAAAAATGAACATCGTTGTACCGGATGTACTGCATGCGAACTGGCTTGTCCTAACGGCACTATTAAAGTAGTAACCAAATTTGATATTACTCCCGAAGGTAAAAAGAAAAAAGCCATTGATAAATTAGTGTATCACCTGGAATTGTGTACCATGTGCAATTTATGTATAACGGCCTGCCCTTCTGATGCAATCAAAATGGCTCCTACATTTGAACACAGTGTTTTCGACAGAAGTCTGCTGACCAAAGTGCTGAATAATCCGGGGTCGAAGATTATGGATGGAGTGGAGTGATTAGTTGATAGTTGATAGTTGATAGTTGATAGTTGATAGTTGATAGTTTTTGACGTGCAATGAAATAATAAAGTTGCATCACTAAAAAATAAAAAATGAACGGTTCTACAATAATATTTTATTTGCTTGCAGCACTTACTTTAGGAAGTGGCTTGCTTGCTGTTACCACCAGGCAGATTTTCAGATCGGCCATCTTTCTGTTATTTTCACTAATAGGTATTGCCGGTTTGTATTTTTGGATGCAATATGAATTTATTGCCGCCGTACAAATTGTGGTATATGTTGGTGGTATAACAGTACTCATTATCTTCTCTATATTTTTAACCCAGCAGGCGGGAGAAAAATTAGCCAAACCCAAAATAGGGCGCCAGATATTTTCTGCCTTAGCAGCATTCTGCGGCTTTGCGCTGATTATGACACAGGTGCTGAAACATAATTTTAATGCATCTTCCGAAGAAGCGCTTCCTCCTACTGTTGTTAATATCGGTACACAAATGCTGGGTGTAGATGATGGCGGTTATTCCCTGCCTTTTGAAGTAGTGAGTATTTTATTACTGGCCGCATTAATCGGCTGTATTGTTATTGCATTAAGATCTAAACCAGAAACAACATGATGCAACCCGGACTATATCAAATATTATTTATCAGCACCGCATTATTTTTTATTGGGGCATACGGTTTCTTTACCAGAAGAAATTTAATTACCATGCTGATGAGTGTGGAGCTGATTTTAAACAGCGTTAATCTGAATTTTATAGCATTCAATAAATACCTGTGGCCCGATAAATTAGATGGTTTATTCTTTACCATTTTTGTAATTGCCATTGCTGCTGCCGAAGCTGCTGTTGCAATAGCCATCATCATCAATTTATACCGCAGCCACCATTCTATTGATGTGGAACAAGCAGAAGAAATGAAATATTAGGCCCCTCTATCTCTCCGCCAATGGGCGGATGGAAATGGAGGCGATTTTAGCGAAGATGAAAAAAGCACAAATGTTGAAATGCTTAATTATAAATAATTAATTAAAAAACAAAAGCCCGGCCTCCCTCTCTTTTGGAGAGGGAACGAGGGTGAGGCCCAATGACCAACGCAACTTACATAGCACTGATTCCTTTATTGCCACTGGCAGCATTTGTAATGCTGGGTTTATTTGGCAGAAGTTTTTTTAAAAATTCTTCCGGTATTATTGCCACTACCCTGATGCTGATTGCAGCAGGGCTGGCTGTATTTGCCGCCTATGAATATTTTTTCGAGTATCCTAAATCTGCTGATGGTGCATATGAAAAAATTATAGTTTTAAAATATACCTGGCTCGAATTTTCAAAAGGCGTTTCAATAGATATGGGCATTTTGCTCGATCCTATTACTGCAATGATGCTGGTGGTAGTAACTTTTGTTTCGCTGATGGTACATATTTACAGTCTGGCTTACATGAAGGGTGAAGAACGCTTTCCAACTTATTATGCTTTTTTAGGACTGTTTACTTTTTCTATGTTAGGATTGGTGGTGGCCTCCAATATTTTTCAGATCTATATTTTTTGGGAACTGGTGGGTGTTTCTTCCTTCTTATTAATTGGATATTATTTCGACAAACCAAGTGCAGTAGCGGCTTGTAAAAAAGCTTTTATTGTAACCCGGTTTGCAGATGTAGGTTTTTTAATTGGCATATTAATTCTGTCTTTTTACTCCGGCACATTGGACTTTACCACAATGATCACCAGATTAACATCTCCTGAATCAACAGAATTAAAAACAATTGTGGCATCTTCTTTTTTGGGTATGTCGGCTTTAACCTGGGGAATGATTTTAGTGTTTATTGGTGGCGCAGGTAAAAGTGCGATGTTCCCCTTACATATATGGTTACCCGATGCCATGGAAGGTCCCACTCCTGTTTCAGCTTTGATCCATGCTGCTACCATGGTGGTTGCTGGTGTGTTTTTAGTAGCAAGATTATTTCCGGTATTTGCTTTATCGGCACCCGAAGCATTACAAACTGTAGGCTATGTGGGTGCAGTATCAGCTATTATTGCTGCAGTAATTGCCTGTACACAAACAGATATCAAAAGGGTGCTGGCATTTTCTACCATGAGCCAGATTGGCTTTATGATGTTTGCGCTGGGTGTTTCTAAATATGGTGGCGAAGAAGGACTGGGTTATACCGCTTCTATGTTCCACCTGTTTACACATGCTTTATTTAAAGCATTATTATTCCTTGGTGCCGGTGCGGTAATACATTTTGTGCACAGCAACGATATGAAAGATATGGGTGGTTTAAGGAAATTCTTGCCCATTACGCATATCACTTTCTTAATTGCCTGTCTGGCCATTTCGGGTGTGCCTCCATTTGCAGGCTTCTTCAGTAAAGAAGAAATATTACTCGCTGCCTATCACCATAATATCACCATTTACTATATCGCATTAATCACATCAGGATTAACTGCCTTTTATATGTTCCGTTTATACTTCAGTATTTTTTGGAACAAAGAATACCATCCTCACGGGGAACATCATGGCGAAGGTGGTTTTGCAATGATGCTGCCATTAATTTTATTAGCTGTTGGTGCTGCTGCAGCAGGCTTCATTCCTTTCGGAAATTTTGTAAGCTCAGATGGTAAAGTATTACCCAGTGAATTTCATATGCAATTCTCTATTGCTCCGGTAGCATTAGGATTGGCAGGAATTATTATTGCTTTTGTAATGTATAAAAAACAAAATGCAGCACCGGATAAGATGGCGGCTTCATTAAGTGGTTTGTATAAAGCGGCTTATCATAAATTTTATATTGATGAATTGTATCTCTTCATCACTAAAAAAATAATTTTCAATTTTATTGGACGACCTGCAGCATGGTTTGATAAGAATGTGGTGGATGGCATGGTGAATGCAACAGGCAGTACCATGCAATTAATATCAGAAAAAATAAAAGGATTACAAACAGGTAAAGTTCAGCAATATGCCATTTACTTTTTAACAGGGGCAATTGGATTAGCTGGGTTCTTTATCTATTTATGGAATAAAATGTGATGCGGTTAAAAATATTATTACGATGAATTTATTATTACTCATATTGATCCCATTAGTTACTGCAGTTGCGGTATTGGTTATGCCCAATAAACAATCAGTAAGATGGACATCATTGTTTGGCGCAGCAGTGCAATTAGCGGCTGCAGCAGTTTTACTTTTCGCCTACAATACTGCAAGAACAGCAGGCAAAACAGCGCAAATGCTGTTTGAGCAGCAATACAACTGGTTTCCTTCCTGGAATATCAGTTTTCATATTGGTGTGGATGGTATTTCTGTTGCCATGATATTATTAACTTCTTTTGTGGTGATAGCAGGAGTGCTGGTTTCGTGGAATGTAGAAAAGATGACTAAGGAGTTTTATTTCCTGCTCCTATTATTAAGCATTGGTGCATATGGATTCTTTATTTCTTTGGATTTGTTTATCCTCTTCTTCTTTTTAGAAGTTGCCGTAATTCCTAAATACTTATTGATCGGCATTTGGGGCAGTGGTAAAAAAGAATATGCAGCCAATAAACTGGCTTTATTATTAATGGGTGGTTCAGCACTGGTTTTAGTAGGTATGCTGGGAATATATTTTGGTTCTGGAAAAACATTTGATCTGGTTCAACTGGCAGGAATGAATATTCCTAAATCGGTACAATTAATATGCTTCCCCTTATTATTTGTAGGCTTTGGTGTATTCACCGCATTGTTTCCATTTCATACCTGGGTACCCGATGGTCACTCATCTGCACCAACAGCCGGATCGATGTTCCTGGCAGGTATATCAATGAAATTAGGCGGATATGGTTGTTTAAGAATAGCTACTTATTTAATGCCGGATGGCGCTAAAGAATATGCCAATATAATAATTGTATTGTCTTCCATAGCCATCTTATACGGTGCCTTTGCCACGATGATGCAGAAGGATTTGAAATATATTAACGCCTACTCTTCGGTAAGCCATTGCGGATTTGTATTACTGGGTATTGGAATGTTAACCAAAACAGCCATTACGGGTGCTGTAATGCAAATGGTGAGTCACGGTTTAATGACAGCCCTTTTCTTTGCTGTTATTGGAATGATATATGAACGTACCCATACCCGACAGGTGAATGAGATGGGCGGTTTATTAAAGTCTATTCCATTTATTTCTTCCCTCTTATTTATTGTGGGCTTATGTTCATTAGGTTTACCGGGATTGAGTGGTTTTGTTGCAGAGATGACCGTATTTATGGGTTCTTGGGAAAAGCCCGATACTTTCCATAGGGTTGCCACTATTGTAGCCTGTTTAAGTATTGTGGTTACCGCAGTTTATATTTTAAGGGCAGTGGGGCAAACGGCAATGGGACCAATTAAGGCAGAATTTTCTAATCTTACTGATGCTAAATGGAATGAAAAATTTGCAGCCATTATTTTATTAGGGGGAATACTTGCCATTGGTATTGCACCATATTGGTTAAACCATCTTGTAGGCCCAAGTGCAGAAATCATTATTCAAAAATTACAGGCAGTAAAATAAATTACAATAGATGAACGAGTTTTTTACCATATTGAAATCCGAACTGCTGCTCTCCGGCATTATCTTTTTATTGCTGCTGATCAAAATAAGTAAGGGACTAAAAAATGAAAGCCTGCTGCAACTGGTACAGGTATTATTACTCCTGAATTTTATTGCGGGGTTCTTTTATATTTCCGACAGCAGTTTATTTGACACCATGTACCGTACCAACAGTACGATAGCTTTACAGAAAAGTATTTTAAATCTGGGGGTATATTTAATATCATTGCTGTTTGCTGAATGGTTTAAAAAATCAGACAATTTAGCGGAGTTTTTTATTTTGATGTTATCTGCCCTACTGGGTATGTTCCTCTTATTATCGAGCGGCAATTTCTTAATGTTTTATTTATCATTGGAGTTGGCTACAATACCTGTGGCAGCAATGTCTAATTTCGATTTGAATAAAAGAATATCTTCTGAGGCAGCAATGAAGATGATTCTCTCTTCTGCTTTTTCTTCAGGCATTTTATTGTTTGGTATTTCATTGGTTTACGGTACTACAGGCACCATCAGTTTTGATGCATTACCCGGAGCGCTAAATGGCAATACTTTACAGATACTGGCATTTGTATTTTTATTTACTGCATTCGCATTTAAATTATCTATTGTGCCATTTCATTTATGGACGGCAGATGTATATGAAGGTTCTCCTGTTGCAGTAACTTCATTTTTATCGGTAATTTCTAAAGGCGCTATAGCATTTGTGTTTATTACTACTTTGTATAAAGTATTTGAACCCATGCATACCATGTGGTACGCCATGATTATGGCTTTATCCATGGCAACGATGCTGATGGGTAATTTATTTGCGTTAAGACAACAAAACATCAAACGCTTTCTTGCATTTTCTTCTATAGCTCAGGTGGGCTTTATTTTGTTGGGCATTAGTAGTAAATCCACACAGGGTTCTGCTGCTGTAATCTATTTTGTACTCATCTATATTTTCAGCAATCTGGCAGCATTTGGTGTGGCCAGTGCCATTGAAGAAAATACCGGCAAAGTACGAATTGAAGATTATAAAGGTTTGTATGCGTCTAATCCATTACTCAGCTGGGTATTGGCCATTGCATTATTTTCTTTAGCAGGTATTCCTCCTACTGCAGGCTTTTTTGGAAAACTGTTTTTAATAGGTTCCGGAGCATCAACGGCTACTTATCCTTTTATTATTTTTGCTGCTTTAAATATGATCGTATCCCTGTATTATTATTTAAGGGTTATCCGTTCGGTATTTATGGATAAGGCAGAACAGCCGATTGATAAAATAGCAGTACATCCTGCAACCAAACTGGGGTTGTTTATTTGTGCTGCCGGTGTGGTGTTTACGGGTTTACTGAGCTGGGTGTATGATTATATCCTTAGGGCAATTAGCATTTAAAAATGAACAATTAATAATAAACAATGAACAATAAGG